>NZ_MLCO01000577.1 GCF_001982615.1 Teichococcus deserti | reverse complement strand
CAAGGGCTTCGCCGTGGTGGCGAGCGAGGTGAAGAACCTGGCCAGCCAGACCGCCAAGGCCACCGAAGAGATCGGCCAGCAGGTCGGCGCCATCCAGGGCGCCACCAGCCTGGCGGTCGAGGCGATCCGCAGCATCGCCGGCGTCGTCGCCGAGATCGACCAGACCGCCGCCGCCATCGCCGCCGCGGTGGAGCAGCAGGGCGCCGCGACGCAGGAAATTGCCCGCACCATCGCCGGCACCGCCCAGGCCGCCGCTGCCGTCTCGCGCGAAACCGGCGTGGTGCAAAGCGCCGCCGAGACCAGCGGTCGCACCGCCGATCAGCTGCGCGCCGCCTCCAGCGAGGTCGACAAGACCACCGACGCCCTCAACACCGGCGTCGACCGCTTCCTCAAGGGGATCCAGGCCGCCTGAAGATGCGTCCATCGATCAGGCAGAAGCCGGTCGCGATCAGCGCCATCCCCGCCAGGTGGCGCGGCAGCAGGCTCTCGCCCAGGAAGACGACGCCCAGCAGGATCGCCATCACCGGCACCAGCTGGGTCACCAGGGCGGTGTTGGTCGCCCCCGCCTCCGCCAGCAGCCGGAAATACAGCGCGTAGGCAATGCCGGTCGAGACCAGCCCCAGCGCCAGCACCGCCAGCCACACCCCGGGCCCTGGCATCGGCAGCAGCCAGGGCTTGTCCCAGACCAGCATCAGCGGCAGCGCCAGCACCGTGCTGGCCGTGGTCTGCCCCGCCGCGGCCGCCATCGGCGCCACCTGCAGCCGGCGGAACCGCCGCCCATAGATGCCGGCAAAGGCGTAGGACAGGCAGGCGCCCAGTCCGGCCAGGATCGCGGTGAACTCTGCCCCGGCCCCGAAGGCCGCCGGCCCCGCCAGCACCGCGACACCCGCCACCC
>NZ_MLCO01000576.1 GCF_001982615.1 Teichococcus deserti | reverse complement strand
AGGTCCATCCTCTCCCCCCTGTTCTCCTGGAGGCCGTCGCATGATCTCCCGCCGCCACCTGCTGCAGGCCACCGGCGCCGCGCTTGCCGCCCCGGCCGTCGCCCGTGCCGCCACCCCCCGCCGCATCGTCGCCATCGGACCGGCCCTGGTCGAGACGGTCTGCGCCCTCGGCCTGCAGGACGCGCTGGTGGCGGTCGACAACAGCAGCCTCTTCCCCGCCGCCGTCACCCGCCTGCCCCAGCTCGGCTACCTCCGCCAGCTGCCGACCGAGGGCATCGTCGGCCTGTCGCCCGACCTGCTGCTGCTCTCCGACCAGGCCGGCCCGGCCCAGGCGGTCGAGGTGCTGCGCGCCTCCGGCATGCCGGTCGCGGTCGTCGCCGATGGCGCCGGCCCCGAGGCGGTCTCGCAGAAGATCCTGGCCGCCGCCCGCGCAGTGGAGCGCGACGGCGCCCCCCTGGCCGCGGCCGTCGACGCCGACTGGCACGCGCTGGATGCGGCCGTCGCGGCGGCGCCGAAGCCGCGGGTGGTCTTCCTGCTGTCGACCGGCCGCGGCGCGCCGCTGGTCGCCGGTGCCGGCACCCATGCCCATGCGCTGATCGAGGCCGCCGGCGGCGTCAACCCGATGGCCGGCTTCCAGGGCTACCGCCCGCTCTCCGCCGAGGCCGCCGCCACCGCCGGCCCCGACGTCCTGCTGATGATGCAGCATTCGGTGATCGAGGCCGGCGGGCGCGACGCCATCCTGTCCAGCCCCGCCCTGGCCCTGACGCCTGCCGCCGAGAAGCGCCGGCTGCATGCCATCGACCCCGGCCACCTG
>NZ_MLCO01000575.1 GCF_001982615.1 Teichococcus deserti | reverse complement strand
CCACAGCGTGATCACCAGCGCCAGCAAGGCGAGCGCCACCTGGCCCGAGGCCGACAGCCCGGCCGGCGTCGGCAGCAGCATCACCGCCAGATAGAGGCCGATCGCCAGCAGCAGGAAGCCGAGCTTGCGGTTGGAGCCTGGTTCCGGGCCGGAGGCGATGGGCGGCGAGGTGCTGTCCGGCACCGCCAGCGGGTTCACCCCTGGCGGCTGGCGGAGGGTAGCGGGGGCGGTCGACATGCGCGATCCTTCACGGTCTGCGTCCCGGGAAGGTCGCCCGCGCCTTCTGCCGCCGGCGGCCGTTCCCGGCCTGCGGCGCAGGGTGGCGCATCACGCTGCCCGCCGCCTTGACCCGCATCAAGCCAACGGCGGAACGAGCTGGAACCGGTGACGCGACTGTGATGATGGCGCAATGAGAGCCGCTTCGCGCGGCGAGAAGAACCTGCCGGAACGGGACGCTGGGCCCTTTTTGGGGGGACGGGCCCAGGGCTGTCGCTGAGACACCACCGACGCTGCCGACGACCGGACGCGTCGGAAGAT
>NZ_MLCO01000574.1 GCF_001982615.1 Teichococcus deserti | reverse complement strand
CAGCGGGGTCGCGGCGGGCAGGGCGCCGGCGGCCGCGGCGATGCGGGTGGTTTCGATCAACCGGATGCAGGTTTCGGACAAATCCGGGTCCGGCATCAGCCAAGGGGGCGCGCGCAAGGCGGAACGCAGGCCGATGCGGCGGATCAGCACGACCAGCGGCAGGCCGAGGATGCGGTGGGCGCGGCGGGTGGCGCGGACGATGAAATGCTCGATGGCGCGGAGGGGGTGGCGTGGCGCGGCGTCGGCCAGGGCCTCCAGCAGGCGCGGCCAGAGGCCGGCATGGGTCAGGCGGCGGAAATAGCGGGCGACGGTGTCAGGGTTGCCGAAACGCTCCGGCAGCAGGCGCCAGGGGTCGTGGCTGACGGCCAGGGCGAAGATGCCGTCCATGCGCTGGCGCAGGTCGGCGATGGGCCGGCCCTGCGGCGAGCGGTGCAGCAGATAGGGAAGGAGCGCGGCCCATTCCAGGTCCGTCATCGGGGCCCAGGGACGGGGCGGCGTCAGGC
>NZ_MLCO01000573.1 GCF_001982615.1 Teichococcus deserti | reverse complement strand
CCTGCTGGCCAGCCTCACCCCCGAGGCGCTGACCGCCCATACCCGCACCACCCGCCCCGCCATCCGCGCCGCCGTCGCCGAGGCCCGCGCCCGCGGCTATGCCCTGGTCGAGGAGGAGCTGGAGCTCGGGCTGCGGTCGCTGGCCGTGCCGGTGCGCGACCAGCGCGGCCGCTGCGTCGCGGCGATGAATATCGGCGTGCAGACGGCGCGGGCCAGCGACGCGGTGGTGCAGGACCGGCTGCTGCCGGCGCTGCTGGCCGCCGCGGCCGAGCTGCGCCGGACCATCCCGGGTTGACGCTTCCCCTGCCCCGGCCCGCCGCCTATTGCTGCCAGGTATGACGCCCCTGCCGATCCTGCTCGCCACCTACAACGGTGCCCGCTTCCTGCCCGCCCAGCTGGACAGCCTGGCCGCCCAGCGCGACGCGCCGCCCTGGACGCTGCTGTGGCGCGACGACGGGTCGTCGGATGCGACCGTGGCCCTGCTGGACGCCTTCCCGGCGGCGCGGCGGCTGCAGGACGGCGCCGGCCGCCAGGGCCCGGGCGGCAGCTTCATGCGGCTGCTGGCGGCGGCGCCCGAGGATGCCCCGGCCTTCGCCTTCTGCGACCAGGACGATGTCTGGCTGCCGGACAAGCTGGCCCGCGCCTGGGCCTGGATCGCTGTTCAGGATGCCGGCCGCCCGGCGCTCTACTGCGCCCGCCAGCAGCTGGTCGATGCCGACCTGGCGCCGATCGGCCTGTCGCCGGCCTTCCGCCGCCCGCCCGGGCTGCGCAACGCGCTGGTCGAGAACATCGCTGTCGGCTGCACGGTGATGCTGAACGCTGCCGCCCGCCGGCTGGTGCTGGCGGCGCCGCCGATGCCGGAGGCCTCGATGCATGACTGGTGGTGCCACCTGCTGGTCGCCGGCGCGGGCGGCGCGATCATGGCCGATCCGCAGCCAGCGCTGCTCTACCGGCAGCATGGCGGCAACAGCGTGGGCGCCGCGGTCTCGGTGCTTGGCCGGGCGCGC
>NZ_MLCO01000572.1 GCF_001982615.1 Teichococcus deserti | reverse complement strand
TGGCAAGGCGACGGCGGTGCTGCTGGCGCGGCAGGGGGCGCGCGTCTTCTGCCTCGACAACCGGATCGAGGCGGCGGAGGAGACGCTGGGGATCATCCGCGGCGAGGGCGGCGAGGCGCGCGCCCATGTGGCCGACGTGACCGCGTCGGCCGAGGTCGAGGCCGCGGTCGCCGCCTGCGTCGAGGCTTTCGGCGGGCTCGACATCCTGGTGAACAATGTCGGCGGCTCGCATCCCGGCGGCGCCGAGACGATGGACGAGGCCGATTGGGAACGGCAGATCGACTTCAACCTGCGCAGCGCCTTCCTGGGCTGCAAGCATGCGCTGCCGCATCTGAAGGCGCGCGGGCGGGGCGCCATCGTCAACCTGTCCTCGATCGCGGCGCTGCGGATGAGCGCCGAGCGCCCGCATATCGCCTATAGCGCGTCGAAATACGGCATCATCGCGCTGACCAAGTCGGTCGCCATGGAGCATGCCAAGGCCGGCATCCGCTGCAACACGGTGATCCCGGGGCTCATGCACACGCCCCTGGTGGAGCATCGCCTGGTGCGTCAGCTGGGCGCCAATGATGCTGCGGCGCTCATCGCCAAACGCGATGCGCAGGTGCCGATGGGCAAGATGGGCGATGCCTGGGACATCGCGCATGCCGTGCTGTTCCTGGTGTCCGACGAAGCTCGTCACATCACCGGCACGGAGATCCTGGTCGACGGTGGCATCGGCGCCGCCATGCCTGCTTAAACTGACAGAAAAAAGAAGGGGTCCAGGGGAATTCATTCCCCTGG
>NZ_MLCO01000571.1 GCF_001982615.1 Teichococcus deserti | reverse complement strand
GTCGGGCGGGTCATGGGCGGCTCTGGCTCTGGCTCTGATTGCGGCGGGCGCTGGGGGGCAGCAGCTCGATGGCGTCGCGACCCTCGGCGGTGCGGCCGAGCGGTCGGATGTCGATGCGGGTGCCGTCCAGCCCGCCCTGCTCGAGGATACGGCGGATCGCCTGGCCATGCGCCAGCGAATCGCGCCGCGCCAGCGAGACGTCGTCCTCGGGGCCGGCCACCTGGGCGGCGATGGTGACGCGGCCCTCGGTGCTCTCGGCCAGCCAGCGGGCGATGCCGGTCAGCGCAGTGTGGGCGGGGGCGTCGGCCAGGCCGCGCGCCAGGCTGCCGGACAGGCGCCAGCCGCCGGCGGGCAGCGGCTCCATGCCGCGGGCCAGCGGCAGGCTGGGCTGCGGCAGCGGCTCGGCCGGGCGGGGCGGCGGGGGCAGGTCGGGCGGCGGCGGCG
>NZ_MLCO01000570.1 GCF_001982615.1 Teichococcus deserti | reverse complement strand
GCCGGCGGCTGTGGAGCCTGGTGCCGAGGCCGCCGTCGATGCCGCTGCCCTGCGCGCCGAATGGCTGCAGCTGCAGGACACCCACGACTTCTTCGGCCTGCTGCGCCGGCATGGCGCCAGCCGCCGCCAGGCCTTCCGCCTGGCCGGTCCCGACCTGGCGCAGCGCCTGCCGATCGGCGCCGCGGCCGAGGCGCTGCGCCAGGCGGCGGCGCTGGCCCTGCCGGTCATGCTCTTCGTCGGCAACCGCCACGCCATCCAGATCCACACCGGCCCGGTCTCCCGCCTGGTCGATGCCCATGGCTGGTTCAACGTGCTGGACCCCGACTTCAACCTGCACCTGAAGGAGGCCGGGGTCGCCGAGATCTGGCGCGTGGTGAAGCCCACCGCCGACGGCGCCGTCACCTCGATCGAGCTGCTGGACGCGCGCGGCGAGGCCGTCGCCATGCTGTTCGGCGCGCGCAAGCCCGGCCAGCCCGAGCTGCCCGCCTGGCGCGCCCTGGCCGAGGGCCTGGCCGCGGCGCCGCTGGCGGCATGAT
>NZ_MLCO01000569.1 GCF_001982615.1 Teichococcus deserti | reverse complement strand
ACTATGCCATCGCCTTCTCCACCCATCCCGAGGTGCGCCGCCGGGCGGCGCACCTCGGGATGGGTGGAGAAGGCGATGGCATAGTCGCCCGAACCATCCGAGAAAGCGGCGCCGGTGCGCGCCAGCCCGGCCATGGCCCGCAGCGCCAGGCGCTGCAGGTTGCGGTCGGACAGCGGCGCGTCAGTGGCGATGACCACCATGACGGAGCCGTCGGCATCGCCTTTGTCGGCATGCTCCTTCAGATAGAATTTCCCCAGGGCACGGCCGGCCGGATGGCCGTCCATTAACAGGGCGCCGCCATAATTGCTCTGCACCAGCGCGCCGAGGGTGAAGCCGCCCAGCGCCGGCGGCAGCCGGCGCGACGACGTGCCGATGCCGCCTTTCCAGCCGAAGGCCACGGTGCCGGTGCCGGCGCCGACGCTGCCTTCCTCGACAGGGCCGCCGCTGGCCGTCTCCAGCGCGTGCAGCACATCCTCCCCGGTGACGCCACGGCCGCGGATGTCGTTCAGCCGCCCGTCATTGGTCTCGCCGACCACGGCATTGACCGAGCGGATATCCTCATGCCCGGGCTGCGCCAGGGTCCAGTCCACCACCGCCTCGACCGCGCGGCCG
>NZ_MLCO01000057.1 GCF_001982615.1 Teichococcus deserti | reverse complement strand
GGCCAGGGGCGCACGGCGTCCGGCTGGTCGATGCGGCTGGCCCAGTCCAGCGCCGGGCTGCGCGGCAGGGCCAGCCCCTCGCCCCGGTCCCCCCTTTGGCCGGCCAGGAAGGTCTCGAGACGGGTCAGCCAGCGGCTGGGCACGGTCGGCGCCCCGGCGCGCTTGCGGGCGCGCGACAGCACGACGCGGGGCGCGCAGGCGGCGCCGAGGAAGAAATCGGCGGCGACGCGGCCGATGCGGGATTCCGGCTCGGGCAGGCCGAAATCGGCGCGCATCGGGCGGCTCATCCAGGGGCCGGGATCGGTCGCCTGCGGCCAGACGCCCTCTTCCAGGCTGCCGAGCACGGCCAGGTCGAAATCCTGCAGCCGCGCCTCGAGCAGGCCGAGGATGGCGATGCGCGGATGCTGGGCATGCTCGCGGCCGCGGCCGATGCGGACGCTGGGCGCGGCCGGGCCTTCCAGCAGCACGTCGAACAGCGCCGGCCACCCCGCCGGGCTCATCGGCGGCATCTCTGCCAGTGCCGGCGGCAGGGTCGAGAGGAAGACGGCAAGCGGCTCGCCCTCTTCCGCGGCGTAGAGGCGCAACCCGCCCGGGCGGTCGCGGGTGGCGGCCAGCGCCTCGGCGGCGGCCAGGTGGCGCTCCAGCAGGTCGGCCGGCGGGCGGGCCGGGCTGTCGCGCAATTCCTCGAAACCGGCCAGGCAGGTTTCCAGCGCGTCGAGCAGCCCGATGACGCGGGCCAGCAGGACAGCATCCTTCTCACGGCGGAACGCCTCCAGCACGCGGGCGCGCAGGCCGGGCAGGCCGGGGGCGGGGCGGGGGCCGCGCAGCGCCCGGCGCTCCAGCAGGCGCACCGCCTCCATCCATTCGGAACGGGTCTGGCCGCCGGCGGTCAGCGGGTGCTTCAGCAGGGCCAGCAGCGAGACCGGCGCGAAGCCTTCGGCCACCGCGCGGCCGAGCAGGCGCAGATAGGCGCCGGTCGGCGTCTGGCCGAGCGGCTGGCCGGCGGAATCATCGGCGACCACGCCGTGCCGGGTGAGCTCGGCGGCGACGCGGCGGCCGAGGTCGCGGTCGGGGGTGATCAGGGCAGCGCGGCTGCCGGGGGTTTCCAGCGCCTCGCGCAGCAGCAGGGCGATGGCCACCGCCTCGGCCTGGACATCGGGGGCGTCGAGCAGGGAGAGGCCCTCGAGCGCCGGGCGCCAGTGGGCAGGGCGCCGGTGCAGCCAGGCCTCGATGCCGGCGGCGGGGCGCAGCGCGCAGGCCAGCAGGGCAGCGCGCCGTTCCAGCGCCGGGTCGGTGGCGATCGCCGTCGGCCAGGGCTGCAGGTCGCCAGGCGCCGCATCCATCGCCGAGAGCAGCCGCACCTGGCCCGACAGCGGATGGGTCGGGCTTTCGCCGATGGCGGCCCAGAGCTCGGGCGAGGTGATCTCGCCGGCGCCGTGCAGCAGCACGCAGCCGTTGGGCATCTGCGCCACCACCTTCAGCAGGGCGGCGGCGGCGGGGATGGTGCCGCCGGCGCCGATGCCGGCGGCGATCACCGGGTCGGCTGGCGGCGCGCGCTTCCATTCCTCGGCCTGGGCGCGCAGCGCCGCGGTGCGGCGCGGGCCGATATCCATCAGCCCCTGGCTCTCCAGCCAGCCGGCCCAGGTGTCGAGCACGGCGCGCAGGAAGGTCAGCGTGACCTGCCAGTGGGTGGAGAATTCCTCGGGCACCAGCCTAGCGAGGTTGGCGAAGTCGGCGTCTTCCAGGGCGGTCTCGTCGAGCAGCTCGGCCAGGGCGGTGGCGAGGCGCCAGGCCTGCTCGGGGGTGTCGGGGCCGCCGAAGCGGGAGGGCAGGCGCATGACCAGGCTGGTCAGCACCGCCTGGCGCCGGGCGGGGTCCACCGCCGGGGGCAGGTCGAGCAGGGTGGGCAGCGCCAGCTCGTCGGCTTCCTGGGTGGAGAGGCCGGTCAGCGCCCGCATGCGCGGCAGCAGCAGGGTCCTGCCTTCGGCCGCCTTCAGGAAGGCCTCTCTCAAGGCCAGGGCGGCACGGCGGGTGGGCAGCAGGATGGTGGTGCGGGACAGGGCGAGGGGGTCGCTGCCGACCTGGTCGAGCACGCCGCGGGCAAGGGCGGGCAGGAAGGGCTGATGCGCCGGGATGTCATAGAGGCGCATGGTCTTGTCCCTTGTCCAATAGACAAAAAGAAGATGGGGCGCGGGGCAGTGCCCCGCCGGGGGAATTCATTCCCCCAGCCTTTCTTTCAATTTTTCTGTGGTTTGTTCTTTGGTGGGTGTGCAGCCGTTTTCCATCCACCATTGCTTCACGTCGTTCAACGCCTTGCCCATGGCGGGCCCCGGCGAGGCGCCGAGGGCAAGGGCGTCGCGGCCCTGCAGCGGGAAGACGGGGCGGGGGGTGGTTTCGATTCTTGTCCTGAGCGCCGCGCGGCTCCGTCCGTCGCGGGCTTCGGCGGCCCAGGCGGCGGCGGTGGCGGTCTCGGCCGGGTGCTCGGCGAGGAGGCGGCGGAGGTCGTTGCCGCTCAGCTCAGGCGCCGGGGCCGGGATGGACAGCAGGTCGTGCAGGCGGCGGGTTTCGTCGCCGGAGAGCTTCAGGCGTTTCGCGATCGGCGTGGGGTCGGCGTCCAGCAGCAGCGACAGGCGCAGCAGCGGGTCGGCCGGTGCCGCGCTGCGGGCCAGGGCGTCGAGGGCGCCGGCCTCGGGCAGGATGGCGGGCAGCACGCCGGTGTCGCGCATCAGCGCCAGGCTGCCGGCGGGGGAGGGGCCTTCGAGCAGGCGCTTCAGCTCCATCCAGACGCGCTCGGCGGAGAGGCGGGCCAGGCCGGGGACGGCGGCGCGGAGGGCGGCGAGGGCGGCGGTCTCGGGCGCGCGGGTGCTGCAGCGGGCGCGGAACCGGAAGAAGCCTAGCACGCGCAGATAATCCTCCCCCAGCCG
>NZ_MLCO01000568.1 GCF_001982615.1 Teichococcus deserti | reverse complement strand
GCCCGCCGCGGCGGGCTGCGATCCTGGCGCATCATGCGCAATAGCATTCCTTCGCGCAGCCCGCGATCCGCGACCGTCACGCAGGAGGCGGGCCAGACCCGCCGGATCGCCGCATAGATGGCGCAGCCGGGCAGCACGAAGTCGGCGCGCTCGGGCCCGACGCAGGGATGCGCCTTCAGCCCCTCGCGGCCCAGGGTGAAGAGGTCGCGCAGCGCTTGGTCGGCATCCTCGCAGGGCAGCACGCGGCCATCGATCAGCGGGCGGGAATAGCGGGGCAGCGACAGGGCCACGCCGGCCAGCGTCGTCACCGTGCCGCTGGTGCCCATCAGGCGCACGCCGCCGTCGCGGATCTCGCGGCCGATGCTGTGGACGCGGTCGAAGCGGGCCAGGTGCTCGGCCACCTCGTCGACGACGCGGTCGAAGCCTTCGGGGGTGTAGCAGCCCTGGCCCATGCGCTCGGCCAGCGTCACCACGCCGAAGGGCAGCGAGATGAAGCCGATCAGCTCGGCGCGCCCCTGCGCGCTGTCGCCGGCGCCGCGGATCCAGGCGATCTCGGTGCTGCCGCCGCCGATGTCGAACAGAAGACCGCGGCGGTCCTGCGGCCGCAGCAGGGGCGCGCAGGATTCCATCGCCAGCTCCGCCTCCTCCCGCGCCGAGATGATGCGGATCGGCAGGCCGGTGGCGGCCTGCGCACGGGCGACGAAGGCGGCGCCGTTGGCGGCGCGGCGGCAGGCCTCGGTGGTGACAGCGACCAGGCGCTTCAGCGGCCGGCGCAGCAGCTTCTGGGCGCAGGCCTGCAGCGCGACCATGGCGCGGTCCATGGCGGTGTCGGACAGGCGGCCTTCGGTGATCAGCCCCTCACCCAGGCGGACGACGCGGCTGTAGCTGTCGAGCACGCGGAAGGAGCCGGCCTGGGTGGGGGTGCCGACCAGCAGCCGGCAGTTGTTGGTGCCGAGGTCGATGGCGGCGAAGGCACCATGCGCGGCCCCCGAAAGAAGGCTGGGCGAGGCGACGGCAGGGTTCGACACGATATCGGGCATGGTTTCGGGCCTTTC
This sequence comes from Teichococcus deserti, assembly GCF_001982615.1. Taxonomy (GTDB): domain Bacteria; phylum Pseudomonadota; class Alphaproteobacteria; order Acetobacterales; family Acetobacteraceae; genus Pseudoroseomonas; species Pseudoroseomonas deserti. The sequence continues at coordinate 136 of NZ_MLCO01000568.1, read as the reverse complement.
CCGCACGGCCTGGGCAGGGCGGCGTCGGGGGGCTCTATTATGATTGGGTGGCAGCGGGCCGGGGGCAAGCAATTTTATCCCGCGCGGCAAAACCGCGCATCTGGCCTCTTGCAAGCCCCGGGGGCCGGTGCTATTT
>NZ_MLCO01000567.1 GCF_001982615.1 Teichococcus deserti | reverse complement strand
GACTTTTCGCCAAGGAGATCCATGAGGCGCTGCTCGACGGCCGTGTGGACTTTGCCGTCCACAGCCTGAAGGACCTGGAGACCGAGCTGCCCTCGGGCCTGGTCATCGCCGCCCATCTGCCGCGGTAGGATCCCCGGGACGCCCTGATCCTGGCTCCCGGCACCCCGCCGGAAGAACACGCCCTGCCCTTCCCCACCCTGCCGGTCGGCGCGCGGGTCGGCACCGCCTCGGCCCGGCGGATGGCGCAGCTGCGCCATGCCCGGCCCGACCTGCGCTTCGGCCTGCTGCGGGGGAATGTGCAGACCCGGCTGGCCCGCCTGGAATCGGGCGACTTCACCGCCACCCTGCTGGCCATGGCCGGGCTGAACCGGCTGGGGCTCGCCCGGCACGGCATCGTCCCGCTCGACGCCGACAGCTTCGTCCCCGCCGCCGGCCAGGGCATCATCGCCGTCACCGCCCGGTCAGCGGACACCGCCACCCGCGCGGCGCTCGCTGGCATTGACGACCGCCCTGCCCGCCTGGCCGCCACCGCCGAGCGCGCCCTGCTGGCCGCCCTCGACGGCTCCTGCCGCACGCCGATCGGGGCGCAGGCGCGGCTGCTGGCGGATGGCCGGCTCGCGGTCACTGGACTGGTGGCCCGTGCCGATGGCAGTTTCCTGGCGCGTCGCTCCCTCGCCGGCGCCCCTGCCGATGCCGCCCGGCTGGGCCTGACCCTCGGCGACCTGCTGCGCGCCGACAGCCCCGCGGATCTTTTTGCATGAGTTTCGTCAATCCGCCGACCGACGGCACCCTGCCCGCCGCCTTCGGCACCCGCACCGGGGTCCTGCTGGTCAATCTCGGCACCCCGGATTCCACCGGCTACTGGGACATGCGGCGCTACCTGTCGGAATTCCTGTCCGACCGCCGGGTGATCGAGCTCTGCCCCTTCCTGTGGCAGGGGCTGCTGCAGGGCATCATCCTGAGCAAGCGGCCGCAGAAGAGCGGCGCGCTCTACCGCCGCATCTGGAACACCGAGCGGAATGAATCCCCGCTGCGCACCTATACCCGCGCCCAGGCGGAGAAGCTGCGCGAGGCCCTGGGCGCCGGCGCCCCGGTGATCGACTGGGCCATGCGCTACGGCAAGCCCTCGATCGAGGAGCGGATGCTGGCCCTGCAGGAGGCCGGCTGCGACCGCGTTCTTCTGCTGCCGCTCTACCCGCAATACAGCGCCCCCACCACCGCCACGGTCAACGACGCCGCCTTCCGGGCATTGCTGAAAATGCGGCGGCAGCCGGTGCTGCGGATTGCGCCCCCCTTCCCCGACCATCCGCGCTATATTGCGGGCCTGGCCCAGTCGGTGCGCGACGCCCTCGCCCCGCTGGCAGAGCCGCCGCAGAAGATCGTCGTCTCCTTCCACGGCCTGCCGCTGCGCTATGTGAAGAATGGCGACCCCTATGTCGCCGAATGCGAGCGCACGATAACCGCACTGCGGGCTGCTCTCGGCTATGACGCCGACAGCATGCCGATGACCTTCCAGTCCCGCTTCGGCCGCGAGCCCTGGCTGGAGCCCTATACGGACGAGTTCGTCTCGGCCCTGCCGGCCCAGGGCGTCACCCGCATCGCGGTGATCACCCCGGGCTTCATGGCCGACTGCATCGAGACGCTGGACGAGATCGGCAACGAGCTGCGCGAGGAATTCGAGCATGCCGGGGGGCAGGAGATGACCGTCATCCCCTGCCTGAACGACACCTCCGCCGCCATCGAACTGCTGCAGGACATCGTGGCGACGGAGCTCTCGGGCTGGCGCTAGCGCCAGC
>NZ_MLCO01000566.1 GCF_001982615.1 Teichococcus deserti | reverse complement strand
TGGCCGCGGGCCTGCCCCGGCGCGCGCTGGCCGAACCGCCGGCCGTCCCCGACACCCCTTTGTTTCCAGATGGTTTTTCGGGCGACGCCCCGGCGCTGGATGCGGCCGCCCGGGCGCGGCTGCGCGCGGCGCTGACGGCGCTGCCCCGCATCGTCAGTCATGGAAATTTCGATCCCGCGGCGCCGGCGCTCGGCCTCGACCTGTTCACCCCTGGCGATATCCGCCCGGTTTGGGAGGCGAATCGATTCGCCTGGCTGCCGCTGCGGGTCCAGGCCTTCCGCCTCTGGCCCGCCGAGGGCCACCAGGCCGCGCTCGAAGACAGCTGGAGAGAATGGTGGGCGGCCAACCCGCCCTATCGCGGGCCGAACTGGGCCTGCGGGCAGGAGGCGGCGCTTCGCATCCTGCATCTGGGCCTGGCCTTGGTCCTGGCCGGCCAGAAGCCCTCGCCGGCGGCGCGCGCCTTCCTGACGATCCATGCCGTGCGCATCGCCGCCACCGCCAGCTATGCCCGCGCTCAGGACAACAACCACGCGATCAGCGAGCCCGCCGGCCTGCTGGCCGCCGCCTGGCTTCTCGACGACGAGGCCGGCGCGGCGCGGGTTGAAAGAG
>NZ_MLCO01000565.1 GCF_001982615.1 Teichococcus deserti | reverse complement strand
GGCGCCGCGCCGCGCCCGGCGGATGAACGCGCAGCAGGCGGCGGCCTTCGTGCGCGCCCTGGCGGCGGCGAATCCGGCGCCGGAGACCGAGCTCGACTTCTCCTCGCCCTACACGCTGCTGGTGGCCGTTGCCCTCTCGGCCCAGGCGACCGACGTCTCGGTGAACAAGGCCACGGCCACGCTGTTCCCCGCCGCCGACACGCCGGAGAAGATGGTGGCGCTGGGCGAGGAAGGGGTCGCCGAGCATATCCGCCGCATCGGGCTGTGGAAGTCGAAGGCGAAGAACGTGGTCGCCCTGTCGCGGCTGCTGCTGGAGCGGCATGGCGGCGAGGTGCCCGCCGACCGCGCCGCGCTGGAGGCGCTGCCCGGGGTCGGGCGGAAGACCGCCAACGTGGTGTTGAACGTGGCCTTCGGCGAGGAGGCGATGGCGGTCGACACCCATATCTTCCGCCTGGGCAACCGCACCGGCCTGGCGCCCGGCCGCACCCCGCGCGCGGTCGAGGATGCGCTGATGCAGCGCGTGCCCGCCGATCTGCTGCGCGACGCGCATCACTGGCTGATCCTGCACGGGCGCTACATCTGCAAGGCGCGCGCCCCGGAATGCTGGCACTGCG
>NZ_MLCO01000564.1 GCF_001982615.1 Teichococcus deserti | reverse complement strand
GCGAGCGCGAGGCCGAGGCGCTGCTGGCCCCGGTCACCGACAAGGCGCGGGAGGCGATGGAAGCCGCCATCCGCCCCTACCTCCACGCCGCCGCCCCGGCGCCGCTGGCCCGGCCCGAGCCCGCCCGCCCACTTCCGCCGCCGCGCCCCGCCGTCGCCGCCCGCGGCAATGTCTGGCGCGTCGTGGTCGGCGGCCACCGCGTCCTGCTGCGCACCACCGAGGCGGCCGACGGCAGCCTGATCGAGGTCGGGCTGTCGATGGGCAAGGAGGGCGGCAAGGATGGCAGCGCCCTGCGCGGCCTGCTCGACGGCTTCCTGCAGGCGGTGAATATCGGCCTGGCCCGCGGCGTGCCGCTGTCGGACTATGTCACGGCCTTCTCCTATACCCGCTTCGGCCCCTCGGGCCTGGTCGAGGGGGATGCCGATATCCTCTGCGCCACCTCGGTGATGGACTGGGCCTTCCGCCGGCTGGCGATCAGCCACCTGGGCGGCGGCGAGGCGCGCCGGCTCTGGCCCGACCCGACGATCGAGGAATGCGCGGTCGATGCCGTCGGCCTGCCGGGCGACCGCGCATTCCCTGCCTCTTATACACCTCTGACGCTGCCGACGACCTTACGCGTCTCCTCCCCAGTGACGTCGGGGGCACTAAACAAAAAACACCATTCAATCAAACGTCCACTCTATCACTCCCCCGCGCGCACACCAAC
>NZ_MLCO01000563.1 GCF_001982615.1 Teichococcus deserti | reverse complement strand
CACCGGGGCAGGCACCTGAGCTGCCTGGGACGACGTCGGCGGGGCGGGCGGCGGGGCGGCGCGGAAGCCAGCGCCGGTGGCCTGGCCGGGGCCGAAGGGCTGCGGCGCCGCCGCGGCGGCGAGCGCGGGCGCCGGCAGCAGCTGCGCCAGGCTGCGGGCGATCTGGCGCATGTCCTCGGCCGCGGCGGCGCCGGGGGCCAGGTCGTAGATCAGCCGCAGCTGCGCCAGCGCCTCGGCCAGCATGCTGTCCTGGCTGACCGCGCCGAGCAGCCGCGGGCCCAGATGGCGGGCGACCGCCTCGGCCGCGGCGCGCGACAGGCGGGAGGAAAGGTCGACGCCGTTCAGCAGGAACTGCACCCGCCCGGCCTGGATCGCCGCCTGGGTGCCGCCGCCGAGGAAGCGGCCGCTCTCGACCTCGCCCAGCATGGCGGCGCTGATCGCCTCCGACTGCAGCACGGTGACGATGACGGAGGCCAGCGGCGCCGCGACGGCGAGCGTGTGCGACGGCCCGGGCGGCAGGTCGGCCAGCACCAGCAGCCGGGGATCGGCCAGCATCTCGCGCAGCGGCTCGGCCAGCAGGCCAGGGTCGCGCTCCAGCGCCACCGCCTGCTCCAGCACCTGGCGCAGCTCGATGGCGCCATGCGGCAGCAGCGTCACGCCGGAGGCGGTCGGCCGCAGCGCCGCGCGCCAGTCGGGCTTCTGCAGCAGATGCGCCAGGTAGCCGCCGCCATCCTGCAGCGGCACGCCGAAATGCAGCCGCAGCGAGTTCTGCGGATCGAGGTCGAGCGCCAGCACCGGCCGGCCCTCGCGCCGCAGCGCGTCGGCGACATTGGCGACCAGGGTGGTCTTGCCGACGCCCCCCTTGGGCGAGGCGAAAAGGATCAGCGGCATCGGCGCCTCAGCTCCGGCCGAAGAGGCGCAGACCGCGCAGCACCTCGGCGGTCGGCGAGGCGGGCACGGGCGGCGGGTTCGGCTCGGCCGCGGGGGTGACGCGGCGCAGCAGCTCGGAGAGCGGCATCGGCGGCGGCAGCGGCTCCGGCTGGGCCTCGGCCACCGGCTCGGGCTCCGGCGGCGCCACCGGGATCAGCAGCGCGGCCGGGACGACGGGGGCCACGGCGGGCAGCGGCTGCAGCCAGGTCGGCCGGTCTCCTTATACACAT
>NZ_MLCO01000562.1 GCF_001982615.1 Teichococcus deserti | reverse complement strand
GGCCAGGGGCGGGAGGGCTGGCGGAACATGGCTCGCTCCTTCTGACGTGGTCGTGGCAATCTATGGTTGCAGAAAAATCGCCCTGCGTTCCTCGAGTTGCGGAATCTCGCAGGCGGCGCAACGGCGGCCCACCGGCAGCCGGAACGATCCCGCCGGTGGATGCTCCGGTGCCTCGCGTCAATCTCCGTATATTTTCTTGAAAGAATACCGATCTGCCGGAGGATACATTTTTGTCGAAGAGCGGCGGTCGACAACCGTCGACAAATTTCGACGTCACAACGACAGGAAAGATGGCCGTGTCCCGCACGCTCTGGCACTGCCATATCGCCGCTTCGCTGGACGGCCGCATCGCCCGGGCGGACGGCTCGGTCGACGACTGGCTGGCCGCCGACTACCCGGCCGAGGATTTCGGCTTCGCCGAATTCTTCGCTGGCGTCGGCGCCATCCTGATGGGCCGCGGTACCTACGACGCGCTGCAGGGAGTCTCACCCTGGCCCTATGCTGGCAAGCCGGTGACGGTGCTGACCTCCCGCCCGATCGAGGCGCCGCCGCCGGATTTGGAAACCCGCTTGGGCGATCTCAGAAGATCGTGGAGGAGCTGGAGGGACGCGGCCATGGCCGCATCTGGGTCGAGGGCGGCGGCGTGGTGGTCGCCGCCATGCTGGCGCTGGGCAAGCTCGA
>NZ_MLCO01000561.1 GCF_001982615.1 Teichococcus deserti | reverse complement strand
GAGGCTGCTGGCCTCTCCCGGCGGCCCCCAGCGGGTCGCCCGCGGCATCGCCGCCGGCGCCGCCGCCGCCATGCTGCCGGCCTTCGGCGCCCATCTCCTCTTCGCTGGCCTCTTCGCCCTGCTCCTGCGCGGCAGTCTGCCCGCCGCCGCCGCCGCTTGCCTGGCGCTGGGCAACCCCCTGACCCACCTGCTGCTGGTGCCGGCCGAATTCGCTCTCGGCCGCTGGCTGCTGCCGCCCGGCCTGGAATTCCTGCCCGAGCACGGCCCGTCCTGGCTGCTCGCCGCCCTGCCCGCGGCGGAGGAGACCGTCGCCGGCGGCCTGGCCTTCGCCCTGATGGCCGGCGCCCTGGCCTTCCTCGCCGCCCGCGCTGGCCTGAAGCGCGCGGCATGACCCGCACGCTCGGCGTCATCCTGGCCGGCGGCCTGGCCACCCGCATGGGCGGCGGCGACAAGCCGCTGCGGGTCATCGCCGGCCGCCCCATGCTGGAGCACCTGGTCGAGCGCCTGGGCCCCCAGGTCGATGCCCTGCTGCTCAACGCGAACGGCGACCCGGCCCGCTTCGCCGGCTACGGCCTGCCGGTGGCGCCAGACCCGATCCCGGGCAACCCCGGGCCGCTGGCGGGCATCCTGGCCGGCCTCGACCACGCCGCCGGACAAGGCTTCGACTGGGGGCTGACCTGCCCCGGCGACACCCCCTTCATC
>NZ_MLCO01000560.1 GCF_001982615.1 Teichococcus deserti | reverse complement strand
AGCCCGCCCCGCCGCCGCCCGGGCCGGGCTCGGACGACGCCGCGCTGACCTTCCACAACCTGCCGGCACCGCTGCGCGACAAGCTGCTGACCGGCCCGCTGGAGGCGACGCTGGCCGCCAGCTTCCGCTTCGGCGGCCTGCCCGCGCTGGGCACCCGGCCGCTGCTGCTGGCCGGCCCGCCCGGCGCGGGGAAGACGCTGACCTCGGTCAAGATCGCCGCGCGCCATGTGATGGACGGCGAATCGCCGCCGCTGCTGATCAACACCGACCACCAGCGCCCGGGTGCTGCCGACCAGCTGACCGGCGTGGCCGAGGTGCTGGGCGCCAGCCTCGCCCAGGCCACCTCCCCTTCCGCCGCGCTGCAGGCCATCGCGCTGCGCCCGCCCGGCGGCGCCGTGCTGATCGACACCCCCGGCACCGATCCCTTCGAGCCGCATCAGGCGCGGCTGCTGGCGGCGCTGATCGCGCAGACCCGGCCGC
>NZ_MLCO01000559.1 GCF_001982615.1 Teichococcus deserti | reverse complement strand
CCCCCCGCCTGGCGCTGCTGGCGCGCAGCGGGCTGCAGCGCCAGCGCCTGGCCGACCAGGTCTTTCTCTATGCCCTGATCGGCGCCGCGCCGCGGGTCTGACCCGGACGCGGCCTGGAGGTCCCCCCCCAGGCCGCGTCCCGGCGCCGTGCCGGCGGCAGCGCTGCCACGCGAAGGCGGCAGCCCGGAAGAAATCAGGCGACGGCGGGCCAGGCGTGGGGGCCGGCATGGGGGGCGACCATGCCGTGGCGGGCGATCGCCTCCTCGTAGCAGGCGACATAGGCGGCCGAGACCGTCTCCATGCCGAAGCTCTCGCCGAGCGCGGCGGCGTCGCGGCCGAAGGCAGCGCGCGCCGCGTCATCGGCCATGGCGACCATCGCCCCGGCGACCAGCCCGGCGAAGGCCGCGTCGTCGGCGTCCGGCGGGACCACCAGCCCGCCCCGCTTGTCCTCGCGGATCACCATGCGGGCGATCTCGCCGACATCGCTGGCGATGACCGGACGGGCCACCTGCATCGCCTGGATCAGGGTCAGCGGAAAACTCTCGCCCTGGAAGCGGGTCGGCAGGATGGCGCAATCCGACAGGCGGTAGACTCCGTGGATGCAGTCCTGGAAGCCGAGGAACTTCACGTTGGGCATCTGCGCATACAGCGGCTTCAGCCGGTCGGCCTCAGGCCCGGCGCCGCAGAGCAGCAGATGCAGCCTGCGGGCGCTGCCCTGCTGCGCCAGCCGCTGCTGCGCCTGGGTGAGCGCCTGGATCGCCGGCTCCCAGCCCTTCTCCTTCATGGCGCGGGAGACGAGCGCGAAGACCAGGTCGTCCTCGCCGATGCCCAGATCGGCGCGCGACTGCGGGAAGGGCCGCGGGTCCAGCGGCATGCCGTTCGGGATGCAGGAGGTGGAGATGCGCGCCCGCTCGGCCGCGTCCAGCACCTGCAGGTGATCGAGGTTCTTGCGCGTCAGATAGACCCAGTGGCTGACGCGGTGCGCGGCGGTGCGGACGAATTCGGCGCTGAGGTTGCTGACCTCGTAGGAGCCGTGCAGCGTGACGACATAGGGCACGTCGGGCACGTCCTGGCCCTCGCTGAAGAACAGGCCCTCGGCGCCGACG
>NZ_MLCO01000056.1 GCF_001982615.1 Teichococcus deserti | reverse complement strand
GATCGGGGGTGAGGGGTTAGGGGCGCAGCCTGCGCCGTGCCTCAAAATGAAAAAGGCCGCGCCTGGCGGCGCGGCCTTTTTCTAATTTCAGATCAACGGCTTACGAGCGGTAGGAGCCGTTGATGTCGATGTAGCCATGCGTCAGGTCGCAGGTCCAGGCGGTGGCCTTGCCCTTGCCCAGGCCGATATCGACGGCGATCTCGATCTCGCGGCCCTTCATATGGGCGACCACCGGGGCCTCGTCATAGCCGGGGACGACGCCGCCCTCCCTGGCCATCCAGGTGCCGCCGACGCCGACCGACAGCAGGTCGCGGTCGGCCGGCTCGCCCGCCTTGCCGACGGCCATGACGATGCGGCCCCAATTGGCGTCCTCGCCGGCGATGGCGGTCTTCACCAGCGGCGAATTGGCGATGGCCATGGCGATCTTCTGCGCCGAGCGGGCGGTGGTCGCCCCGGTCACGTCGATCCGCACCAGCTTCTGCGCGCCCTCGCCGTCGCGCACCACCTGCAGCGCCAGATCCAGCAGCAGCTCGTTCAGGGCGCGGGCGAAATCCTTGAGGATGGCGCCGCCCTCGGCGGGCACGCGCGGATGCTTCACCTGGCCGGTGGCGAAGACCAGCACCGTGTCGCTGGTCGAGGTGTCGCTGTCGACCGTGGTGCGGTTGAAGCTGGCGTCGGTGCCCTTCTTCAGCATCGCCTGCAGCGCGGCGGCCGGGATCTTGGCGTCGGTGGCGATGAAGCACAGCATGGTCGCCATGTCCGGCGCCACCATGCCCGAGCCCTTGGCGATGCCGGCGATGGTGACCTCCGTCTCGCCGATCAGGGCCTTCCGCACGCAGCCCTTGGGGAAGGTGTCGGTGGTCATGATGCCGCGGGCGGCGCCGTCCCAGCCGTCTTCCGAGAGCTGGCCATGCAGCGCCGGCAGGGCGGCGGTCAGCTTGGCATGCGGCAGCGTCTCGCCGATCACGCCGGTTGAGGCCAGGAAGACTTCCTTCGGCTTGCAGCCGAGCAGCGCCGCGGCGGCGTCGGCGGTCGCCTGGACGGCCTCGCGGCCGGGCTTGCCGGTGAAGACATTGGCGTTGCCGGCATTGACCACCAGCCCGCGCGCCTTGCCGCTCTTCAGCGCCGTCCGGCACCAGTCGACCGGGGCGCCCGGGCACTTGTTGCGGGTGAAGACGCCGGCGACCGTGGTGCCGGGCGCGAATTCCATGAAGGTCAGGTCGTTGCGGCCCTTGTATCGGATCCCCGCCGCCGCGACGCCCAGCCTGACGCCGGCGATCGGCGGCATCGCGGGCATCGGCACCGCGAGGGGAGAGACGGGGAGATCCTTGCCGGCCATGCGAGGCGGTCCTTGTGTCGGTCGCTGAAGGGCGGCAGGGCGCCGCCCAGGCCTTCTAAAGCAGAACGGCCGCGGGCGAAAACCCGCGGCCGTCCGTTTTCAGCCGGTGCTCCGGTTCAGCGCCGGGCGGGGGGCGTCGCCGCCGGCGGGGTGGCGCCTTCCAGCAGCGACGGCGCCGCCGGGGTGGCGGCGCGCGGCGTGCCGTCCATGTTGAAGCGCTCGATCTTGGCGGCGGCCTGGATCCGCTCGACGGCGGCGTTCACCGCCTCCTCGAAGGCGGCTTGGCGCAGGCTCTCCAGGCTCTCCTGGAAGGTGGGGGCGGGGGCGGTGCGGCGCTCCTCCACCTTGATCACATGCCAGCCGAAGGCGGTCTTCACCGGCTCGGCCGAGATCTCGCCGGCCTTCAGCGCGAAGGCGGCCTCGGCGAATTCGGGGACCATGTCGCCCTTCTTGAAGAAGCCCAGGTCGCCGCCCTGCTCGGTGCCGGGGCCGGTCGAGAGCCGGCGGGCCAGGGCCGCGAAATCGGCGCCGGGCTTGCGCGCCTCGGCCAGCGCCGCGCGGGCATCGGCCTCGCTCGAGGTCAGGATATGGCGTGCATGCACCTCCTCCTGGCCGGGCTTGCCGGCGATCTCGCGATCGTAGCGGGCGCGCAGCGCGGCTTCCGTCAGGGCGGGCGCAATCTCGCGGCGCAGCAGGGCCTGCTGCAACTGCTCGTCCTCGGCGCGGCGGATGGCGGCGCGCACCGCCTCGTCCTTGTCCAGCCCCTGGGCGCGGGCGGCGCTGACCAGGGCGCGCTGGGCGATCAGCTGGTCCAGCACCAGCGGGAAGAGCATCGGCATGGGTGCCGCGCGCAGCTCGGCCGGCAGTTCGGCCAGCGCCGCCTGCACGTCGGACAGCCGCAGCTCCTGACCGTCGACCTTGGCCACCACCGGGTTGCCGGCCGGGACGGCAGGCGTGGCGGCGCCAGGGGCCGCGGCGGGTGGCTGGGCCGGGCTCGCCGGCGCCGGGGGTTGCGCCCCCGGGGCTTGAGCCATGGCGGCGGCCGAGGCCAGCAGCAGGACGGAAAGGGAGGGGAGGAAAAAGCGCATTCGGGGCATGTGCCTTCGCGGCTGGACGCTTCAAGGGCGGAAGCGCGCCAAAATGGCCGAAGCGGCGCGGTTCCACAATCGCGCGCCCCGTAACAGCTTCACCGGACGGCCGCAGCGACGAACCGGTCCCGTGAGGGTTTCGTCGCGAAAGCTTCAGGGCCGCAGCTCGGCCTTTCGCCCAGCGCAAGCCATGCCTTTCCAGCGTGTCATCCTGGCATTCGTTGACCCATGGCCGGGCGACGCCTATCTGTTCCGACCAAAGCAGCCTGTTGCCCGCCCCCGGCGGGTCCGGAGGCCCTGCCGCGGCGCCGGATGGCCTGCCGGCCAGGGCATTCCGGCACACCCCCGCACCGTCCCGGTCGGGAATGCGGGGAGGGTGCAAGAGGCCTTCGGAGAGTTTCGACACAGCATGTTCGCCCGCCTCGCCCGCGCCATCTTCGGCACCTCGAACGACCGCGTGCTGAAGCAGTTCAGCGCCCGGCTGCCCGCCATCGCGGCCCTGGAGCCGCAGGTCGCGGCGCTGTCGGACAGCGACCTCCAGGCCCAGACGCCCAAGCTGCGGGCCCGGCTGGAGGCCGGCGAAAGCCTCGACGCCATCCTGCCGGAAGCCTTCGCGACGGTGCGCGAGGCCTCGAAGCGCACCCTCGGCATGCGGCATTTCGACGTGCAGCTGATCGGCGGCATGGTGCTGCACTCGGGGCGCATCTCCGAGATGAAGACCGGCGAGGGCAAGACCCTGGTCGCGACGCTGCCGGTCTACCTCAACGCGCTGTCCGGCAAGGGCGTCCATGTCGTCACGGTGAACGACTACCTGGCCACCCGCGACAGCCAGCAGATGAGCCGGCTGTACAACTTCCTGGGCCTCACCTGCGGCGTCATCGTCCATGGCCTGACCGACCTCGAGCGCCGTGATGCCTATGCCTGCGACATCACCTACGGCACCAACAACGAGTTCGGCTTCGACTACCTGCGCGACAACATGAAGTACCGGCTGGACGAGATGGTCCAGCGCGACTTCAACTACGCCATCGTCGACGAGGTCGACAGCATCCTGGTCGACGAGGCGCGCACGCCGCTGATCATCTCGGGTCCCGCCGAGGATTCCTCCGACCTCTACCGCGCGGTCGACGCCGTCGTCCGCGAGATGGTGAAGGACAAGGAGACCTTCGAGAAGGACGAGAAGCTGCGCACCGCGGCGCTGACCGAGGCCGGCTCGGAGAAGGTCGAGCAGATGCTCGCCGAGGCCAAGCTGCTGGAGGAAGGCGGGCTCTACGACTTCCACAACGTCACCCTGGTCCACCATGTGAACCAGAGCCTGCGCGCCCATGTCCTCTTCGCCCGCGACGTCGACTACATCGTCAACCGCGAGGGCAAGCTCGTCATCATCGACGAGTTCACCGGCCGCATGATGGAAGGCCGCCGCTACTCGGAAGGCCTGCACCAGGCGCTGGAGGCCAAGGAAGGCGTCGAGGTCCAGCCCGAGAACCAGACGCTGGCCTCGATCACCTTCCAGAACTACTTCCGCCTCTACCCGAAGCTGTCCGGCATGACCGGCACCGCCTCGACCGAGGCCGACGAATTCGCCGAGATCTACAAGCTGGAAGTGGTCGAGATCCCGACCAACGTGCCGGTCTCGCGCCTCGACAGCGACGACGAGGTCTATCGCTCGGCCGCCGAGAAATACGGCGCCGTCGCCACCCTGGTGAAGGAGGCGCAGGCGCGCCACCAGCCGGTGCTGGTCGGCACCACCAGCATCGAGAAGTCGGAGCTGATCTCGGAGCTCTTGAAGGCGCAGGGCGTGCCGCACCAGGTGCTGAACGCCCGCTACCACGAGCAGGAGGCCGGCATCATCGCCCAGGCCGGCCGCCCGGGCGCGGTCACGATCGCCACGAACATGGCCGGCCGCGGCACCGACATCAAGCTCGGCGGCAATGCCGAGATGCTGGCCGAGCAGGGCTTCCCCGAGCCGCATGAAGGCCCCGACTACGAGGCCCACCTGGCCGATGTCCGCGCCCAGGTGAAGGCCGACGAGGCGGTGGTGAAGACCGCCGGCGGCCTCTTCGTCATCGGCACCGAGCGGCATGAATCGCGCCGCATCGACAACCAGCTGCGCGGCCGCTCCGGCCGTCAGGGCGACCCGGGCGCCAGCCGCTTCTTCCTGTCCCTCGAAGACGATCTCATGCGGATCTTCGGGTCGGACCGGATGGGCGGGATGCTCCAAAAACTGGGGCTGAAGGAAGGCGAGGCGATCATCCATCCGTGGATCAACCGCGCGCTGGAGAAGGCCCAGAAGAAGGTCGAGGCGCGCAACTTCGACACCCGCAAGAACCTGCTCAAATACGACGACGTCATGAACGACCAGCGCAAGGAGGTCTATGCCCAGCGCAAGACCTTCATGCAGGCCGCCGACGTCTCCGAGACCGTCGAGGAGATGCGCCGCGAGACGGTGGCCGACATGGTCGCCCGCGCCATCCCCGAGAATGCCTATGCCGAGAACTGGGATCTCGTCGGCCTGCAGAACAAGGTGCTGACCGAGCTCGGCCTGGACCTGCCGATCGAAGCCTGGGGCAAGGAAGAGGGCATCGACGAGGTGCAGGTGCGCGAGCGCCTGGAAGCCGCCGTCGACCAGGCCGCCGCCGCCCGCGCCGCCAATATCGGCCCCGAGCTGATGCGCATGGTCGAGAAGTCGCTGCTGCTGCAGGTCTTCGACGCGGTGTGGAAGGAGCACCTGCTGGCGCTCGACCACCTGCGCCAGGGCATCGGCCTGCGCGCCTATGGCCAGCGCGACCCGCTGAACGAGTACAAGTCGGAAGCCTTCAACCTGTTCAACACCATGCTGCAGGACCTGCGGGAGCGCGTGACCTCCCTGCTGCTGCGCGTGGAGCTGAGCCCGAACGCGCCGCCCCCCTCGCCCGAGCCGGTGATGGTGACCGACATGCGCCACCCGGAGCCCGACGGCTTCGGCGGCGCCGCGGCCGGCTGGGACCACGCGCCCCCCGATGCCGGCTTCGCCCCCGCCATCCCGCGCGAAGGCGACGGCGTCGACCCGCAAGACCCCGCCACCTGGTACCGCAGCGCCCGCAACGGCGCGTGCCCCTGCGGGTCGGGGAAGAAATACAAGCATTGCCATGGGCGGAATGGGTAAAGAGAAGGGCGGTTTAAGGCTGGGGGAATGAATTCCCCCAGACCCCCATCTTCTTTCTGTTCTGTTGGCCGTCTCAAGACCAGCGCCTCAGCCGACCGTCCACCAGGGCGAAACGGCGGGGCGCTTTTTTATTATAAAGCCATCGCTCGCTGACAGGTCGCGCTGTGGCCGGGCCGTTTCACGTACCGTCTCCACGTGGAGGCGGCAGCAGTTCCAGGAAAAAGAAGGGGTCCAGGGGAATTCATTCCCCTGGCCTACCTCTGTCTTCTCTTCAACCGCTATTCGCCACCCCGGCATGATGCTGTTCCAGCCACCCATGGACGGCGCCTGTCAGGGCCCGGGCCACCTGGGCGCGGTAGGGGGCGCGGTTCAGGGCGGCCTCGTCGCGGCGGTCGCTGAGGAAGCCCATTTCCACCAGCACGCTGGGGACGTCGGGGGCTTTCAGCACCGCGAAGGAAGCCTGGCGGTGGGTGTTGGGCAGCAGGGTGACGCTCTGGCCCAGGTTGGACACCACGAAGCGCGCCATCCGGGCCGAGCCGACCTTGGTCTCCTGGCGGACCAGGGAGTAGAGGATGCGCTGCACCTCGGGAGAGACGTCGGGGATGCGCAGGCCCCCGGCGGCGTCGGCGCGGTTCTGGCTCTGCGCCAGCCGGGCCGAGAGCGCGTCGGAGGCGCGGTCGGCCAAGGTGTAGACGCTGGCGCCGCGGGCGCCGGGCGCGCTGTCGGCATGCAGCGACATGAACAGCGTGGCCTCGCGGCGGCGGGCGATGTCGACCCGGCCGTCCAGCGGGATGAAGACGTCGCGCGACCGGGTCAGCACCACGCGGCAGCGGCCGGCGGCTTCCAGCTGCTTCTTCAGCTCCAGCGCGGCGGCCAGGGTGATGCGCTTCTCATGGGTGCCGCCGACGCCGATAGTGCCGGGGTCCTTGCCGCCATGGCCGGGGTCGATGACGATCACCGGCAGGCTGCGGGCCGGTGTGCGGGCGGTGGCGGTGCCACCCATCTGGCCTTGCGCGATGCGGCCCTGGGTCAGGCGGGCGAAGCCCGGCGCGGTGCCGGGGCCGAGCTCGACCACCAGCCGGCCGTCCACCGTCGCGGCGTTGCGCACCGAGACCGGGCCGGACAGGTCGATCAGCAGGCGGCGGTTGGGCGCGTCCCAGCGGGCGCCGCGGGCCGGGCCCAGGCCGGGCAGGCGGGCCGGGCCGCGCCAGGTCACGCCGGGCAGGCTGACGATCAGCCGCATCGGCCGCTGCGTCGCGGAGAGGCGCCAGCTGGTGGCGCTGTCGGCTTCCAGGATCAGGCGGGTGCCGTCGGCGTTGCGCTCGAGCCGGGCGCCGGTGACGGCGGCCAACGCCTCGCCGGGCAGGATCAGGGCGGGCAGGGCCAGCCCCATCAGGCCGAGGCCGGCGCGCAGCAGGCCGCGGCGGCCGGCCAGGGCGCCGTCGGCTTCGTCGGGCTGGTCAGGCATGTTGGCTCTCCCCCTCCAGGCCAGGGGCGCTGCCGGCGGGTTTCCCCCTCCCGCAAGCGGCGCCGGGGCATGGACCGGCCGGCGGGATCGGCGCGGCGGTCGCTGGACCCTGTGGAAAAATCGGCAGGCTCCGGGCCGGCCCCAGGGGGCCGCATGCTCCTGAGCGCAGCATCTATCACGCCACAGCTTGGGGATCACGGCATTACTTCATGTAACATCTGAACGTTGCAATGCCTTGTGGAAGGGCAGGGCGGCGCCTATGGTGCCTTGCCCCGGCGGCTGGTGCTGTCCGGTGGAGGTTCCGGGCGCGGCCGCCCGGCCCGATTCTGCCTTTCGCCGCAGCGCGGCGGCGCCTTCCCGCGGGACCTTTCCCGCGCAGCGGGCGCCGTCTTTTGCAGGGAGGGGTGCGGATCCGGCGCGGCCCATGGTTCCTGGCAAGGGTGGCCCGTCGAGGATGGGCCGGACCCGGCTTCGCCAGGTGCTGCATCCCGCTCCGCCGGTGCTGGCATGAAGGCGCGGAAGGATGGCGTGGCCCGATGGCCAGCCGCCTGGCCGCGCGGCCGCTGGCCCGATCCATGCCCGATGGGCGCCGTGTGGCGCCCGGGCATGCCCCGGGGCTCGCGCGCGGCGCGCTCAACAAGGGTCCCCCCTTTTTCCGGGGCGCGGCCCGCCGAGACGAGAGGTCGGAACCAGAGCCGCATGGCCAGCCTGCCGCCCTGCCGCCTGTGCGACCCCGCTGCCTCGGGCCTGCCCACCCATTGCCGCCACCGGCTGCGCGACCGCGCCGGTGGCCTGGAGCATCCCGGTTCATGACCAAGCGCATGCTGATCGATGCATCCCACGCCGAAGAGACTCGCGTGGTGGTGCTGGACGGCAACCGGCTCGAAGAATTCGACATCGAGACCGAGCACAAGCGCCCTCTCAAGGGCAATATCTACCTGGCCAAGGTGGTTCGCGTCGAACCCAGCCTGCAGGCCGCCTTCGTGGAATATGGCGGCAACCGCCACGGCTTCCTGGCCTTCGGCGAGATCCATCCCGACTACTACCAGCTGCCCGTCGCCGACCGTGAGCGGCTGAACGCCCTGCAGGCGGCCGAGGCCGCCGAGGACGAGGACGAGGACGGCGAGGAGGTCTCCGAGGCCGAGGCCGACGCCATGGTCGCCGCCATCGAGAAGATGGCCGATGCGGACCAGGCCGAGGCTGCCGCGGCCGCCGAGACCCCCGCCGCTGCTGAGACCTCCGCCGCCGAGGCCCCCGCCGGCGAGCCGGAGGACGGCGCCGAGGCGGCCGCCCCGCGCGCCCAGCCGATGGCGATGGAAGAGGGCCGCCAGGCCGCCCCGGCCGAGGAGCTGCTGGCCGGCGACGGCGCGGCCGGCGTCGAGGACGGCGTGATCACCGGCGATGCCGAGTCTGCGGGCGAGCCCGAGGCCGACGAGCCGGAGGAGGCCGAGGCCCGCGCCCCGCGCCAGAAGCCCGAGACCTTCAACGGCCGCGGCAGCAAGGGTGGCGAGGACGAGGAAGGCGGCCGCGAGGAGCGCCGTATCACCCCGCGCTTCCTGCGCCATTACAAGATCCAGGAAGTGATCCGCCGCCGGCAGATCATGCTGGTCCAGGTCGTCAAGGAGGAGCGCGGCAACAAGGGCGCCGCGCTGACCACCTATATCAGCCTGGCCGGCCGCTTCTCGGTGCTGATGCCGAACTCGCCGCGCGGCGGCGGCATCTCGCGCAAGATCACCTCGATTGCCGACCGCAAGCGCCTGCGCGAGGTCATCGACGACCTGAACATGCCGCGCGGCATGAGCATCATCGTCCGCACCGCCGGCGCCGGCCAGCCGAAGCCCGAGATCCGCCGCGACGGCGAATACCTGCTGCGGCTGTGGGACGACATCCGTGAGCGCACGCTGCAGTCGACCGCGCCGGCGCTGATCTACGAGGAAGCCGACCTCATCAAGCGCTCGATCCGCGACGTCTTCGGCCGCGACATCGAGGAGATCCAGGTGGAGGGCGAGGACGCCTACCGCCAGGCGCGCGACTTCATGCGCATGCTGATGCCGCAGAACGAGCGCAAGATCCGGCTCTACCGCGACCAGAACGTGGCGCTCTTCGCCCGCCACGGCGTGGATGCGCAGCTGGACGCCATGATGTCGCCGACGGTGCAGCTGAAGTCGGGCGGCTATATCGTCATCAACCAGACCGAGGCGCTGGTCGCCGTCGACGTGAACTCGGGCCGCTCCACGCGCGACCGGCACATCGAGGACACCGCGCTGCGCACCAATCTGGAGGCCGCCGACGAGGTGGCGCGCCAGGTTCGGCTGCGCGACCTGGCCGGGCTGATCGTCATCGACTTCATCGACATGGAATCGTCGCGCAACGACGCCCAGGTCGAGCGCCGCCTGAAGGAGGCGCTGAAGTTCGACCGCGCCCGCATCCAGGTCGGCCGCATCAGCCATTTCGGCCTGCTGGAGATGAGCCGCCAGCGGCTGCGCCCCAGCCTGACCGAGCATTCCTTCGTCACCTGCCCGCATTGCCAGGGCATGGGCCTGGTGCGCAGCCCGGAGAGCGCCGCGCTGCAGGTGCTGCGCCAGATCGAGGAGGAAGGCGCCAAGCGCCGCGCCGCCGAGATCCTGGTCGCGATCGCGCCCGATCTCGCGCTGCATATCCTGAACCGCCGCCGCGACCGGCTGTCGGCCATCGAGGCGCGCCACGGCATGGCGGTGGTCTTCGAGGGTGACGCCAAGCTGCACGGCTCGGCGATCCGCATCGAGCGCCTGCGCGCCCAGACCCAGGTCGAGCCGCCGGCGGCCCCTGCCGCGCTGCGCATGGACTACGCCCCCGAGGCCGAGGAGATCGCGCCCGTCGCGGTCGCCGCTGTCCCCGTGGCCGTCGAGCCGCGCGCCGAGGTGGCGGGCGAGGCCGCCCGTGACGAGGCCCGCCCCGAGGCCAATGGCGAGGAAGGCAACGGCAACCGCCGCCGCCGCCGCCGCCGCCGCCGTGGCGGCCGCCGCGAGGATGGCGCGCCGCTGAACGGCTCCCAGGCCGGTGCCGAGGGCGACGAGGGCGAGGGCGACGACGAGGCCGAGGCCGAGGCGCCCGAGGACGCCGCCGGCGAGGCCGCGCCGCTGGCCGCCGACAGTGTCGGCGAGGCGGGCGGCGAGGCCGAGGGCGATGCCGAGCAGGACCTGCCGGCGCAGCTCGAGGCCGAGTTCCGCTCGCGCCGCCGCGGCCGCCGCGGCGGTCGCCGCCGCGACGGCGAGCCGCTGCCGCAGGACCGCCAGGATCGCCCCGATCGCCAGGACCGGCCGCACCATGTGCCGCGCCATGACGCCCCGGCGCCACGCTATGCCGGCCCGACGCCTGCGGATCCCTTCGCCGGCACGCTGGACGACATCTTCGACGCCATGGCGGCGGCCGAGGAAGCCGCCCAGCAGGCCGCGGCGCCCAAGGTGCTGCCGCCGGTCGCGACGCCCGTCGCCCCGGTGGTGACGGTGGCCCCGGCCGCGGCGCCGGTCGCCGAGGTGCCGGCGGAAGCCGCGCCGATCGTCCCGGCGGTGGAAGCCGTGGTCGAGGCAGTCCCGGTGGAGGTCCCGGCGGAGGTCCCGGCGGAGGTCCCGGCGGAAGCCGTGGTCGAGGAGGCCGCACCGGCTCCGGCCAAGCGCAGCCGCAGCCGCAAGAAGGCCGAGCCCGTCGAGGCCGCGCCCGAAGCGGCGGCCGAGCCGGTCGCCGACGCGGCCGTCGAAGCTCCGGCCAAGCCGAAGCGCAGCCGCAAGAAGGCGGATGCCGCGCCGGTCGAGGC
>NZ_MLCO01000558.1 GCF_001982615.1 Teichococcus deserti | reverse complement strand
GGACGAGACGGCGGCGGGCGCGCGGCAGCAGCGTCTCCAGCTCGGCGCCGGGAAAGAGGGCGGCGATGCCGCGATCGGGAAGAGCCGGCGGCGGCGCTGCGCGGCCGCAGCGGCGCAGCGCCGCCAGCTCCACCCGCTCGGGCAGACCGAGCAGGGCCCAGGCGGCGCGCAGCGCCTGCTCCTCAGCCTCGGCCACCTGCCAGGCGTGGAAATGCACCGGCGGCATCGGGCCCTGCAGGTCGGCGACCGCGCCGCGGGCAATCTCGGGCGCCAGGCCGCGCAGCACCGCCTCGATCGCCGCCTCGCCGTCGCGCGGGATCAGCAGCAGGTAGCGCAGCGCCTGCGGCTCGGCCGGTTCGCGCTGCAGGCGGCGGATGGCGGGGGCCAGGGCGGCCTCCAGCACCGTGCCGCGACAGGCGAGCTCTTCTTTCAGCGCGTCCTCCTCGGCGGCGGCGCGCTGGGCCGCGGTGGGCAGCACGTCCTGGCCGCCCCGGCCATCGGAGATCATGGCATGGCGCAGCGCCATCAGCTGCTCGCGTGGCCAGCGCAGGGTGAGCTGCCATTGATGCGTGCCGGCATCCTCGGCCAGCGCGATCTGCAGCCGCGGCGCGGCGGCGGCGAGCAGCGCCGGCAGTTCGGCCGCGGGACAGAGCGCGGCGGCGGGCGAGGCGGGCAGGAAGGGCCCGGCCAGGCAGGCCGCCTCCAGCCGGCGCTGCACCAGCTGCAGGGCGCGCAGCCGGGTGGCCTCGGCCTGGCGCTCGCTGCGCGGGCCGGGGGGCTCGGACTGGGCGAAGGCGATGCAGTCGCCCTCCGGGAAGCGGCTGACGGCGGGGCCGGGGATGCGCGCCAGCGCGCCGCCCACCGCCTCTGCCGCCGTCCGATGGGCGATGCCGAGCAGCCGCAGCAGCCCGGCCATCACGCGGCGGCCTCGGGATCGGGCCGTCGCGGCGCCAGATGCGCCTGCAGCAGCCCATGTGCGCAATGCCAGCGCAGGCTGGCCGGATCGGCCTCGGGCGGGACGGGCAGGCGGACGGCATAGGCGCAAGCGCCGGCGGCGGTGATCATCAGCGCACCATGCGACAACCAGAGCGCGACGCTTTCCGGTGCGATCCCCGGCAGTTCGATGCGCAGCTGCCAGCCACCGGGGCCGGCCTCGACCTGGCTGCGCGGGCGGCGTGGAGAGGGTCCGGTCGTCGCGGGCTCCACCGGCCGGGCCAGCACCTTGCGCATCGCTTGGCGCAGGGCCTCGACCGTGGCGGCGCCGGGCTCGTGCGCCGGCGGGATCGCCAGACGCTGCGACAGGCCGGGCCGTGGGGCTTCCGCGAAAATGCGATGCGGCGGGGGGAAGGGCAGGGCGGTCCAGCCGACCTGGCCCTTGGGCGGTTCGGGC
>NZ_MLCO01000557.1 GCF_001982615.1 Teichococcus deserti | reverse complement strand
GAGGGGCAGGACCGCTTTGGGCGCTGGCGCGCGGCCGCGGCCGCCGGCCGCTGGCCTCCCACCTGGCGTTGCTGAGCTTCGTGCTGCTGGCGCCGATCGTCATCCTCGCCGTCGCGCTGACCCATGCCTATGTCGATGCCGAGCGCGACCTGCAGCGCCGCCAGGCGCAGGATCACGCGCGCATCATCGCGAGCCGCGTCGAGCAGGCCATGGCGCGCCGCGTCGCCGCCCTGCAGGTGCTGGCCGAGGCGCCCGACCTCGAGCCGCTCGACGCCGCCGCCATGGCGCCGCAGATGCAGGCGGTGGCCCGGCTGCTCGGCGGCAGCGTCACCCTGCAGCCGCCGCGTCCCGGCGACGGCAGCCTCCTTCCGGCGGCGCTGGCGACCGGCATCGCCGCGGTCGAGCAGCGCGTGCTGCGCGACCATCAGCCCGCGGTCTCCGACCTGCTGCCGATGCCGGGCGAGTCGGGCCATGCCGTGCTGCTGGCCGTGCCGGTGCTGCGG
>NZ_MLCO01000556.1 GCF_001982615.1 Teichococcus deserti | reverse complement strand
AGGTCGGGGGAATGAATTCCCCCGAACCCCCTTCTTTTTTCTGGCACATAGCAGCGCAAGCCATACCGGAACGACAGAAGCCCAAGCACCTGATTCAACCGCCCGAAATCGCGGCGGCGATCGCGGGGGCCATGCTGCGGAACTCCGCGGCCCGCGGCGAATGGGCGCGCCAGGCCAGGCCAAGCCCACGCGTCTGCGGCGAATCCAGAGGCTTCAACAAGACAGAAGCGCCAGCCAGCACGCCGCCCTCGACCGCGAGTCGGGGCAGCAGCGTCACGCCAAGGCCCCCCGCCACCATCTGCACCAGCGTGTGCAGGCTGGTGGCGGCGAAGCTGTCGCTGCTGACCGAGGCCTGCAGCCCGCAGGCCGCCAGCGTGTGGTCGCGCAGGCAATGCCCGTCCTCCAGCAGCAGCATCCGCTCGCTGGCCAGCGCCG
>NZ_MLCO01000555.1 GCF_001982615.1 Teichococcus deserti | reverse complement strand
GCTGGCGCGCCAGCTTCGCCCCCAAGACCGCGCCCGACGGCGTCGGCAACGGCGTGCATATCCATCTGAGCCTGCGCGATGCCGGCGGCCGCCCGGCGATGCGCGACGAGACGCGCCCCGGCGCCCTGTCGGAAGCCGCCGGCCGCTTCTGCGCCGGCATCGTCCGCCACATGCCGGGGCTGCTGGCGCTGACCGCGCCCAGCCCGATTTCCTACCTCCGCCTGCAGCCGCACCATTGGTCGGCCGCCTATGCCTGCCTGGGCGAGCGCAACCGCGAGGCGGGGCTGCGCATCTGCCCGGTGGTCACCATGCCCGGCGCCGATCCGGCCAGGCAGATGAATGTCGAGTTCCGCGCCACCGACGCCACCGCCAACCCCTATCTGGCGCTGGTCGGGCTGGTGCTGGCCGGGTTGTCGGGCTTGCGCGAAGGCCTGGCGCAGCCGCCGCTGGTCAATTCCGATCCTTCCGAGCTGCCGGAAGCCGAGCTGGAAAGCCTGGGCGTCCGCCGCCTGCCGGGCGACCTGTCCGCCGCGCTTGCCGCCTTCGAGGCCGATCCGCTGTTGACCGCCGCCCTGCCGGTGAACCTGCAGAAATGCCTGCTGGCGGTGAAACGGAAGGAAATGGCGCTGGTCGAGGGGCTGTCGCCCGAAGAGCTCTGCGCCCGCTACCGGGCGGTCTACTGATGCCCCGCCTGCTCGGGCCCGGCGAGCCGCCGGCGGTCACCTGGCACAACCGCGACGGCGCCTCGCCCTGCCTGCTGCTGTGCGAGCATGCCAGCAACCGCCTGCCGAAATCCCTCGGCGGCCTTGGCCTGCCGCCCGGCGAGATCGACCGGCATATCGGCTGGGACCCCGGCGCGCTGCTGCTGGCCAAGGCGCTGTCGGCGCGGCTGGATGCCATGCTGATCGCCAGCGGCTATTCGCGGCTGGTGATCGACTGCAACCGCCCGCCCGGCACGCCGTCCAGCATCCCGGCGCGCAGCGAGGACACCGTCATCCCCGGCAACCTTGCTTTGCGCCCCGGGGACGCCGCCACCCGCGAGCGGGAGCTTTTCTTTCCGTTCGCCGAGGCGGTGACGGCGGAGCTGGATGCCCGCCAGGCCGCCGGCCGTCCCGCCTGCGTCGTCGGCGTGCACAGCTTCACGCCCGTCTATCGCGGCGTGCCGCGCATCTGGGAGGCCGGGTTGCTTTACGATCGCGCTGAAGGCTTCGCCCGGCCGCTGGTTGAAGGGCTGCGCGCCCAGGGCATCGAGACCGGCGACAACCAGCCCTATCAGATCGAGATCGACGAGGATTACACCGTGCCCGTCCATGGCGATGCCCGCGGATTGCCGGCGCTGCTGATCGAGGTGCGCCAGGACCTGCTGGCCGATGCGGCCGGCATCGCCCTCTGGGCCGACCGCCTGGCGCCGCTGTTGCGCCAGGCCATGGCCGCCGCGGTGCCGGCATGAGCGCCGACCTCGAGGCCCGGCTGCGCCAGGCCCTCGCGGAAGATGCCGCGGCCACGCTGGATCTTCTGGTCCGGCTGGTGCGCATCCCCAGCGTCAACCCGAAGTTCGAGCGCGCCCCGGGGCTGAACCAGGAAGCCGCAGTCCAGGACCTGCTGGAGGCCGAGCTTCAGTCGCTCGGCTTCGCCACGACCCGCGAATACCCCTTCCCGGATCGCCCCAACCTGATCGCCTCCCTGCCGGGGACGTCGGAGAAAAGCCTGGCGCTGTGCGGCCATGTCGATGTGGTGCCGGTGGGTGACCCCGCTGGCTGGACCCGCGACCCCTTCGGCGCCGAGATCGCCGGCGGCAGGATGTATGGCCGCGGCTCGGGCGACATGAAGGCCGGGCTGGCCGCCTGCCTGGCCGCCTGCCGCGCGCTGCACCGGCTGGGCGTCAAGCTGGACGGCCGGCTGGAATTCCACGCGGTGGTCGATGAGGAGGCCGGCGGCTTCGGCGCCATGCTGGCCGCCCGCCGCAGCCCGGCGCCCTCCGCCGTGCTGGTGGCGGAAAGCACCGCCGGCAGCATCCGTCCCTGGGCCGGCGGGCTGGACTGGGTG
>NZ_MLCO01000554.1 GCF_001982615.1 Teichococcus deserti | reverse complement strand
TCGCCCGAGCGGCTCCAGGAATTGTTGGAGACATCGACCTGCCACTGCAGGGCGAGCATCTCCGTCTCCTGCGCCAGGCTGCGGTCGCCGCGGGCATCGACGCAATAGGACGCCAGCGTCACGCCATAGGCCGCGCCGATGCCGCCATAGCCGTTGTTTGCCGCCGCCGCCAGCACCAGGGCGACGCCGGTGCCATGCGAGGTGGCCGCCGCCTCCCCCCCTTTCACCGCCGCCGCCTGCTGCCCGGCGCGCGGATCGACCTGGCCGCCGAGCTCGGGATTGTCGGTGTCCAGCAGCGTGTCGATCAGCCCGACCTTGATCCCCTGGCCGGCATAGTCGTCGTAGAGCGGGGTGATGTTGATGCCATGGCCCGGCTGCAGCTGCCATTGCGCGGCGAAGCGCGGATCGTTGAAACTGGCCATCGCGGCGCAGCGGCTCCCTGCGGTGTCAGGAGCCAGGGGTTACGCCAAGGAGTTAAAGGAACCGGGTGGTGAGGCACCGGGTGGGCGGCACCGGGT
>NZ_MLCO01000553.1 GCF_001982615.1 Teichococcus deserti | reverse complement strand
GCCTTGGCTAGGCCGGGGGGCTCGGCTTCCCCCGCCACCACCCACGCGGCCACCCCGCCCGCCACCGCCGCGCTGCGCGCGACGGCGCTGGGCAGCCGGCTGCCGCCGCTGGTGGTCGCCGCCGAGCGCGTCGCCGCCACCGTCATGCAGGGCGTCCATGGCCGCCGCCGCGCCGGCCAGGGCGACGCCTTCTGGCAGTTCCGCCCCTATCTGCCGGGCGACGCGGTCGGCCGCATCGACTGGCGGCAGAGCGCCAAGTCGGACCGGCTCTATGTCCGCGAGACCGAATGGGAGGCGGCGCAGAGCGTCGCCCTCTGGCGCGATGCCGGCCCCGGCATGGCCTGGCGCGGCGGCGCCGATCGCCCGGAGAAGGGCGAACGGGCCGAGCTGCTGCTGCTCGCCTTGGCCAGCCTGCTGCTGCGCGGCGGCGAGCGGGTGCGGCTGCTCGGCGCCCGCCGAGCCTTCGCCGGCCGCGGCGCCCTGCCGGCGCTGGCCGACATGCTGGGCCGGCACCAGCCTGGCCCGGCCGATGATTCGCTGCCCCGCCATGCCCGCGCCGTGCTGATCGGCGATTTCCTGGCCCCGCTGGAGGAGACCCGCGGGGCGGTGGCGGCCCTGGCCGGTCGCGGCCTGCGCGGCCATCTGCTGCAGGTGCTGGACCCGGCGGAGGAGACGCTGCCCTATGCGGGCCGCGTCCGCTTCGAGGGGATCGGCGCCGGCGAACCCGCGCTGCTGTTACCGCGCGTTGAGGGCGTTCGTGCTCTGTATGCCGAGCGGCTGGCGGCGCACCGGGCGGGGCTGGCCGCCATCGCCGCCGCGGCCGGCTGGTCGTTTGCCACCCACCGCACCGACACCCCGCCCGAGGTGGCGCTGCTGGCGCTGTGGCAGGCCCTGGCGCCCGCTTGAGATGCAAAGGAATGGCCGCGCATGACCAGCCTGGGTCCGATCGGCTTCGTCGTGCCATGGCTGCTGCTGGCGCTGCCGGCCCTGCCGCTGATCTGGTGGCTGCTGCGCGTCACCCCGCCGGCGCCGCGCCGCCAGGCCTTCCCGCCGCTGCGCCTGCTGCGCGACATGCCGGCGCCGGAGGAAACCCCGGCCCGCACGCCCTGGTGGCTGCTGCTGCTGCGCCTGGCCGCCGCGGCGCTGATCGTCATCGGCCTGGCGCGGCCGGTCTGGGGGCCGGGGGCGGCGAGCTCCAGCGACGGGCCGCTGCTGCTGGTGGTGGATGACGGCTGGGCCAGCGGCGCCGACTGGCCCAGCCGTCATC
>NZ_MLCO01000552.1 GCF_001982615.1 Teichococcus deserti | reverse complement strand
CCCCCGATCGCGCTGAATGTCACCGTCGAGGCGCCGCAATCCATCCTGGTGCGCGGCCGCGGCCTGGATGCCGAGCTCGGCGGCACCCTGCGCGTCGGCGGCACCGCGGCCGATCCGCAGCCCCAGGGCGGCTTCAACCTGCGCCGCGGCACCTTCCAGCTGCTCGACCGCCGGCTGACCTTCAGCAAGGGCGACCTGAACTTCGACGGCAGCCTGATGCCCAGCCTGGACTTCGCCGCCAGCACCACCACCCAGGGCGTCACCATCACCGTCACCATCACCGGCGAGCCGGCCAAGCCGACCATCGCCTTCACCTCCGAGCCCGAGCTGCCGCAGGACGAAGTGCTGGCCCGGCTGCTGTTCAACCGCTCGGTCGACAAGCTGTCACCGCTGGAAATCGCCCAGCTGGCCGGCGGCGTCGCCAACCTGGCCGGCATGGCGCCGGGCGGGTCGCGCGGCTTCCTCGGGCGCATCGCCGACCGGCTGGGGCTGGATCGGCTGGGGGTCGGCAACAGCCAGGGGGGGCTGGAAAATCCCTCCGTCCAGGCCGGCGGCTATGTCGGCCAGGGCGTCTATGTCGGCGTCGAGCAGGGCACCGATGGTGGGCCCCGCGCCAGCGTTCAGGTGGAGATCACCCCAAGGCTCAAGCTCGAAAGCTCGACGGGGGGGGAGTCGGGGGAAAGGGTCGGGCTGTCCTACGAATTCGAGTACTGACGGGCAGCAAGCCTGTCACTTATCCACATCTGACGCTGCCGACGATCTTACGCGCGTAGCTCTCGGTGGTCGCACGTGCAGTCACACCACAACAACCCAATAAACATCACTTCGACCGACCAAACA
>NZ_MLCO01000551.1 GCF_001982615.1 Teichococcus deserti | reverse complement strand
CGCCCTCGAAGCCCGAGGAGAAGAAGATGCCGGTCGAGATCGGCGGCCCCGCCGGGCCGGAGCCGACGCGCTTCGGCGACTGGGAGCGGAAGGGCCGCGTCAGCGACTTCTGAGAACTCAACCGGAACAGGCTTGTGGGTTGACGGTGCCGTCAACCCCAAGATCTTGACGACAAAGAACAGTAACCCTGCGTCAGCGATTCGTTCGCCCGACTCGGGGCAGGTGGTTGTTCCGGCAGGCTTCAGCCCGGCCGCAAACGGCTCAGCCAGAGGCTGATGACCAGAACACCGGCGCCGGACAGCGCGAGCGCCGGGCCGGCGCCGGCCGCCACCATCAGCAGGCCGAAGACCGCCGGCCCGACCGCCTGGCCCAGAAAGTAGCAGAAGGCATGCAGCGCCACGGCCGAGCCGCGGGCGCCGGGGGCGACCTCGGTGACGCGGGTCTGGATGCTGTTGTGCAGCATGAAGAAGCCCAGGCCGATCAGCAGCGCGCCGGCGATTCCGAGATTGGGCATGCCGGTGGCGAGGCAGAGCATGCCGGCCAGCACGGCCGCGCCCGCCAGCCGCATCATCCGCGCCTGGCCGAGCCGGCGCAGCAGGACGGGCGCCAGCATGGTGTAGGCGAAGCCGCCCACCCCGAAGCCCGCCACCGCGATGCCGGCGCGCAGCGTGCCATGGCCGTCGGCGCCCAGCAGCACGGCGAAATAGGGGAAGGGGCCGAAAACGCAGGCGCCCTCCAGCGCGACGCCGATGAAGAGCGGCTGGGCGGCGCGGTTGCGCAGGATGTCGGCATAGCGA
>NZ_MLCO01000550.1 GCF_001982615.1 Teichococcus deserti | reverse complement strand
TTGATGCCGTCGCCCACCATCAGCGGCTTGTGGCCGGCGACGCCCAGCGCCGCGATCCGCTCGGCCTTGGCGGCGGGGGTGGCGCGGGCCTGCCAGGGGCCGATGCCGGTGGCCTCGGCGACCGCCTCGACCGCGGGGGCGGCGTCGCCGGACAGCAGCTCGGCGGGCAGGCCGAGGCCGGCCAGGGCCTCGACGGTCGCGGCGGCATCGGGGCGCAGCCGGTCGGCGAAGCGGAAGGGCACCGGCGACAGGCCGGGGCGGTCCAGCCACAGGGTCAGGCCTTCATCCTCCTGCGCCAGGCCGATGAAGGGGGCGCTGCCCAGGCGGGTGGCGCCGGCGCGCAGCCCCTGGCCGGGGATTTCTTCCACCCCCTCCGGCGCGGCGGGGGCCTCCGGGCAGGCGGCGACCAGGGCGCGGGCCAGCGGGTGGCGGGAGGCGCGGGCGATGGCGGCCGCCTCGCGCAGGGCCGAGGCCGGGCGGCCGGGTTCTTCCAACAACGTCGGGCGGCCCTCGGTCAGGGTGCCGGTCTTGTCCAGCACGGCGCAATCGGCGCCGGCGAGCCGCTCCAGCGCGCTGGCCGAGGCCACCAGCACTCCGCGCCGGAACAGCGCGCCGGAGGCCGCCACCTGCACCGCAGGCACGGCGATGGCGAGGCCGCAGGGGCAGGTGATGATCAGCGCGGCGACGGCCGGCACCAGCGCCGCCTGCCACGACACCCCCATCCACAGCCACCAGCCGAGGAAGGTCGCCACCGCCACCGCATGCGCCACCGGCACGTAGAAGCGCGCCGCCCGGTCGGCGAGCGTCACGAAGCGGCCACGCGCCTGCTCGGCGCGTTCCAGCAGCCGCGCCATGGCGGCCAGCGACCCGTCGGCCGCGGCGGCGGTGACCCGCATGGCGACCGGGTTGCCGAGGTTGACGGCGCCGGCGGCCACCGGCTCACCCTGCAGGAAGCGGCGGGGCAGGCTTTCGCCGGTGGTGGCGGCGGTGTCGAGCAGGGCCTCGGGCGCGTCCAGCGCCGCGTCCAGCCGCAGCCGCTCGCCGCTGGCCAGCAGCAGGCGGTCGCCGGCGCGCAGCTGCCCGGCCGGGGCATGGGCGACGCGGCCGTCGGGGTCGATCCGCTGCACGGTGCCGTCCTGCAGTGCCAGCAGCTCGGCCACCGCCTGGCGGGCGCGGCGGCGGGCGGCGCGGTCCAGCACGCGGCCGGCCAGCAGCAAGGCCAGCAAGGCGGTGGCGCCGTCGAACCAGGTATAGGGGCCGTTCCGCAGCGTCTCCGACAGGCTCATCGCCGTGGTGGCCAGCACGCCGAGCGACACCGCCAGGTCCATGTTCGGCCGCCCCGCCCGGATCCCGCGCCAGGCGGAGCGGTAGAAGGGCATCCCCGCCACGAGCACCACCGGCAGGCCGACCAGGGCCGCCAGCCAATGCATCAACGCGCGGGTGGCCTCGCCCATGTCGCCGCCGGCCCAGACGGCGACCGAGACCAGCATGACGTTCATCATGCCGAAGGCGGCGATCCCCAGCGCGCGCAGCAAGGCGCGGCCCTCGGCATCCTCGGTCGCGCGCAGGCAGGCCGGCGACCAGGGCGCGGCGCGGAAGCCGAGGGCTGCGATCAGCGCGACGAGCTCGTTGGCCCGGGCGGGCGAACCCCGCCAGGCGACGGTCAGGCGCCGGGCGGAAAGGCTGGCCCGGGCGCGCAGCACATCGGGCTCGGCGGCCAGGGCCTGCTCGACCAGCCAGACGCAGGCGCCGCAGGACAGGCCGGCCAGCATCAGCTCCAGCCGCTGGGCGCCGCCCTTTTCGGGGATGGCGAGCGCCGAGAAATCGGTATCCGGCAGCGCCTCGGCCGGGCGCAGCGTCCCGGCGGCGGTGCTTTGGCGCCGGTAGAAGGCGTCGAGGCCGAGCCCGGCCACCAGCCCCGCCGCCGCCTGGCAGCCGCGGCAGCAGAAGCGGCCGGCCTCGCTGCCCAGGCCCCCGCTGCTCAGCGGGGCGCCGCAATGGGCGCAGGCCGCGGAGGTCTCGGCGGGGGCCAGCAGGGTCACGGCAGCCCCAGCCGCCGGCGCAGGTCGAATTCGCGGCCGCCCGGCCCGGTCATCACCAGCCGCGCGTCCCACTGCCCGGGCCGCGGCACCGGGAGCGCCGCGCGGAACCGGCCCTCGCCCTGCGGCGTGAAGGCCAGCGGC
>NZ_MLCO01000549.1 GCF_001982615.1 Teichococcus deserti | reverse complement strand
AACTGGCCGCGGCTGTAGATGTGGCCGCCCAGGCCGTTCTCGCTGCTGGCGCCGGCGCGCTCGCCGACCGAGCCGGCGGCCTCGATCTGGCCGAAGTTGAAGCGGCGGCGGTAGTCGAAGCCGAGCGCCGGGTTCTGCTTGGTCGACAGCGTCGGCGTGACGGTCAGGTCGGAGCTCGGGTCGATCGCCCAGTAATAGGGCGTCTCGACGAAGCCGCCGAGGAAGCTCGAGCTGCCGAAGACCGGGGTCAGGAAGCCCGACTGCCGCGGCACCGAGGGATCGGGATGCGACAGGTAGGGGGTGTAGAGCACCGGCACGCCGCCCAGCAGCAGCGAGGCGTCGCGGTAGCGCAGGCGCTTGGCCTCCTGGTCGGAGGTCGCCAGCCGCGCCCGCAGCTGCCAAAGCGGCGGCGCCGTCGGGTCGTTCATGCAGAGGTCGCAGGAGGAGTAGAGCACCCGCGACATGTCGAGGATCTTGCCGTCGGTCCGCCGCGCGCCGTTGGCCACCATGCGGCCGTTCTGGGCGAGGCGGGCCTTCAGCCCCTCGACCACGCCGTCGCGCATGTTGCCGGTCAGCTCGGCGCGGTCGGCGAAGAGCACCTGGCCGTCGGCCTCGAGCAGCTGGACGTTGCCCTCGGCCGTGGCGATGCCGGTGTTGCGGTCGAAGGTGAAGCGGTCGGCGCGCAGGATGCGCTCGTTCTGCCAGGCCTCGACGGCGCCGCGGGCGGTGACCAGGTTGCGCTCCTGATCGTATTCCACCTCCTCGGCGGTGAAGGTCACCGGGGCGTTGTTGCCGGAGGCCGGGGTGGACGGGGTGCCGGCGGGCGGAGTCGCGGCCGCCGCCGGGGCCGCCGCCGGGGCGGCGGGCGTGGC
>NZ_MLCO01000055.1 GCF_001982615.1 Teichococcus deserti | reverse complement strand
GCCCGGCCCGCCTCCGGCCGGTCTTCTGTCGAGTGGATCCGGGCCGGTGGCCCGGATCCGTCCCTCAGAAGTCGCCTTCGACCTCGGCCAGGGCTTCGGGCTCGCGCTCGGCCTCGACCATCCACTCGACCATCGGCGCCCAGGCCAGCAGCTTCTCCTGATAGGCCGCGGCCGCGCCGGGCAGCGTCACGCCGTAGGTCAGGAAGCGGCTGGCGACGGGAGCGTACATGGCGTCGGCGATGGAGGGGCGCTCGCCGAACAGCCAGGGCCCGCCGGAGCGCGCCAGGGCGTCTTCCCAGATGTCCTGGATATGGCGGATATCGGCGGCCGGCCCCGACCAGACGCGGAAGCCCGGGCGACGGGCGCGCATGTTCAGCGGCAGCGAGGCGCGCAGCGCGGTGAAGCCGCCATGCATCTCGCCCGAGATCGAGCGGCAATGGGCGCGGGCCACCGGCGCCTCGGGCAGCAGCTGCGCCTCGGGGAATTCCTCGTTCAGCTGCTCGGCGATGGCCAGGCTGTCCCAGATCTTCAGCGGCCCGCGCACCAGGCAGGGCAGGCGGAAGGTGGAGCTGCGCGACAGCAGCTCGGCCCGGGCCTGGGGGTCGTCGGCGGCGGCGGTCTCCACCGTGAAGGTCAGCCCGGCCATGCGGCAGAGCAGGTAGCCCCGCAGCGACCAGGAGGAGTAGTTTCGGCTGCTGATCAGGAGGCGGGCCTCGGCCATACGGAACACTCCCACGCGATGAAGGCGCAACCTTAGGCGCGCTCCACGATTGACGAAATGGTCATCTATGCCCTGTCAACATGCCCCTCGCGGCGAGGGAACATTTTCGTTACCGTTCGCCCCGGTGGCGGCAAGAAGCCGGCCGACTTCCCTGGCTTGGCCATTGCGCGGAGAGGCTCCTCACGGATGATGTACCAGCTGTATCAGGCCCAGCAGGACCTGATGGCTCCCTTCCGGCAATTCGCCCGCGGCACCGGCGCGGTGCTGCGGCAGTTCGACACCGGCCGCCCCGAGACCTTCGCGCTGCGGCAGTTCACCGCGGTGCTGGAGTTGATGGGCACCGCCGCCGTCACGCATGAGCGGCCGCCCTTCGGCTTCACCACCGTCCGCGTCGGCAACGAGGATGTCGCGGTGACCGAGGAGGTGGCGACCGCCACCCCCTTCGGCCGGCTGCTGCACTTCAGGAAGGCGGTGGACATCCCGCAGCCCAAGGTGCTGGTGGTGGCGCCGATCTCCGGCCATTTCGCCACCCTGCTGCGCGGCACGGTGCAGGTGCTGCTGCCCGAGAACGACGTCTACATCACCGACTGGATCAATGCCCGGGACGTGCCGCTCTCGGCCGGCCGCTTCGGGCTGGACGAGTTCGTCGACCATGTCATCGCCTTCCAGGAGGCGATCGGGCCCGGCGGCCATGTGCTGGCGGTCTGCCAGCCGGCGGTGCCCGTGCTGGCCGCCGTCGCGCTGATGTCGGAGGACCGCAACCCGGCCACCCCGCACAGCATGACGCTGATGGCCGGCCCGATCGACACCCGCATCCTGCCCACCAAGGTCAATGCCCTGGCGCAGGAGCATCCGATCGACTGGTTCGAGAAGAACATGATCCACACCGTGCCCTGGCGGCTGCAGGGCGGCGGGCGGAAGGTCTATCCGGGCGTGCTGCAGCTCAGCGCCTTCATGTCGATGAACATGAACCGGCATGTGACCGCGCATCTGGAGCAGTTCCGCAACCTGGTCGGCGGCGATTCCCAGCTGGCCGACGCGCATCGCCGCTTCTACGACGAATACCTCGCCGTCATGGATCTGCCGGCCGAGTTCTTCCTCGAGACCGTGAAGAGCGTCTTCCAGGACCACGACCTGGCGGTCGGGCGGATGACGCATCGCGGCCGCCCGGTGCGGCCCGAGACGATCCGCCGCACCCGGCTGCTGACCGTCGAGGGCGAGCGCGACGACATCTGCGCCATCGGCCAGACGGCGGCGGCGCTCGATCTCTGCAGCAACCTCCCCCACACGATGAAGCGCAACCACCTGCAGATCGGCGCCGGCCATTACGGCGTCTTCAGCGGCCGCCGCTGGGCCAACGAGGTCTATCCGCTGGTGCGCGAGATCATCGCGGAAGCTTGAGAACGGCCGTGGCAGCCCAGCGGGGCTGCCACAACCGGCAGAACGATCAGGCGGCCGGGTGCGGCAGGTGGTGGTAGTCGCGCTGCCACCAGATCAGCGCCGGCGCCTTGTCGCCCAGCCGGATGGCGCGGATGGCGGCGAAGAACACGCCATGCGTCCCCTTCTCCAGCACCTCGTCGATCACGCAGTCCAGCGACACCGCGGCGCCGTCCAGCACCGGCGCGCCGGTCTCGAGCCTGCTCCAGGCGCCGATCTCGAAGCGCTGCTCGGCCGTCGCCGCGCCGGTCGCGCCGGCGAAATGGTTGGAGATCGCCTGCTGCCCGCCGGCCAGGACATTGACGCAGAGCACGCCATTCGCCTTGAAGGCGGCATATTGCGTGCTGTTGCGGTTGATGCAGACCAGCAGCGTCGCCGGATCGTCGGTGACCGAGCAGACCGCGCTGGCGGTCAGCCCGGCGCGGCCGCCGGGGCCATCGCTGGTGATCACGTTCACCGCCGCGCCCAGGCGCGCCATGGCTTCGCGGAAATCGGGGCGGGAGACGGGCATCGGCATACTCTGCAAGCGGCGGAAGCGGGCATGATGGCACGCGTCTTCCGGCCAGGCCATCCGTCATGCTGCGCTGCGTGACAAACCCGTGGATGGGGTGTCGCGGCCCCGGCTTCGGGCTATCCTGCGGGCCTCTCTGGAAGGACCGCAAGACATGCCCGAGATCACCATCCCGGCCAGCGACGGCAGCGGCAGCTTCGCCGCCTACCTGGCGATGCCCAAGGCGACGCCGGCCGGCGCAGTCGTCATGATCCAGGAAATCTTCGGCGTGAACCACGCCATGCGGGCCCTGTCCGACTGGGTCGCCGACATGGGCTTCATCGCCATCTGCCCCGACCTGTTCTGGCGCCAGTCCCCCGGCATCCAGCTGACCGACGGCAGCAAGGAGGAATGGGACCAGGCCTTCGCCCTGATGAACGGCTTCGACCAGGCGAAGGGCGTCGAGGACCTGAAGGCGACGCTGGCCGCCGTCCGCGTCATGCCCGGCTGCAACGGAAAGGCCGGCACCATGGGCTTCTGCCTGGGCGGCCGGCTGGCCTTCATGATGGCGACCGACTCCGACGCCGACTGCAATATCTCCTACTACGGCGTGGGCATCGAGGGGCTGGTCTCCGGCGCGGACCGGATCAGGAACCCGCTGCTGATGCACATCGCCGAGCTCGACCGCTTCGTCCCCGCCGAGGCGCGCACCGCCATCCAGCAGGGCCTGGCCGGCACCGCCGAGGCCGCGGTGCATGTCTATCCCGGCGTCGACCATGCCTTCGCCCGCATGGGCGGCCACAGCTGGGACGGCCGCGCCGCCACCATCGCCAATGGCCGCACTGCCGAGCTGCTGGCGCGGACGCTGGGCTGAGCGGGACGGCGGTGCGCCGGCAACCGGCGCGCCGCCACCGCTGCACCTGATCTTTACCGGTTTGCGGGCAGGCTGGGGGCAGCAATCCCAGGCCCGAGCTCCATGACCCTCAAGACCCGCCTGATCGCCGTGCTGTCCGTCATCCTGCTGAGCTTCGCCGGGCTGGGCGGCCTGGCCCTGCAGCGCCTCGGCACCGTGCAGGAAACGGCGGCCGATATCGCCACCAACTGGATGCCCAGCCTGGCGCAGATCTCCACCGCAACGGAGACGGCGCTGCGGCTGCGGCAGATGGTGATCCGGCATGTGCTGCAGACCGACCCCGCCGCCATGGCCGAGAACGAGCGCAACATCGAGGCCGAGCGGCAGCAGGTCGAGCAGGCGCTGGCGAACTACGTGCCGCTGGTCTCCGGGCCGGAAGAGCGGGCCTTGTACGAGAGCGTCGTCCGCAGCTGGGCCGACTACTTCCGCAATGTCGCGCCGGTGCTCGAGGCCAGTCGCCAGGGCGACCGGGCCGGCGCCACGCGGCTCATCGACACCGCCACCCAGGCCAGCTTCCGCAGCTTCGCCCAGGCCTTGCAGGCGCTGCGCCGCTTCAACGTCGATGGCGGCGAGGCCGCGGCCGCGCTGGCCAACGCCACCTATGCCAGCGCCTTCTGGATGATCAGCGGCCTGCTGGCGGTGGGCACGCTGCTGATCAGCATGCTGGGCGTCAGCCTGGTGCGCGGCATCAGCCTGCCGGTGCAGCGCCTGACCGGCAGCATGGAATCGATGATCGGCGGCAACCTGGACGTCGTCGTCGCCGACCGCGACCGCCCCGACGAGATCGGCGCCATGGCCCGCGCGCTGGAGGTCTTCCGCGCCAAGGTCCGCGAGGCCGAGCGCCTGGCCGCGGACCAGGCGCGCGCCGACCAGCAGGGCCGCCAGCGCGGCCAGCGTGTCGACGCCATGATCCGGGAATTCGGCGAGGAGACGCAGCGCGCCCTCGCCGCCCTGCGCGGCGCCGCCCAGCGCCTGGCCGGCACCTCCGGCGAGATGACCCGCAGCGCCGAGGATGCGACGCGCCTGACCACCACCCTGTCGCACGCCTCGGAAAGCGTCTCCTCCAATGCCCAGACCGCGGCGGCCGCGACCGAGGAGCTCACCGCCTCGATCGGCGAGATCACCCGCCAGGTCGGCCGCGCCGCCGAGGTCTCGCGCAACGCCGTCGCCGAGACCGAGCGCACCGACCGCACCATGCGCGAGCTGGCCGACACCGCCAACCGCATCGGCGACGTCGTCCGCCTGATCGCCGACATCGCCGGCCAGACCAACCTGCTGGCGCTGAACGCCACCATCGAGGCCGCCCGCGCCGGCGAGGCCGGCAAGGGCTTCGCCGTGGTGGCGAGCGAGGTGAAGAACCTGGCCA
>NZ_MLCO01000548.1 GCF_001982615.1 Teichococcus deserti | reverse complement strand
TGCCGAAGCACCGCCGAGTTTAGGGAGGAAACGTCCAAGAAAGACAGCCGCACAGCGTACTGTGCTGCTGCGAGATGGAAGATAGCCATGCGGTCATTCGTGTGCAAGCGGTTTTTCGCGGTGCAGCACAAAAATTGCCCGCATTTGCAGCGTATCGCCATGCAGTGAACGCATGGCAAACGGATCGACCTGCAAATTTGACAAAAATGCCCTAAAAAACGGCAAAAGCTGGGCATGGCCCGGCTCCGCACTGCGGGTAGCGGGAGAAGGATTTTCTCTCAGCTGCCCGAATCGGCAATTCAGCCTGGCTGTTCAGGCAGCCAGCGCCGCTTCCGCCTCGACCACGGCGGCGACGGCATGGACCACGGCGGCAATGCGCACCGCGGCCTGGACCTGCTCGCTGGACAGGCCGCCATGGCGGACGACCTTCTCATGGCTCTCCATGCACATGCCGCAGCCGTTGATGGCGGAGACGGCGAGCGACCAGAGCTCGAAATCCACCTTCTCGACGCCGGGCTTGGCCATGACGTTCATCCGCAGCTTGGCGGGCAGGCCCGGATAGTCGCCGCCCACCAGATGGGTGAAGCGGTAGTAGACATTGTTCATGCCCATGATGGCGGCGGCGGCCTTGGCGGCGACCAGCGCCTCGGCCGAGAGCTTCGGGCCGAATTCGCCGACGATCGCCTTGGTGACCACGGCGTTGCGGCTGGCGATGGCGCTGGCGACGAAGGTGCCGGCCAGCTGCTGCGCGTTCAGCACCGGCTCGGTGGCCAGGCTGCCCAGGTTCAGCTTCAGGTCGCGGGCATAGTCGGGCAGGCTGGCGCGCAGGGCTTCGAGCGACATGCGAAGGTTTCCTTCGGTCTGACGGGGGGACGGCAGAGGGGGGAGGAG
>NZ_MLCO01000547.1 GCF_001982615.1 Teichococcus deserti | reverse complement strand
GACGCTGCAGCTCGAGGTCTCGCCGGCGACGTTGATCCCGCGCGCCGATTCCGAGGCCATCGTCGAGGCGGCGCTGGCCGCCGTGCCGGACCGCGCCGGCCTGCGGGTGCTCGACCTCGGCACCGGGACCGGCTGCCTGCTGCTGGCGGTGCTGGCGGAGCGGACCAGCGCCTTCGGGGTCGGGCTGGACCTGAACCCGGACGCCGCCGCCCTGGC
The DNA here is from genome assembly GCF_001982615.1 of Teichococcus deserti. GTDB lineage: Bacteria > Pseudomonadota > Alphaproteobacteria > Acetobacterales > Acetobacteraceae > Pseudoroseomonas > Pseudoroseomonas deserti. Next base: position 2,866 of record NZ_MLCO01000547.1, on the reverse strand, counting down.
GGCCCGCAACGCCGCCGCTAACGGCCTGGCCGACCGCGCCGCCTTCCTGGCTGGTGACTGGGCGGCCGCGCTGGCCCCGGGTCCCGGCGGCCGCTTCGACCTGGTCCTGTCCAACCCGCCCTATATCGAGAGCGCCGTTATCCCGGGGCTGATGCCCGAGGTCGCCGGCCACGAGCCCGGCCGGGCGCTGGATGGCGGCGCCGACGGGTTGGAGGCCTATCGCGTCATCACGTCCAGCCTGCCGCGGCTGCTGGCGCCGGGCGGCGTCGCCGTGCTGGAGCTGGGTGAGGGGCAGGGGCCGGCCGTCGCGGCGCTGGCCGAGGCGGCGGGGCTTGCGATTCGCGGCACGCATGACGATCTCTCTGGCATCGCGCGGGCCCTGGTGATTATGGCTCCGTTTACGCCTGAGGCGAGCCGCGGCTGAAAAAACCGTTTGGCGCCGCAGCCCCATGTGGCTAGGGTGTCCCCGCGGACCCGGGCGGAGTGCCCCCCGGCTTGACCCGCCGGGACAGCCTATGAGACCAGGATCTTCGGGTCAGGTTTCGCTCCCCGGCGCCGCAGCGATGCAACACCATCAGCAAGTGCCCCCTGGTGCATCATGATCCATGCGGGATCATTCCTGCCCTGGACGGCGCGAGCGTGAGACGGCGAACGCAACACCGATGAACATGAAGCGCATGCGCGGCCGTGGCGGTCATCGCCATGGCGGCGGGGGCGGCGGCGGCGGCGGCGGCGGACAGTTCCGCCAGACCAGCCATCAACCGATGAATCGAAACCATGTGTTCGATTCCAATGGACCGGACATGCGGCTGCGCGGCACCGCCCAGCAGCTGTTCGAGAAGTACCTGCAGCTCGGCCGCGATGCGACCGGCGCCGGCGACCGGGTGATGGCCGAGAGCTATTTCCAGCACGCCGAGCACTATTTCCGCATCCTGAACGCGATGGCCCAGGCCGCGCAGCAGGCCAATCCCGGACCGCGCCGCCAGCACAGCGCCGAGGGTGCCGAGCAGGGCGAGGCGCCGCAGGGCGAGGCCGAAGCGGTGCCGAGCCATGTCAACGGCCAGGCCCAGGGCTATGACGACGGCGCCGAGCCGGCGGAGCAGCGCGAAAGCGTCCAGTAACGGGCGGTTTCGCTTCGAGGATGGGGCAGCGCTTCGGGCGCTGGCCTCTCCGGAAGGGCGGGGCCGTCGCGGCCCCGATCCTGTTCCGGGTCCTGCCCTGCCGCCTTAGGCGGGCGGGGCCAGCGCTTCCAGCGCGTCGCCCAGCGCGACCTTGCCGCTTTCCACCACCCGCGCATGCACACCCAGATCGGCATGGCCGAAATGCTGGCGCAGCAGCTTCGGGATATCCAGGTCGCGCTCGCCGGTCTGCAGGCTCACCTGCGTCGCCGGGCAGCGCACGGTGCGCTTGAACACCTCGAGCCGGGCGCCGCCCAGCATCACCTCCTGGCCGATCCAGTCGAATTCCGCCCAGGCCGGCAGACCGCTGAAATAGACATTGGCGCGGAAGCGCAGCGGGTCGAGCTCGACGCCGATCGCCTGCTCGAGGGCTGCGACGCTGGCCAGGTTGATCAGCGAGATGCCCTTCAGCCTCTGGTCGGTGAAGGCATGGCCGGGCGCCTCGGTGAACCAGGGGGTGCCGCGCGCCTCGCCCCCCAGATAGGCGGTCAGCAGCTCGGCCACTGCCCTGCGCCCCGCCTCGGTGCCGAGATCGGCCTGAACCGGCGCCTGTCCCGGGACACGGAGCGACAGCTGGCCGCGCCGGTCGTCGAAGGCCGAGGCCACCAAGGCCAGGCGCGCATTGGCCATCAGACAGGCGAAATTCTGCTTGGGCAGGAAGGCGGGGGCGGCGAGGTCGAAGGGCGCGTCGCCCTGGACCAGCGCGAAGCGCCGGTCATGCGGGATGCATTCGCCTTCGTCGAGATGGGTCTGCTCCAGCGCCTCGGCCGAGAGGCCCTTCACGGGATAGCGGTAGAGATGCTCGACGCGCATCGGTCTGGCTCCTGGTTTTTCGCCGCCCGCCCCTTGAAGCGACGCGGCCTCCCCTACCACATCGCTAGCACGAGCGGTGCCTGGCGTCGCCTTTTCAGGGGCGTCGGGCGGCCGGTTGCCTCATCGGAGGGACAAATGGATATCGAGAAATTCACCGAGCGGGCCCGCGGGTTCCTGCAGGCCGCCCAGACCATCGCGATCCGCGACTATCATCAGCGCATCACTGCGGAGCATCTGCTGAAGGCGCTGCTCGACGACGAGCAGGGCGCCGCGGCCGGGCTGATCCGTGCCGCCGGTGGCGACCCCGCCAGGGTCAAGACCAGCGTCGAGGCCGAGCTGGGCAAGCTGCCCAAGGTGCAGGGCGCCGGTGCCGGCCAGCCGCAATTCATGCCGGATATCGTGCGCGTGCTGGACGCCGCGCAGCAGCAGGCGGCCAAGGCGGGCGACGCCTTCGTGGCCCAGGACCGGCTGCTGGTGGCGTTGGCCGCCAGCGACACGCCCTCGGGCAAGGCCCTGGTCGCCGGCGGTGCCACCGCCGAGCGGCTGGAGCAGGCCATCGCCGCCGTCCGCAAGGGCCGCAAGGTCGACAGCGCCAATGCCGAGCAGCAGTTCGACGCGCTGAAGAAATACGCCCGCGACCTGACCGAGGCGGCGCGCTCCGGCAAGCTCGACCCGGTGATCGGCCGCGACGAGGAGATCCGCCGCGCCATTCAGGTGCTGGCCCGCCGCACCAAGAACAATCCGGTGCTGATCGGCGAGCCCGGCGTCGGCAAGACGGCGATCGTCGAGGGTCTGGCGCTGCGCGTGGTCAATGGCGACGTGCCGGAGGCGCTGAAGGACAAGCGCGTCCTCTCGCTCGACCTGGGCGCCATGGT
>NZ_MLCO01000546.1 GCF_001982615.1 Teichococcus deserti | reverse complement strand
GCTGGCCGCGGCCAGCAGCGGCTCAACCGGCTCCAGCGCGGGGGCATTGTCCGCCGGCGCCGCGGCTTCCTGGCCGACACCCTCGATGGTGATCGCCGGCTTACTCAGGCGGTGCGGATGCACCACCGTCTCGCCCACCAGCCCCGCCACCATGAAGGCGATACCAGCGGTCAGAACGGCTGCGAACGCCTTGTTGACCTCCAAGCTCATGCTGCCGATCCATCCCATCCCAAAAGCCATGCGACTCGACTAGCGAGGGAGCGCGTTTGCGCGCGGCAGGGGCCTCGACTAGAAGCGGTCGGACCATAGTGGCAGAGGCCGGGCGCTTCAACCCGTTGCCCCATCGGGACGCTCCGGCGCCGGGACGAAAGCGCCGGCGCCCTTCCGGCGGAGGGTGGCGCGGGCGGTGGCGCCGCCGGCTGCGGCCGCCGCCTTTCCCGGCCCTTCCGTCCTGCGGAAGGGGCGGTTCCTGCCAGATGGAAACGAGACCAGAATGAGCGGAGTGATCGCCTTCCAGGGTATGCCGGGCGCCTATTCGGACCTGGCCTGCCGCAGCGCCTATCCCGGCTGGACCACCCTGCCCTGCCCGAGCTTCGAGGCGGCGATGGAAGCGGTGCGCGACGGCCGCGCCGGGCTCGCCATGCTGCCCTGCGAGAACTCGCTGGCCGGCCGGGTGCCCGACATCCACCGCCTGCTGCCCGATTCCGGCCTGTTCGCGGTCGGCGAGCACTACCAGCGCGTCGAGCACTGCCTGCTGGCCAACAAGGGCGCGACGCTCGAGGGGCTGAAGCGCGCCCACAGCCATCCGGTGGCGCTCGGCCAGGTGCTGAACCTGCTGAAGGACATGCAGCTGCAGCCGGTGATCGAGGCCGACACCGCGGGCGCCGCCAAGCTGCTCGCCGAGCATCCGAATCCCGAGGACTGCGCCATCGCCTCCTCGCTGGCCGCCGAGATCTACGGCCTCGACATCCTGCGCCACAATGTCGAGGACGCGGCGCACAACACCACGCGCTTCTACGTCATGTCGCGCGAGGCCCTCCGCCCGCCGGTCGAGGCGGTGAACACGGTGACAACCTTCGTCTTCCGCGTCCGCAACATCCCGGCCGCGCTCTACAAGGCGCTCGGCGGCTTCGCCACCAACGGGGTGAACATGACCAAGCTGGAGAGCTACATGCTCGACGGCCATTTCACCGCCACCCAGTTCCTCTGCGACGTCGACGGCCATCCCGACCATCCGGGGCTGAAGCGCGCGCTGGAGGAGCTCGACTTCTTCTCGCGCGAGCTGAAGGTGCTGGGCTCCTATCCCGCGCATCCCTACCGCCTCGGCCAGATCGCCGAAGCCGACTGAACCCAGGCCCATTGACCAGGAAGGAACGGAAAGAATGGCTGACATCGCGATCGACATCGGCGGCGAGATCTTCCTGGCCGATTTCGAGGAGAAGGCGGCGCCGCGCACCGTCGCGCGCTTCCGCACCCTGCTGCCCTACAAGGACCGCATCATCCATGTCCGCTGGTCCGGCGAGGCCTGCTGGATCCCGATGGGCGAGCGCGACCTCGGCATCGGCTACGAGAACGCGACCTCCTATCCGGCCCCGGGCCAGGTCATCGTCCATCCGGGCGGCATGAGCGAGACCGAGATCCTGGTCGCCTACGGCCCCTGCTGCTTCGCCAGCAAGGCCGGCCAGCTGGCGGGGAACCACTTCCTCACCATCAAGGGCGACCTCGACAAGCTGGCCACCATCTGCCGCTCGGTGCTGTGGGACGGCAACAAGCCGATCACCTTCCAGAAGGCATAAAGCAAGAAAGGCTGGGGGGGGGGGGGGAAGTATCCCCCCCCCAAACCTACAGGTTTGCGCCCCTTCTATTTCTGCAAATTGGCCTTCCGCATGAACAAATGGGGGATGCCTACATCAAGAAACTTTTCCCCTTCGACCAAATAGCCCACCCGCTCGTAAAACGGCCCGGAATGCGTCTGCGCCCCCAGCACGAACCCTGCCTCTTAAACACATCCCCGAGCCCCCGAGACTAGCCCCCACCCCGTATGCCGTCTTCTGCTTAAAAAAAAAAAAACAGAAACATATCAACACACATCACAA
>NZ_MLCO01000545.1 GCF_001982615.1 Teichococcus deserti | reverse complement strand
CGCGCTGCAGCCGGGCGGCGAGGTGCTGATGGTGCATTGGACCGGCACCACCGACTATCCGCTCTCCGGCGACGCGGCGGCCGAGGCCTTCATCGCCGCCACCGCCCCCACCCTGACGCTCCAGTGGCAGTCGCGCGCGCCGCGCTACCGCATGGACCTGCTGCGGCGCGGCTGAGCGTGATGCCGCCCTTCCCTTCACATGCCCGTCAAGCACGCGGCTGTGCCCGGCTGTCCGGGCAGGCGCTAACCGCTCCGCCAGGAAAGCGGACTAGCGTGTCGCCCGGGGCCGGCACGGGGTCGTCGCCGGCCAGGGGACGGGGAGCGCCGCCATGCTCGATCGTATCGCCGATGCCGCCTATGCGCTGGCGCAACACTGGGGGGGGATGCAGCCGCACGCGATCTGCCTGCTGCAGGACCCGGCGCTGCTCGCCGTCGGGGTGGTCACCAATATCGGCGTGGCCCTCGCCTATTTCGCCATCCCGCTCTGCCTCTGGCGGCTGCTGCGCCAGGCGGCGCTGCTGCCCTTCCGCTCGGTGCTGGTGATGTTCGTCATCTTCATCCTGGCCTGCGGCACCTCGCACCTGACCAAGGTGCTGACCCTCTTCCTGGGCGGCTGGGCCTATTGGCTGGACGCCACCGCCTGCACCGTCACCCTCGTCGCCAGCCTGGCCACCGCGCTCGGCCTGCTGCGGCACGGCCGCCGCATCGCGGGCCTGGCCGGCCGCCTGCTGGCGCGTCCGGCCTGACGGGGGGGGCGCCATGGACGGCCGCTTCCTGCTCGCGGTTCTGCTGGTGGTGCTGCTGGTCGGCCTTGGCACGCTGGCCGCCTTCTCGCTGTGGGAGCGGCGGGTGCGGCGCGAAACCGCCGAGGCCCTGGCGATGATCGAGCGGCGCGAGGCCGTGGCGCAGCAGGCGACCGACGCCCTGGCCGCCAGCGAGCGCCGCCACCGTGCCCTGGCCGAGGCCGGCGCCCTGGCACTGTGGCGCGCCGACGCCCAGGGACGCATCACCACCGCCGAGGGCTGGACCCGGCTGACCGGCCAGACCGCCGCCGCCGCGGCGCGGCATGGCTGGATGGCCATGCTGCATCCCGAGGACCGCGAGGCCGCCGGCGCCGCCTGGCGCGCGGCGCTGCGCGCCGGCGCGCCGCTGGCGCTCGAGTTCCGCGCCCGCACCGCCGGGG
>NZ_MLCO01000544.1 GCF_001982615.1 Teichococcus deserti | reverse complement strand
GGCGATGGCGGTGCCGGCGGCAGCGCCAGCGCCACCATCCTGGGCAGCATCGGCTTCACCGGCGGCGATGTCGACGGCGTGGTCGGCGGCCAGGGCGTGCTGGTGCAGGCCAATGGCGGCGGCGGCGGGGTCGGCGCCAATGCCGAGGCGGTAGAGGGCCAGGCCGGCAGCGGCGGCCGCGCCGGGATCGGCGGCAGCGCCAGCCTGACGCTCGGCGCCGCCGGCACCACCGGCATCATCCGCGCCGCCGGCAACTATGCGCATGGCGCCCTGGTGCAGAGCGTCGGCGGCGGCGGCGGCGGCGGCGGCCAGGCCCGCTTCAACGCCGATGGCGGCGCCGGGGCGGCGGGTGGCAATGGCGGGCCGGTGGCGATCGATGCGCCGAACGGGCTGGTCATCGTCACCGGCCGCAATGCCGTGGGCCTGCTGGCGCAAAGCATCGGCGGCGGCGGTGGCTCCGGCGGCGACACCACCGACATCGATATCGGTGCGCAATTCGCCATCGGCGGCAATGGCGGCCTGGGCGGCGACGGTGGCAGCCTGCGCGTCAACCTGGGCGCCGGCATCGTCGCCTCGACCAACGGCCTGGGCGGTGGCGGCGTGCTGGCTCAGAGCATCGGCGGCGCCGGCGGCGCCGGCGGCAGCGCCAGTTCCAAGGGTGTCGGCCTGATCTCCATGGCGATCGGCGGCGATGCCGGCGGCGGCGGCCGCGGCGGCCCGCTCAGCCTGGTCAATGGCGGGCTGGTGACCACCTATGGCGACCATGCCGCCGGCATCCAGGCACAGAGCATCGGCGGCGGCGGCGGCAAGGGGGGCGCCGCGCTCTCCTTCATCGCCGGCGCCCTGCCGCTGGCCGCCGTCTCGATCGGCGGGCGGGGCGGCGGCGGTGGCGCGGCGGACCGCGTCGCCGTGACCAACAACGCCCAGGTCACCACCTATGGCCCCAACGCCGCCGGCGTGCTGATCCAGAGCATCGGCGGCGGCGGCGGCTCGGGCGGCGCCGCGGCGGCGCGCTCGGTCGATCTGTCGCCGAACAAGGACATCCCGGCGATGTCCTTCTCGCTGGCGACCGGTGGCCAGGGCGGCGCCGGCAATACCGGCGGGCCGGCGGGCCTGACCAACACCGGGCTGATCACCACGGCGGGCGATGCCGCGATGGGGGTGATCGTGCAGAGCATCGGCGGCGGCGGCGGCGCGGGCGGCGACAGCACCGCCGCCACCTATGCCGCCGGTGGGCAGGGCAGCGTCTCGATCTCGGTCGCGGTGGCGCTGGGCGGCAGCGGCGGGACGGGCGGCACCGGCGGCGCGGTGCAGGTGGTCAACCAGGGGCTGATCGCGACCATGGGCCAGGACGCCTATGGCGTCGTCGCCCAGAGCATCGGCGGCGGCGGCGGCGCGGGCGGCGGCGGCGATGCCACGGCCTCGGCCTCGGCGGCGAAGTACAGCTTCGCGACCTCGGTCGCGATCGGCGGCGGCGGCGGCGGCGGCGGCGATGCCGGCACCGTGGACCTACGCAACAGCGGCGCCATAACCAGCCGCGGCGACGGCGCCGATGGCGTCTTCGCGCAGAGCATCGGCTGTCCCTTATACCCATCTGACGCCGCCGGC
>NZ_MLCO01000543.1 GCF_001982615.1 Teichococcus deserti | reverse complement strand
GGCCGGCCTTCCGCCGCGCCGCCGGCGCCAGTGAACCCGCCGCCGGCACCGCCGCGCCCGGCGCCGGCGCCACCGCCGGCCGAGACGCCGAAGCCCGCGCCGCCGCCGGCCGAGGCGCCGCGCGAACGCCCGGCGGCGCCGCAGCCGGGACTTCAGCCGGTGCCCCAGCCGGTACCCCAGCCGGCGCCGCAAACCCCGGGCAACGCCGCCCCGGGCAGCAGCGCGCCCGCCGTGGTGCCGCCGGGGACGCCGCCAGTGGCGCCGCCAGTGGCACCGACAGTGGCGCCCCCTGTCACGCCGCCGGCCGAGAACCCGGCGCCGGCCCCGGCCAAGCCGGAGTGATCGCGGGCGGGGCGGCGCAACCCGCCGCCCCGCCCCGCGTCACCCCCGGATGAGCAGCGACAAGGAGAGCCCTGAGATGGCGCGTGCGATTGCCCGGCGTCTGGCGGCGGGATGCCGCGTCACCGAGGGCGGCGGCTTCCGCCTGGCCAGGCATTCCACCCGCGGCCCGAAAGAGGTGCCGACGCGGGAGGAGGCGGAGGGGCTGCTGCGCCAGGGCGTGGAAAAGCTCGCCGAGCTGCAGGGCCGGCTGTCGGCGCAGGACCGGCACGGGGTCTTCGTCATCTTCCAGGCGATGGACGCGGCCGGCAAGGATGGCGCCATCAAGCATGTCTTCTCCGGGCTGAACCCGCAGGGCTGCTCGGTGCATGCCTTCAAGGCGCCGGGACCGGAGGAGCTCGACCAGGACTTCCTGCGCCGCCACATCGCGCGGCTGCCGGCGCGCGGCGAGATCGGCATCCACAACCGCTCCTGGTACGAGGAGGTGCTGATCGCCCGCGTGCATGATAGCGTGCTGGCCCGCCAGCGCCTGCCGGAGGAGGTGGTCGGGCCGAAGATCTGGGAGCAGCGCCTCGAGGATATTGCTTCCTTCGAGCGCTACCTGGCCCGCCAGGGCTATGTGGTGCTGAAGTTCTTCCTGCATCTCAGCCGCGAGGAGCAGCGCAAGCGCTTCCTGGCCCGCATCGAGGAACCGGCGAAGAACTGGAAGCTGGATGCCGGCGACCTGGCCGAGCGGCCTTACTGGGACGCCTATCAGCAGGCCTACGAGGCGGCGATCCGGGCGACGGCCGCGCCGCATGCGCCCTGGTACGTGGTGCCGGCCGACCGCAAGTGGCTGACCCGGCTGCTGGTCGTCGAGGCGGTGGTGGAGGCGCTGGAGGCGATCGACCCGCGCTATCCGACGCTGGATGCCGCGGGGCAGGAGCGGCTGCGCCAGGCGGCCGCGACGCTGGCGGCCGAGAAGGGCTGAGGTCCAAAAGAAAACCGCGGGACCCGGAGGGTCCCGCGGCGGAACGTCTGCGTTGGCAGCGGAAGGCCGGCTCAGCGCCGCGCCGTCAGCAGCCCCAGCACGTAGCCGATGGCGCCCACCACCAGCAGCGAGGTCACCGGCTGCTGCTCGACGACGCGGACCACGCGCTCGCCGGCATGCTGGGCGTATTCGCGCGCCTCGCCATAGGCCTGCTGCGCCTTGCCGCTGACCTGACGGGCCAGGCCCTCGGCGCGCTGGTCGTCATCGTTGGTGAAGCGGCCGAGGCCTTCCTGCGCCTGGCCGACCACCGTGCGGGCGGTGCCTTCGACCGTGTCGGTGTTGATCGCCATCGCCGGGCTCCTCAGTGCTTGACCGCGTCCCGCGCGGCATCCTTGACCTTGCCGGCGGTGGCCTGGGTCTTGCCCTCGACCTTGTCGGCCTTGCCCTCGAGCTCGGTGCTGGTGCTGCCGGTCACCTTGCCCACGGCTTCCTTGATCGCGCCCTTGGCCTGCTTGGCGGCGCCCTCAATGCGGTCCTTGTCCATGTGTCCCTGCCTTTCATCCTCGGCGGGCGGGATCGCCCGTCCGGGCCGCCGCGTCTCGCGACGGTCTTGCAGGGAAAACGCCTTTTCTTAGCTTAGGTTGCCTTGGCATCGGTTCCCCGTGCCAAGGCGTGGCCGCTCAATGCGCGGCGGCAACCTTGTTGGCCAGCATGACGCGGGCGCGCTCCAGATCCTCCGGCGTGTCGACGCCGAGGGGAACTTCCGCCACCTCCATGGCGTCGATGCGCATGCCGGCTTCGAGCGCGCGCAGCTGCTCCAGCTTCTCGCGCTGCTCGAGCGGCGAGGGCGGCATGGCGACGAAGCGGGCCAGCGCCGTGGTCCGCCAGGCGTAGAGGCCGATATGGTGGTAGAGCGGGCCCTCGCCCCAGGGGGCCTGGGCGCGGGTGAAGTAGAGGGCGCGGAAGCGGCCGCCGCCGAGCGGGGTGCCGACCATCTTCACGACGGAGCTGGCCTCGCGCTCCTCGGCGCGCAGGATCGGGGCGACGGCGGTGCCGATGGCGACCTCGGCATCGGCCAGGGGCGCGGCGGCGGCGCGGATGGTCGCCGGCGTCACCGTCGGCAGGTCGCCCTGGACGTTGATGACCACATCATAGTTGTGGTCGGGGTCGATCCTGCCCAGCGCCTCGAAGACCCGGTCGGAGCCCGAGGGGTGGTCGGGCTGGGTCAGCACCGCCTGGCCGCCGACGGCGCGCACCGCCTCCGCGATGGCGGGCGTGTCGGTGGCGATCCAGACGGGCGCGATGTCGGCCTCCATGGCGCGGCGCCAGACGGCGACGATCATCGGCTCGCCATGGATATCGGCCAGCGGCTTGTTGGGCAGCCGGGTGGCGGCGAGGCGCGAGGGGATCAGCAGGACAGGCTTCATGCCGCGACCTCGCCCAGTGCCGCGGCGCCCTGGGCCGAGGCCTGGCCCTTCACCAGCTTGTCGAGCGCCACCAGGTCGCGCAGCAGCCCTTCGAACTCGCGCAGCGGCACCATGTTGGGGCCG
>NZ_MLCO01000542.1 GCF_001982615.1 Teichococcus deserti | reverse complement strand
CTGCTGGCCATGGCAGTGGGGGCCATGGCCATGGGGGCGGTGGTGATGGGGGCGGTGGTGACGATGGTCGGCGCCCCCGGCCGGTGCGCCGCCAGCAGCGGTGTCGCGGCCGGCGACAGCATCGGCGGCGGGCGCGGCGTCGGCCCGGCCAGCGGCATCACCCGCGCCCGCGGCAGCCGCAGCTCGCAGACCAGCCCGTCCTTCTGCCAGCGCCGCGTCACCGTGCCGCCCAGCTGCAGCGTCACCGTGGTCTGGATCAGCCGGGTGCCCAACCCCTGCCGCTCCGGCGGCTCCTCCAGCGGCGGGCCGCCGCTTTCCGACCAGACCAGCAGGAAGTCCGACCCCTCGACACGCCAGCGCAGCGTGACCTGGCCCTCGGGCAGCGACAGGCTGCCATGCCGGGTCGCATTGGTGGCGAGCTCATGCAGCACCATGGCCAGCGGCTGCACCGCGGCCGAGAGGATCGGCGTCGGCGCGCCCTGCAGCGCGATGCGCCCGGCATCGGCCGGCCCGGCCTTGTCCGAGGCCAGCTCCTGCTCGGCCAGGCGGCGGAACTCGGTGTCGCGCCATTCGCCGCTGGCCAGCAGGTCATGCGCCCGGCCCAGCGCCGCCACGCGCGCCAGCACCGAGCGGGCGAAGCTTTCCGGATCCGACTTGCGCGCCAGGCGGACGATCGACTGCACCACGGCCAGCACGTTCTTGGCGCGGTGGTCAACCTCGCGGGCGACCATGATGCGCTCCTCCTCGGCGCG
>NZ_MLCO01000541.1 GCF_001982615.1 Teichococcus deserti | reverse complement strand
CTGCTGGCGCAGGCGGGACAGCTCCTCGGCGTCGCAGAGATCCTCGGCCAGGACCTCCTCGTCGAACTTGCGGGTGAAGGCGCGGTAGACGCTGGCATCGTCGACCGGCGGCGTGTCGCGGCGCTGCTGCGGGCCGCCCGGGCGGTCCTCGCCTTCGGCGGCGACACCTTCCTCTTCCTCGGACTCGCCCTCTTCCTCGGCGCCCTCGCCCTGCATGGTCTCGGGCTGGGCGCCCAGCGTCGGGTCGGATTCCTCGCTCTGGCTCTCGCCCTCGGCCGAGCTCTGCTGCTCGCTGGAGCTTTCGGCCCCCTCCTCGCCTTCCTCGTCCTCCTCGGCTTCGGCCTCCACCTCGGCCTCCGCCAGGTCGAGGGCGGTGAGCAGCTTGCGGGCGGCGCGGGCGAAGCCGTCCTGGTCGTCGGAGGCCGCGGCCATCTCGTCCAGCGCCCCTTCCGCCTTCTCGCCCAGCGTGTCGCGCCAGAGGTCGAGGATGCGGTGGGCGGCGGCGGGGGCGGGCTCGCCGGAGAGGCGCTCGCGCGCCAGCAGGGACAGCGCCGCCGGCAGCGGCAGCTGGTCCTTGCGGGTCATCCGGTCGTAGCCCTCGGCCTCGCAGGTCTCGGCCAGGCGGGCAGAGAGGTTGGCGGCGACGCCGGGCATGGCGCGGCTGCCGACCACCTCGACGCGGGCCTGCTCGAGGGCGTCGAAGACCTCCTTGGCCTCGCGGCGGGCGGGGGTGCGGGT
>NZ_MLCO01000540.1 GCF_001982615.1 Teichococcus deserti | reverse complement strand
GGCTTCAGCAGCACCGCCTGGACTGGACCGGCCTCGGGAGCGACGCCGTCCTGGGTCTGCGCGGCCGAGGCGGTGCAGAGCAGCAGGGCGGGCACGTTGGGGCCCAGCTCGAAGCGCAGCCGGCGGGCCAGCGCCAGGCCTTCGCGGCCGGTCTCGCCGCCTGCGCCGGCATCGCCCAGGATCACCAGGGTGAAGGGCCGGCCCTCGGCCAGCTCCGCCTGCAGCAGCGGCAGGGCGGCCAGCGGCTCGGCCGGGTGCGGCCGGGCGCCGATGCCGGCCAGCTGGCGCTGCAGCACCTCGCGCTCCACCGCCGAGGGCAGCGCCAGCAGCACGCGCTGGCCCTGCAGCGCAGGGTCGGGCGGCAGCGGCGGCGCCACCAGGCCGAGCTCCAGGTGGAAGCGGAACTGGCTGCCGCCGCCCGGGCGCGGTGCGGCGCTGATGCCGCCGCCCATCTGCCCGGTCAGGCGGCGGCAGATGGCCAGGCCCAGGCCGGTGCCGCCATAGCGCCGGCTGATCGAGGCGTCGGCCTGGGTGAAGCGCTCGAACAGCTGCGGGATGCGCGCCGGGTCCAGGCCGATGCCGGTGTCGGCCACGGTGCAGATCAGCCGCCAGGGCGCCGGGCCGCCGGAGGGCGGCGCCGGCAGCGGCAGCGCCTCGACCTCCAGCTTGACCCACCCGCTCTCGGTGAACTTCACCGCGTTGCCGACCAGGTTGAACAGGATCTGGCGGAAGCGCGCCGGGTCGCCCAGCATCTCGGCCGGCAGGTCGGGCGCCAGGTCGCAGAACAGCTGCACCCCCTTGGCGGCGGCGCGCGGCGCGAAGAGCTCGGCGATGGTGGCGATCTCGGCCTCGGGGGCGAAGGCGATGCGCTCATGCTCCATCACCCCCGCCTCCAGCTTGGAGAAGTCGAGGATGTCGTTCAGCAGCACCAGCAGGTGCTCGGCGCTGCCGCGGATGGTCTCGGCGTAGCGGCGCTGGACGGGATCGAGCGGCGTGTCGATCAGCAGCCCGGCCATGCCAATCACCCCGTTCATCGGCGTGCGGATCTCATGGCTCATGGCGGCCAGGAACTCCTCCTTGGCGCGGCCGCCGGCGCGGGCGTCGGCCTCGCTGGCGGCGAGCTCGGCGCCCTGGCGCTGCAGGGTCGCGGCCTGCCGCGCCAGCAGCCAGAAGCCGCCCAGGATGATGCCGACCATCGCCGCCATGGCGGCATAGACCAGGGGCCGGATGCCGCGCACGAAGGACAGGGCGGATTCGCGGTCGCGCATCGCCTCGACCACGAAGAGGCCGGGCCGCGCCAGGGTGAAGGCGGCGAAGCCTTCGACCCCGTCCTGGTCCAGCCCGTCCCACCGGCCGCTCTCGCGCCGCGGCAGGAAGTTGCGGAACGGCCAGGCGCTGGCGTTGAGCACGCCGATGCCCTGGGACTGCCCGTCGGAGCGCGCCAGCAGCAGGCCGGTGAAGCTGTGCAGCCGCAGGGTCACCGCGAAGGCGGCGCCGGCGCGGCCCAGCTGGGCGCCCAGCGCGGTCGGGTCCAGCAGCGCCACCACCGCGCCGCGGAAGGCGCCGTTCGGGGCCAGGATGGGGCGCGCCAGCGGGATCGACCACTGGCCGGTGGCGGCGATGGTGGCCGGCGTGCCGCCACCGGTCGGGCCGAGGAAGCGGCCGACCTCGGGAGGGCCGCTGCGCAGCGCCTGGCCGCCGATGCGCAGCAGGCGGAACCAGTCGCGCGCGCCCAGGCTGTGCTCCAGCATCGCCTCCTGGCTGGCCTGGGTGACGCGGCCCTGGGCGTCGGTCAGCAGCAGGCCGCGCAGCACCGGCAGCTCGGCGGCGACGGCGGCGAGCTGCCGGGTCGCCTCGGCCGGGTCATTCGGCGGCGCGCCGACCAGCGGAGCGGCGCCGGCCTGGGCCTGAGCCTGGCCTTGGCCCTGGCCCTGGCCCTGGCCCTGGCCCTGGGCGAGCTCCAGCAAGGCGCGATCGATGCGGTCCAGCTGCTGCGACATCTGGTCGGCGACCAGGGTGACGACGCCCTCGGCCAGGCGGGTGCCGCGATAGCTGCCCTCGGCCTCGACGCGCGACTGCACCAGCGCCTGGAAGCCGGCCAGGCACAGCAGCACGGTCACCGCCGCCAGGCCGAAGAGCCGCCAGGGCCGTGGCTCGGAAGGGCGCAGCGGGCGCAGCCCGAGGAAGCGGCGCCAACGGTTGACCAGGCTCTCGACGCGCAGGATCATTCGGTCATCATCATGGCAGGCGGGCTGGAGCTTGGCGAGGAATGACCAGGGCCAGCACGGCATATTGGCCGCAGCCATCCCGCGACCGCCGCACCGTAAACAATGCGGCAATCAATGCTAGGTCTTGAGAAAGATGGCGGACGGCATTCTGGCGCAGGCGCGCCGGAAGGCCGCGCCGCAGCCCGCGCCTTTCCGGCCGGGCAGGAGAGCCAGGCGCGGTGCTGAGGATCTACAACTGTCTGGCCGAGGGACATGACAGCCGCCTGGTGCTGCTGGCGGCCCTCGTCTGCCTGACTGGCTCGGCCGTGGCCATCGGCCTGCTGCGCCGCGCCTTCCAGGCCTCGGCCCGCAGCCGTGACGGCTGGCTGCTGCTGGGCGGCATGGCGGCCGGCGCCGGCGCCTGGTGCACCCATTTCATCGCCATGATGGCCTATCTGCCCGGGCAGAGCCTGGGCTTCCGGCCGCTGCCCACGCTGTTCTCGCTGCTGATCGCGGTGGCCTGCGGCGTCGGCGGCTTCGCCTTCGCCTCGCGCCGGCCGGCGGCGCCAGACCGGCCGCCGGCGCGCCGCGTCACCAACCCGCTCTCCAGCGCCCCGGCCGTGGCGCGGCCCGAGTCGGAGGCCGAGGCGCCGGCCGATGCCCGCCCCGGCTGGGCCCACCAGCTGCTGCCCGGCGGCACCCTGCTCGGCGGCGGCATCGCGGCGATGCACTATCTCGGCCTGACCGCCTTCGGCGAGGACGGGCTGGTGCTGTTCTCCTGGCCCTATGTGGCGGCCTCCACCGGGCTCAGCGTCGCCCTGGCGGTGCTGGCCATGGCCGGCGGGCTGCGCGCCCGCAGCGCCGGGCCGGCCTGGCTGGCCGGCACGCTGGCGCTGACCTTCGGCATCCTCAGCCTGCACCTGACCGGCATGGCGGCGATCGAGGTGCTGCCCGGCCCGCTGATGAGCGACGACCGCGACGCCGCCGCGCTGGCCCTGGTGATCGGCGCGGTCGGGCTGATGGTCGCGGCCTCGGCGGCGGCCGCGCATATGATCGACCGCCGCACCGAGGAGGACGGGGTGCTGCGCCTGCGCCGCCTGGCCGATTCGGCGCTGGAGGGGCTGGCCGTGGTGCGCGACGGCTGCATCCTCGAGGCCAATGCCAGCTTCCAGGCGATGACCGGCCTGCCGCGGGATTTGCTGATCGGCCTGCCGCTGCCCGGCGCCCTGCTGCCGCAGCTGGGCCCAGGCGGCCAGGAGCCGGGCGCCGCCCCGGCCGGGGGCCCGGTGCTGCGCGAGACGCTGCTGCACCGGCCGGACGGAAGGCTGCTCGATGTCGAGGTGCTGGTGCGCGACGACGTGCCGCAGCCGGGCAAGCAGGTCTTCGTACTGCGCGACCTGCGCGAGCGCCGCGCCCAGGAGCAGCGCATCATCCACCTGGCGCTGCATGACAGCCTGACCGGGCTGGCCAACCGCGCCCGCTTCGTGCAGCAGCTGGACGCCGCGCTGCGCCGCGCCGGCGGCTCCGCCGCGCCGGCCCCCACGCCGGCCCCCACACCGC
>NZ_MLCO01000539.1 GCF_001982615.1 Teichococcus deserti | reverse complement strand
CATCATCCGGCCGCGAATCGAGGAGACGCTGGAGCTGGTGCGCGACCGCCTTGATGCGGCAGCGCTCGGCCGCGACGCCGGCGCGCGAGTCGTGCTGACCGGCGGCGCCAGCCAGCTCGTCGGATTGCGCGAGCTCGCCGCGCAGATCCTGGACAGACCCGTGCGGCTCGGACGTCCCGCGCCGATCCGCGGCCTGCCCGAATCCGCTCAGGGGCCCGATTTCGCGACCACGCTCGGGCTCGTCGCCTGGGGAACGGGCGAAGGTCGCCCGTTGCTCGACATCGATCCGGGGGCAGATCGCGTAAACGGTCGATTTGCCCGCTTCGTCAACTGGCTTCGCGATCGCGTCTGAGGCAAACTGTGCCCCGCCCGCGACACCCCATGCCCGCTACCCGAGGAGAAACGCTGCCATGACGCTGAACCTGACCATCCCGCGCCAGCAGCACACGGATTTCAGTCCGCGAATCACGGTGGTGGGCGTCGGCGGTGCCGGCTGCAATGCCGTCAACAACATGATCGCCATGGGACTCGACGGCGTCGAATTCCTGGTGGCCAACACCGACGCGCAGGCGCTGGTCCACAGCCGCGCCGAACGCCGCGTGCAGCTCGGCCCGCATCTGACGCAAGGCCTCGGCGCCGGCGCCAAGCCGGAGATCGGCCGCGCCGCCGCGGAAGAGGCGACCGAGGACCTGGCGCGCCATCTCGAAGGCATGCACATGGTCTTCATCACGGCGGGCATGGGTGGTGGTACGGGCACGGGCGCGGCGCCGGTGATCGCGCGCATGGCGCGTGAGCGTGGCATCCTGACGGTGGGCGTGGTGACGCGTCCCTTCGACTTCGAGGGACCCAAGCGCAAGCGCGCGGCGGAAGCGGGCCTCGAAGAGCTGCAGACCTATGTCGACACGCTGATCGTCATCCCGAACCAGAATCTGTTCCGCAAGGCGAACGAGCGTACCACCTTCGCCGAGGCCTTCAAGATGGCCGACGACGTGCTGCACATGGGCGTGCGCGGCGTCACCGACCTGATGGTCAATCCGGGCCTGGTCAATCTCGACTTCGCCGACATCCGCACCGTCATGGCCGAGATGGGCAAGGCGATGATGGGCACCGGCGAGGCCGAGGGCGAGGACCGCGCCGTCAAGGCCGCCGAGGCCGCGATCAACAACCCGCTGCTCGAGGACACCTCGATGCTCGGCGCCAAGGGTGTGCTGATCAACATCACCGGCGGCTATGACATGACGCTGTTCGAGGTGGACGAGGCGGCGAATCGCATCCGCCGCGAGGTCGACGAGGAAGCCAACATCATCTTCGGCTCCTCGGTGGACGAGGACATGAACGGCCGGCTGCGCGTCTCGGTGGTCGCCACCGGCATCGACGCCCTGCCCGAGGTCGGCGCGGCCGAGCGGCCGAAGCTGGTTGCCGTCGGCGGCGGCGCCCCGGTGCAGGCGGTCTCGACCGCCCAGGTGGCGCCGGCCGCCGCTGCGCCGCGCGGCGTCCCCGGCGCGCCCGCCGCCCGCCCGGCGATGCCGCAGCCGGTCCGCGCCGGGGACGC
>NZ_MLCO01000054.1 GCF_001982615.1 Teichococcus deserti | reverse complement strand
GCCCGTCACCATTCAGCCCCCCGTCGTCACCCCGCCGGCCGACCCTGTCCTCGACCTGCACAGCCGCCTCAACGCCGACAGCAGCGCGGCGCGCGGCCGCTACCCCGAGCCGACCAACGCGCTGATCCGCCAGGTGGAGCACTGGTCCTGGGCGGTGCTGGCGGCCAACGGCCGGAAGAACGGCCCGGTGCCGGCAAGCGAGGAGACAGATCCCACCGCGGCAGCCCTCGCCATCTACAACCGGATCGTCGACCACGCGGCGCTAGATCCGCAGGCTGCGGCGATGATCGCCGGGTGGGTCCAGGCGATTGAAACCGTGCTGGACGGGCAGCTTCCCGACCGCGAGACGCCGGATCCGGTGACGCCGCCGGCTTCGGGCGAGGTCGAGGCGCTGAAGGCGAAGGTGGCCGCTCTGGTCAAAGAGCGGGATGCAGCTCGGGCCGAGCGGGACGCGCTGCGGAAGTGGCTGGCGGCGGCGCCGGCCTGATCTGGTTGTTGCCGCGGCGCGCATCTAAGCACTACGCTCCGCGCAAATCCCACAGGAGGAGCGCGGGGCAATGGCGAGCGACAACGCGGATCGACTGGTAGACTTGGCCATGTCCCTGCCGCCAAGCCTGCCACGCGAGGAGGCGGTCAACGCCTTCGAGGCCTTCGTTGCGCCGTACCCGCTTGAAGGGAAGGCGCAGATAATCCGTGGCGCTCGGGATGAAATGACTAGCCGGCGGGCGTCAGAAGAACTCGACGCGGTGACCGATGAGCAACAGCTTCACCTCGAAGCTCTGAGTGACTGGCTTGGCGCCTTTTCTGGTTCGGCAGGACGCGACTAAAGCTTGAGCCCCCGACTCGCGGCCCGTAGAATCGGTGGGCTGCGGAGGTTTACCGTCCGCCAAAGCGCGCATCGGGGGCCGGCCTCATCAACGGTGCGACACCTTGAGCCGGAGTAGCCCGGCCCGCAGCACAGGGTTCGACACGGTAAGCCTGCATGCCGTGCCTCGGGTGACCTAAAGCGTAGCCCGGTGGATTGATGGCCCTCTTGCAGCGGGCCGCCCTGCCCAAGGTGAGCGGCTCTGCTCCGGCATCCGTATTGGAACGCCCCGCTGGGAGACTGGCGGGGCGTTCTGCGTTTGTGGGGCGAGGTCGGGATCCCGGCCCCGAACCGCAGTTAATGGCTTATGGGGCCCCCGTTATCGCCAACTCGCGTTGACGGCGAATTTCGCTTGTCAGCTGCCGTCAAGCTGGGACGCCCACGACGAAGAATGTAGGGCACTTAGCATTATAGCAGCTGGTGGGTGCTCGATGGGACATCAGCCCATCGAGCAAGCATTACAGCCCCATAGAGCCATGCACCAACTTAGTTCGGACCAAAGAGGAAGTGGTCCGAGGTCAGGTTGGCGATCGTCGTGTTCATGAAGGTCAGGACGTCGCCGTTGCCAGCATCGACCACCACGTTGCCGCCGCTCTGCACAAACTTGGCGGAAACCTCAGCGTAGCTGTCCAGCGTGGAGCCGAAGGACGTCCACTCTACGTTGTCCCCGTCGACCGCCGAGAAGTCCATGATGGTGTCGGCGCTGGAGCCTTTGGTGAAGACGAAGGTGTCTGCACCGGTGCCGCCGGTCAGCTCGTCGGCACCCGTGCCGCCCACCAGACGGTCGTTGCCGGCGCCGCCGAAGAGCTTGTCGTCGCCCAGGCCGCCGCTCAGCACGTTGGCCAGCGCATTGCCGTAAAGGGTGTCGGCGTAGATCGAGCCCTGCAGATTCTCGACCTGGAAGAACTGGTCGCCGAGGGCCTCGCCCGTGCCGGCCCGCTCGCCGCTCAGGTCAGCGGTGATGCTGGTCGTCGCGTTGCGATAGGTCGCGGTGTCATTGCCGTCGCCGCCGGTCAGGATATCCGCGCCGAGGCCACCCTCGAGGAGGTCGTTGCCGGCCTCGCCCAGGAGTTGGTCGTTGCCCACGCCGCCGGCCAGATAGTTCGCACCGGAATTGCCGCGGATGAAATCGTCATGGACCGAGCCGGTCACGTTCTCGATGCTGATCAGCACGTCGCCGGCCGCACCACCGAGGGTCCCCTGCGTCTCGTCCTGCAGGTTGACCGACACGTACAGAGTGCTGTCGGAGTAATCGGCCGTGTCCACGCCGGTCCCGCCATCCAAGTAGTCGGCACCCGCGCCGCCCTTCAGGATGTCATTGCCCGCGCCGCCGTAGAGGACGTCGTTTCCGGCGCCGCCCTCCAGCGTGTCGGCCAGGCCGCCGCCATACAGCGTGTCGTTGCCGCCGCCGCTTTCGATGGTGTTCTGACCATCATCGTTGCCATGCAGGATGTTGTCGCCATCGTTGCCGATGAGAGTGATCACACGGCCGCTGGTCAGCTGACGCGCATCGACATTGATTGCCGCGATGCTGCTGGTGTCACCGTTCGCGTCAGAGATGCGCACCTCTTCGACCGCCACCACCAGACCTGTCAGCGTCAGCGTATCGGCGGCCGTCGCCGCGAACCGGAGTGTATCGCGATCACTGCCACCATCGATGATCTCGCCGACAGCGAAGTCCGCCGACGAGTTCAGGATGAAGATGTCGTTGCCCTTCTCGCCGTACAGCGCGTCGGCGCCCGCACCACCGGTGACGATGTCGTCCCCAGAGCCCGCGGTGATGCGGTTGGTGTTGCCATCACCGATGAGCACGTCGGCGCGGCGGCTGCCGTTAATGCCCTCGATGCTGATCAGAGTGTCGAGCGTCGTTCCAACACCACCGGTGCCGGTGAGGAGATTAACCGTGACGCCCGTGGTGAAGTCGCTGTAGTCGACCGTATCGTAACCATCGCCGCCGTCCAGCAGGTTGGTGCCGGTATAGCCGATCAGCGTGTCGTCGCCGTCGCCGCCGACGATCTGATCATTGCCTTCGCCGCCATTCAGCACGTCGTTGCCGAGGCCACCACTGAGGTAGTCGTTGCCCGCTCCGCCCAGCAGCGTATCGTCTCCGACATCGCCACTCAGGACGTCATCGCCGTCCAAGCCGGCGATCTGGTCGTTGCCGCCGCCCCCATGCAAGGTGTTCGCCGCGGCATTGCCAGTGATGGCATCAGTAAGGGCGCCGCCGTTGACATTCTCGAACCCGGTCACGGTCTTCGCCGCCAGGCCGGTTATCGCCAGCACACCCGTGGTCAGGTTGACCGTCAGCGCCCGGGTCGTCTCCGAGCTGGCATTGATCACGTCCTGGGCGCCGCTCGTCGCGATCACGGTCTCGACGTCGATCAGCGTGTCGGTGCCGACCAGCAAGCCGCCCCCTGCCGAGACGTAGCGGTCGACAGTCGAGGTGGAGGTGGAGAACACCACGGAGTCGGCCGCGGTCGTGGCGTAGGTGACCGTGTCGTTGCCGCTTCCACCGTTCAGAGTGTTGTCGCCAGCGCCGCCATCCAGGATGTCGTCGCCCTTGTTGCCATGGATCCAGTCGTTCCCGGCACCACCCTTGAGAAGGTTGTTGAAGCGGTCGCCGTAGATGGTGTCGGCGAAGTCGGTGCCGGTGACATTCTCGATGCTGGTCAGCATGTCGCCACCAGACAGGCCCGTCGACAGGTCGATGGTGCGGCCCGCACTGGCCTGCGAGTAGTCGACCGTGTCAATGCCGGCACCGCCGTTCAGCGCATTGGTGCCCAGGCCGGCATGGAGCAGGTCGTTGCCCGCGCCGCCGTCCAGCACGTTGCTGCCGCCGCGGCCGTCGAGGACGTCGTCGCCGGCGCCGCCGGACAGGTGGTTGCCATGGACATCGCCCTTCAGCGTGTCGTTGCCCGAGCCGCCGATCAGGTTCTCGATGTTGACCAGGGTCTCGCCGGCCGCGGCGCCGGCCGAGTTCGCCTGCGCGGTCAGATCGAGCGAGACGCCGCTCGTCTCGGAAGCATAGGAGACCGTGTCGACACCTTCGCCACCGTCGAAGTAATCGACGCCGCCGCCGCCGATCAGAGTATCGTTGCCCAAGCCGCCGGACAGCCTGTTGTCGCGATCGTTGCCGATCAGCGTGTCGTCGAAATCGGAGCCGACGACGTTCTCGATGCTGATCAGGGTGTCGCGGTCGGCGCCGCTGCCGGCGATGCCGGTGGCGAGGTTCACCGTGAGGCCCGTCTCACGATAGCGGTAGTCGACCGTGTCGCTGCCGCCTTCGCCGCCATCGATGGTGTCGTTGCCGATGCCGCCGATCAGCCGGTCATCGCCGGCCCCGCCCAGCAGCCAGTCATTGCCGGCGCCGCCCTCCAGCCGGTCGTTACCGGAAGCGCCGTCAAGGGTGTCGTTGCCGTCCAGGCCCTGCAGGATATTGCCATTCGCGTCACCCGTCAGGAGGTCGTTGAACGTCGAGCCGCGCAGGTTCTCGACCGACACATAGGTGTCGCCCAAGGCCTCGTTGCCGGTGGTGATGGTCGTCGGCGTGTTCTTGCGGGCCGTCAGCGAGGCCTCAACTGCGGAGGCCGCGTTCTCGTAGCTGGCGAAGTCGCTGCCCTCGCCGCCGTTCAGGGCGTCGGCATCCAGGCCGCCTTCCAGCACATCGTCGCCGGCGCCACCGTAGAGCGCATCCTTGCCGGCCAGGCCGGAGAGGTGGTTGTCCTCGGAGTTGCCGTAGAGCGCGTCGGCGAACTTCGAACCCTCGAGGTTCTCGATGCTGCTGTAGGTGTCGCCCGCCGCGTCACCCGTGTTGATCGAGTTGGGCTCCGGGATGAAGATCGTAAAGTCGCCCGGCGGGGAGCTATCGTAGTCGCTCAGCGCCGCGGTGACGCCGCTGGTTGCATTGGTATAGGAAGCGGTGTCGATGCCTCTGCCGCCGTCCAGGTAGTCGGCCCCGGCGCCACCCTCGAGCTTGTCGTTGCCTCGGCCGCCATACAGCTGGTTCTCCGCGGCGTCGCCGATCATCAGGTCGTTGTAGCGGGTTCCGACCGCGTGCTCGATCGAGATCAGGTCGTCATGCTCCGGCGTCGCGTCGCCGGTGACGCGCGTCTCGGCATAGCCCTTGTCCAGGCGCACCTCGACCCCGACGTCGAGATCGCGGAAGTCGGCGGTGTCGTTGCCCTCGCCGCCGATCAGCTCATCGTTGCCGCGGCCGCCCTGCAGCGTGTCGTTGCCGTAGCCGCCATCCAGGATGTCGTCGCCGTCGCCGCCTTCGAAGCGGTTGTCGACGCCCTCGCGGTACCCTTCGCCGCCTGTCACATCGCCGATGATCCAGTCGTCGCCGCTGCCGCCGACGACACCTTCGATATTGGTGAAGGTGTGGCCCCCCGCGATGCCGTCACCCGGAACGAAACCGTCCAGCGAGATGGTAATGCCGTCCTGCGCCTCGGCGACCTCATTATAATAGACTGTGTCAAAGCCCTCGCCGCCGTCGATCGCGATGGCGCCAGCGCCCATGATGAAGTCGTCATCATTGCTGGTGGCGATGAGCTTCTCGATGCCGGTGATGGTGTCGTCGGCGTCGATGGTCCCGCTGGTGCCCGAGTCATAGCCGTGCTTGCGCACGGTGCCTTCGATCAGGTCGACGTGCAGGTGGATGTCCCGGCTGCCGCTGTCCAGCGACTCGTAGCTCAGCGTGTCGTCGCCGTCGCCGCCGCTGACGACATCGGTGCCGAGGCTGCCATTGATCGTGTCGTTGCCGACGCCGCCCTCGATCAGGTCGTCGCCTTCGCCGCCAGTCAGGATGTCGTCACCGGCATTGCCGCGCAGCGTCAGCTCGGCCTCGCTGGTGCCGCCGGTGATGGTGTCGGCATTGGCGGTGCCTTCGACCACCTCGAAGCCGCTGACATCGTAGTGGAGCGGGCCCCCGACGGAGGAGCTGTAGCTGCTGTTGGTGAAGGTGATGTCGACCGTGCCAGAGCCGAGGTCGACATTCATCGAAGCGCCGACGGCGCTCGTCCCGTTCTGCCGCAGCGCGTCTAGCGTGCGGCCGTCGATGGTGTCCTCATCGCCGCTGCTGCCGGTGATCTTCTCCACATGAGCAGCCATGCCGAGCGACTCGCCGTCGGCGTCCTCGAAGGCGGCGACCGGGGTGGGGCCGGAGACGACGTTGATGCCGAAGGAGACATCGGTGCCGGCGCTGGTGTAGTCGACCTCGTCGTAGCCGGCGCCGCCGTCGATCATCATCTCATCGGCGTTCATCCGGAAGATGTCGGCGCCGCTTGTGCCCTGGATGCCTTCGATGTCGCTGATTTGGTCGAACGAGCCGCTGGTGCCGATCTTGCTCACCGTGCCGGAGATCAGGTCGACCTCGACGGTGAAGGCGCTGCCGGCGTTGTTGTAGCTGAGCGTGTCATTGCCCGCACCGCCACTGATAACGTCGTTGCCCAGGCTGCCGGACATCGCGTCGTTGCCGGCGCCGCCATCGAGGAGGTCATTGCCCAGGCCGCCGGTCAGCGAGTCGTCACCGTCATTGCCGTAGAGCTGCAGGTCGGCCGTGCTGCTGCCACCGCTCATGGTGTCGCCGTTCTTGGTGCCCTGGACCTCTTCGAAGTCCGCCACCGTGTAGCTCTGCGTGCTGTAGCCGCTGCCACCCGAGACGACGACCTGCACACTGCCCGAGCCGAGGTCGACCGTCAGGCGGGCGCCCGGATCGCCGGAGATCGGCGCCAGGTTGTCGACCTCGCGCCCGTCGATGACGTCGTTCAGCGCCGTCGTGCCGGAGATGACCTCGACCAGCGTGGCGGTGTCGACGCCGTTGCCGGTGCCCTTCTCGACGCGGACGGTCGCCGCGCCGTCGACGACATCGAGCTCGAGGGTGATGCCGCTGGAGCCGCTGATGCCGCTGTAGTCCAGGGTGTCGGTGCCGGAGCTACCATTAATGGTATCGCTGCCGGCCAGCGAGCCGAGGAACGTATCGTTGCCGTCACCGCCGCTCAAGGTGTTGGTGCCCGCGCCGCCGGCGATGGTGTCGTTGCCGATGCCACCCTCGAGGGTGTCGTTGCCCAGGCCGCCGGTCAGGGTGTCGTCGCCGTCATGGCCGCGCAGCGTCAGGTCGGCCGTGCTGGTACCACCGGTCAGAGTATCGGCATTGTCCGTGCCTTCGATGACCTCGAATCCGGTGACATCGTAATGCAGCACGCCGCTGCTGAACTGCGACGCGTAGGCGGAATTGGTGAAGCTGATGTCAACCGTGCCCGAACCAACATCGACATCCATGCTGGCGCCAACCGGCGCGCTCAGCACGTCATCGGTCAGTTCGTCCAGGGTGCGGCCGTCGATTACGTCGTTGCTGCCGTTGCTGCCGACGACATTCTCGACCTGAACCGCAATATCGACGCCCTGATCCTCTCCCTTCTCGATAGCCAGGACGGATGTCCCGGACATGGCGCTGCCGAAGCCGAGGGATACCTCCGCGCCTGCGCTCGTGTAATCGAGCGTATCGTAGCCGGAGTCGAGAGAGGCGCTGCTCACGAAATCCATGCCGCCACCAACGAAGGTAGCGCTGCCATTAACCACGCCGTAGAAGCTGTCGTTGCCTTCGCCGCCGATCAGTGTGTCTTCGCCCGCGCCAGCCGTAAGGCTGTCATTGCCGAGCCCGCCTTCGAGCAGGTCATTCCCGGCGCCGCCAGCGAGGATGTCATCCCCCTCGTCGCCGTAGAGTTCGTCGTTGCCATCGCCGCCGCTAATGGTGTCGCTGCCCAGGCCACCGGTTAGAAGATCGTCACCGCCATTGCCGCGCAGGGTTAGATTGGCCGAGGTGGCGCCACCGGTGACGACATCGTCGTTCTCGGAACCTTCCACCACCTCAAAGCCGCTCACGCTGTACGTGGTGCTGCCGGATAGGAAGGGGGCATAAGCGGAATTCGCGAACTCTATGCCCACAGAGCCCGAGCCGAGGTCGACGTTCAAGCTGGCATCGGCCGACTGGCCGTCAAGAGACGGTAGGTCGTCAAGGGTGCGGCCGTCGATAACGTCGCCGGTGCCAGAGCTGCCGATGACTTGCTGAACGTTTACAGCGGTGTCGATGCCGATATTGAGGCCCTTATCGATCGCTATACGGGGCTCAGTACCTGAAACGACCTCGGTCAGGCCGAAGGAAACGGGTGCACCGACGCTGGTATAGTCGAGGGTGTTAAACCCCTCGGCCCCATCGATGGCGTCGTTGCCGATGCTTGCGATGAACGTGTCGTCCGATACCGTTCCCGAGAGGACATCGTTGTCAATGGTACCACTGATTACAGCCATTTTTTGACCTCGAAGCGGTGTGACATCACCGCCTTACACACGCCCTGCGTGTACCTCAATGGTGATTTCACGTAACAAGTAAGAAAATTTCGGTAAAAATGATATCTCTGCGAGTAAGGAATTTCGGATGTCTGTCACGGGCCTGCATTTTGCCGGAGCGCCATTGCATATTCTCGACAGCGACCAGGGGCAGCCCGGGCCCTTATTGCTTCGACTCAGGTTACGAGCATGTTTTCTGCCTTTGCCAGAGCGAAACCTAGATTTACGTCCGAGGAAATTCCTTCTTGATACTATGTACCTGAGCCTGATTATGCGGCGCTGCGAACCCGCTGAATGCTCTCGCCGGCAGTCAATCGAAGGACCAGGCTCACGGCGCCAGCGGTAGCTCCACAGGCGCTGCAGCGGATCCCGTCGGCCATGCCCTCGAGCGTCACGTCACCGCGGCTGTCCGCAATGTCAGTGACCGCGATCATCCGGTTGGGCGGACACTCCAGGTGGCTGCATCGCGATCGCACGGCCCAGCTCCTCCAGGAGGAGAGGTGCGTCCCCAACACTTCATGCCGCGCACGAGGCAGGCGGGCTGCATCGAGGTCCATGTCATCATCCTTGCTTCACCCCTGAAGCGCCCCCTCACGACCGGGGTAGCATGGAGAACGTAAAGGGAACAAGAAGGTTGGCGGTTTCCGGCCAATTCCCGAATTGTTCTGGAAACTGGGCCTCTAAGCCTCTGGTCTTGCAGCGATAGAACTTCTTGTCTTGCGAAGTTGGGGCGAGGAGGAGCAGGGCAGGGCGCCGTGCCATTACCAGCCCACAAAAAAGCCCGCCGGATGGCGGGCCTCCTGCGCTCTAGGCTGGATCGGCGGGCTAAGCGGCAAGCCGCCTCAGTTCGTACTCAGGTTGGGAATCAAGATCGACAATATGCGTCGCGGTCTGCCCGACAAGACTCAGGTCCGCGGAGGTCCAACGCTGCTTTGCGGAGATGACCGCAATTCTTTCACTATCCGGATGCGCCAGCGCAATATCACCAAAAGCAGTGTGACACGCGAAGAACGACTGCGGCACATCCACGACGGTTCGGAAAATAGCCGTTCTGTTGTCAGGAAGGGCCACAACAGCGCTCATACTATACAGTCTAGTGCTATCTCCGTTTACTTCGACCGTTCGCCCGACGACCTTCTCTCCGTAGATTCGATCTAATATCTCGAGAAGGCGAGTATCGAGATCAACATCGTGATTGTGAGTGATCCTTGCGACCTGACTAGCCACCCAAGCCTGAACTCTGTTGGCCAGATGGATAATGTAGCCCGGAAGCAAGGCGTCTTTGATGCCCCGCATGTAGAATTCCCCAGCGGAGAAAGACAGCCCATGAAGCTTCGCAAAACGATCTGCATCACGGACGACCCATCCGGTGTCTGGGTCAAGCCCAGCCGAACTCAGCGCCTCCCAAGCGCTACCATGATCCGAGATCGTGCTGTGACCGCGAGGGTCGCGCTGTACCAGTACGACCACATGGTCGCCATTCGGGAACATGCAGTGAGTTGACAGCATGGTACCACCATGACCGTCCCACCTCTCGGGGAACAGGTCTAGCAAACCCGCAAGGATCGTATCGCGCCCAAATGTCGAGCTCACAGCAACACCGGATTAAACGGAGGTAAAGGGATGTTCCCTACGATAGACCAGTGGCTAATACAGTATCTCACAAGCGCTTCGGCGCTGTCGAGATCGCCGTCGATCAACTCCGCAAACCAGGGGCCTCCCTTATCAGGAGGATAGTCGCGGCTCGGGTCAAAAGGGTAATGACGCGCTTGCTTTGGCGGCAACCTTGTCCCATCGCCAAGTGGCGGATGATTTCTGTGCGGCCCGTCCGGATTGAGAGTGACGCGCTCCAGAACGAAGTCTGAAAACTGCAGCCTTAGATTAAAGTTCTGCGGGGAAACCGCCTCGAGCGCACGGCCTCTGACTGCCAAGCCCGGCAAGATCTGGCCGTCTATAGCTAGCGTCACAACCAAGTCCTGCACCTTGGAAAAGGGGGTAAGCCCATCCTTCCTCTTCGGGGCCGGCTGCCACTCTGGGCGGCCCACCACCGTCTTAGGGGCGCGCACCAAGCGCAGATAATCTTCTGCCGTTAACGTAGGCATCGCGCACCCAAGTGGGTCATTTACCCACCCACATTCCTGCTGATCCACACCACGCGGCCGAGGACCACAATGTCCGCAGCAAGGGCGGGGAAGGGCGCTTGGTGACTTGGCATCCGACCTCCTGATCGCACCCGCGTGGAATCGGCGGTGCGCGCTTTCCGACTGGAAGCATCGCATGGGATCTGGGGGTGAGCGAGTGGCCGGCGATTGGCGCTGAGCACGGCCTACAAACGGCAGCGGGCTGACCGGGAAGCGGCTCTCCACAATCCAAATCCGCGCCGGCGTAGCATGGCCATTCAGACGCGCCTGGACATGCGGCGAATGCGCCCGCAGGAAAGGATTCCAGCGGCACGGCGCTTGCTGAAGAGGCTAATAAGCCTAGACCGCTTCTAGATGTAGTATGTGGCCGGTTTGAAGCGCATCGAGGCTAAGCCGTTGACGCGTAATGCGTTGACAGGAAAGGGCTTTCTATGCAGGCCTGCATAAGTCTTATAAGATGTATTATGTCATGTTAACCGGAAGCAATCCGTCACGGCTTGACGCCGGGCGCTGCCTGGACCAGTAGCCGCGCCCCGACGCACGCAGCGCGTCGGACGCCTCAGCCCCCCGTTCCGGGCCCATCGCCCTGCCGATGGAATTCTGCCGCCGCGCTGCCCTGCCGGACTAGGCTCGGCGGCAACGCGGGAGCCCGTCGGGGGCCAGAACACGCGACCACGCTTCAGGACAGGACAGCCGCCATGGCCCCATCGACCGACCTCTCACCGCCGGCCGCGGATCGCGACGCCGTCACGCCGGCCGCCTGGAAGGCGCTCTGGGGCTCGGCCCTGGGCTATGCCATGGACGGCTTCGACCTGCTGATCCTGGGCTTCATGCTGCGCGCCATCTCGGCCGATCTGGGCCTCAGCCCGGCCCAGGCGGCCTCGCTGGTGACGGCGACGCTGGTCGGCGCGGTGGTCGGCGGCGTCGGCTTCGGCATGCTCTCCGACCGGCTGGGCCGCGTCCGGGTGCTGACCTGGACGATCGTCCTGTTCGCTGTCTTCACCGGGCTCTGCGCCCTGGCGCAGGGCTATTGGGACCTGCTGTTCTACCGCACCATCGCCGGCATCGGGCTCGGCGGCGAGTTCGGCATCGGCATGGCGCTGGTGGCCGAGGCCTGGCCGGCCTCGAAGCGCGCCCGCGCCTCCTCCTATGTCGGGCTGGGCTGGCAGGCGGGCGTGCTGGGCGCCGCGCTGCTGACGCCGATGCTGCTGCCCGAGATCGGCTGGCGCGGCATGTTCGCCATCGGCCTGTTCCCGGCCGTCGCCGCCTATTTCATCCGCAAGAACCTGCACGAGCCCGAGGTCTTCGTCCAGCGGACGAAGACCACCGAAAGAAAATCGGCGCTGCGGCTGCTGGTGGCGGATGCGCGGACCACGCGCAGCAGCATCGGCCTTGTGATCCTCTGCGGCGTGCAGAATTTCGGCTATTACGGCGTGATGATCTGGCTGCCGAACTACCTGTCCTCGCGCTTCGGCTTCGGCCTGACGCAGTCGGCGACCTGGACGGCGGTCACCATCCTGGGCATGGCGGTCGGCATCTATGCCTTCGGCCATGTCGCCGACCGCATCGGCCGCAAGCCGGCCTTCCTGGGCTGGATGCTGGGCGCCGCCATCATGGTGGTGGTCTATGCGCAGCTGACCGACGCGACGGCGCTGCTGGTCGCCGGCGCGGTGATGGGCTTCTTCGTCAACGGCATGCTGGGCGGCTATGGCGCGCTGATGAGCGAGCTCTACCCGACGGCGGCGCGAGCGACGGCGCAGAACGTGCTGTTCAACATCGGCCGCGCCATCGGCGGCTTCGGTCCGGTGGTGGTCGGCGCCATCGCCCTCGCCTATGGCTTCCAGGTCGCCATCGCCCTGCTGGCGCTGCTCTACCTGGTCGACATCCTGGCGCTCTGGCTGCTGATCCCCGAGACCAAGGGCGAAGAGCTGGCCTGATCAGGCCAGCGCGTCCCGGGGGCGGGCCGCCCCCGGGGTCAGCGCCGCGCGGCCGTGGTGGTCATCAGCGCGGCGTGGATATTGGCCAGGTGCCGCGTCATGGCCAGCGAGGCGGCGCGCGGCTTGCGGTCCTCCACCGCGCGGAAGATCGCCTCGTGGTCGCGCAGCCAGGTCTTGCGGTACTGCTCCATCGGCATGTAGCGGTGGATCTCCTGCCAGATGCCGCTCTCGATCTGGCCGCGCCACAGCTGGTCGGCCATCTGCACCAGCACGCCATTGCCGCTGGCCTCGGCCAGCAGGATGTGGAAGCGCAGATCCGCCGCATCGGCCTCGACACCGCGGGCATGGTCGGCGCGCATGTCTGCCAATGTCCCGGCCATGTCAGCCAGCTGCATCGGCGTCGCGTGCTGCGCGGCGATGGCCGCGATCTGCGGCTCGATCATGCGCCGCGCCTGCAGGTTCTCGAAGGGGCCGAAGCCGGACAGTGCGCGCACCTCCGCCGCCTCCTGGCGGCTGGCGACATAGGCGCCGCTGTTTTTCCGCACCTCCAGCATGCCGGCCATCTGCAGCGACAGGATCGCCTCGCGGACCGTCGGCCGCGACACGCCGAAGCGTTTCGCCAGCTCGCGCTCGGCCGGCAGGCGGCTGCCCACCGGATGGTCGCTCTGGATCAGCGCGGCGATCTGCCGGGCGATGGTCTCGAAGCTGCGCAGGACGGGCATGGCGGGGAGCATCGCCGGCTTGAAGCACCCGCTTTAAGGGTTTGACAAGCGGAACCGGGACGCAGACAGTGCCCAGGCCAGATTGGTCAGGCCAATTTTACGTCACTTGCTGTCCGCCGCCCCCGAGGAGCTGCCCGCATGCCGACGCCGCCGCCCAATTCCGCCGAAGCGCGGGACGTGCTGTTCCACCTGCATTCGCAGACCAATGCCCAGGCCCATGCCGAGCGCGGCCCGCTGATCATGGAGCGCGGCGAGGGCATCCATGTCTTCGACAGCCACGGCAGGAAGTATGTCGAGGCCATGGCCGGGCTGTGGTGCACCTCGCTCGGCTTCTCGCATGCGCGGCTGAAGCGCGCCGCGGCCGAGGCCTATGACAGGTTCGGCTTCTACCACACCTTCAACCACAAGACGCCGGCGGCGACCATCGACCTGGCCGAGCGGCTGGTGGCGATGGGCCCGATCCCCGAGGCGCAGGCCTATTTCGCCACCTCCGGCTCCGAGGCGACGGAGACCATGGTGAAGCTCGCCTGGGTCTATCACGCGGTCCGTGGCAAGCCGACGAAGCGCAAGGTGATCTCGCGCGACCGCGGCTTCCATGGCTCGACCATCGTCGCCGCCTCGATGTGCGGCCTGCCGCGCATGCACCGCGAATTCGGCCTGCCGCTGCCCGGCTTCCTGCACACGCTCTGCCCCGATCCCTATCGCGGGCCGCAGCCCGGCGAGGACATCTCCGCCTTCGTCGCGCGCCTGGCCGACAGCCTGGAGGCGATGATCCTGGAGGAAGGCGCCGACACCATCGCCGCCTTCATCGCCGAGCCGATCAATGCCGGCGGCGGCATCATCGTCCCCCCCGCCGGCTATTTCCCGGCGATCGAGGCGGTGCTGCGCCGCCACGATATTCTTGTCCTGGGCGACGAAGTGGTCTGCGGCTTCGGCCGCACCGGCGAGATGTGGGGTGCCACCACCACCGGCATGACGCCGGACATGATCGCCATGGCCAAGGGGATTTCGTCCTCCTATTTCCCGATCTCGGCGGTGCTGCTGTCCAAGCCGATCCAGGATGCGCTCGCCAGGATGAACGAGGGCGGCGAGATCTTCGGCCACGGCTTCACCAATTCCGGCCATCCGGTCGGCGTCGCCGTGGCGTTGGAAACGCTGGCCGTCTATCGCGAGATGGATGTGGTCGCGCATACCCAGCGCATGGGCGCCCGGCTGCGCGCCGGGCTCGACGCCATCGCCGCGCGGTCGGGCATCGTCGGCCAGGTGCGCGGCGCCGGGCTGATGATCGGCGTCGAGCTGGTCGCCGATCCCGCAACCAAGACGGCCTTCGACCCGGCGCTGAAGGCCGGCGCCCGCTTCGATGCGGCAGCCCTCGCCAACGGGCTGGTGATCCGGCCGATGGGCGACACCATCGGCCTCTGCCCGCCGCTGATCATCGACGAGGCCGGCATCGACGAGATTCTTTCTCTCTTCGACCGCACGCTGGCCGAGGTCGAGCGCGACCTGCCGAAGAGCCGCCTCGCCGCTGAGTAACAAGCATCCCGCCCCATTCAGGGAACAGCCAGACTCGCCACCCCCGCTGGAGAGCTTCTGCCATGCAACGCCGTGACCTGTTCCGCAGCACGCTGGCCTTGGGTGCTGCCGCCGCCTCTCCCCTCGCCGCCCCGGGCATCGCCCGGGCGCAGGGGCGCCAGGGCAATGCCCGCACGCTGATCTTCGTGCCGCAGGCCGATGCCGCCATCCTGGACCCCACCATCACCACCGGCCTGGTCAACCGCAACCACGGCTTTCTGATCTATGACACGCTCTACGGCATCGATGCCGAGGGCGTGGTGCGGCCGCAGATGGTGGAAGGCCATACGATCGAGGAGGACGGGAAGCTCGTCACCATGCGGCTGCGCGAGGGGCTCCGCTTCCATGACGGCGAGCCGGTGCGCGGCCGCGACGTGGTGGCGAGTCTCAGGCGCTGGGCGCATCGCGATGCCTTCGGCACCTCGCTGATGGCGGTGGTGGACGAGCTCTCCGCCCCCGACGACCGCACCGTGCGCTGGCGGCTGAAGGCGCCCTTCCCGCTGCTGCCGACGGCGCTGGGCAAGGTCGGCGCCATTGTCGCCTTCATCATGCCCGAGCGGCTGGCGGCGGCCGACAACCCGGTGCCGCCGGTGAAGGAGCTGGTGGGCAGCGGTCCCTTCCGCTTCCGCGCCGACCAGCATGTCTCCGGCTCCCGCCTGGTCTATGAGCGGTTCGACGGCTACGTGCCGCGCCCCGAGGGCGTCGCCAGCCTGCTGGCCGGGCCGAAGGTGGCGCATTTCGACCGCATCGAGTGGCAGGTCATGCCCGATGCCAGCACCGCCGCCGCCGCCCTGCAGCAGGGCGAGATCGACTGGTGGGAACAGCCCATCTACGACCTGCTGCCGATGATCAAGCGCAACCTGCGCGTCAATGTCGAGGTGCTCGACCCTTATGGCGCCATCGCCGTGCTGCGCTTCAATTCCACCATCCCGCCCTTCGACAATCCGGCGATGCGCCGCGCCATCCTGGGCGCGGTGAAGCAAAGCGACTTCATGACCGCCGTCGCCGGCGACGACCGCACGCTGTGGAAGGACAAGGTCGGCTTCTTCGCGCCCGGCGGCGTCATGGCCAATGACGAAGGGATGGCGGCGCTGGACGGCAGCCGCAGCATCGAGCAGTCGCGCCAGGCGCTGCAGGCCGCCGGCTACAAGGGCGAGCGGGTGCTGCTGATGGCGCCCTCCGACTTCCCCTCGATCAAGGCGCTGAGCGAGGTCACCGCCGACCTGTTCAAACGGCTGGGCATCAACCTGGACTACCAGGTGATGGACTGGGGCAGCATGCTGACGCGCATGGCCAACAAGGGCGGCATCGACCGCGGCGGCTACAACCTGTTCTGCACCTATTCGCCGGGCGTCACCCATCTGAACCCGGCGGCGCACAACTTCCTGCGCGGCAGCGGCGAGCGCGCCACCTTCGGCTGGCCGACCAGCCCGCAGCTCGAGGCGCTGCGCGACGCCTGGTTCGCCGCCCCCGATGCCGAGGCGCAGCGCGCCATCGGCATCCAGGCCCAGCGCCAGGCCTTCATCGACGTGCCCTATGTGCCGCTCGGCCTGTTCTACCAGCCGACGGTCTACAAGAAGGAGCTCAGCGGCGTGCTCAAGGGGCTGCCGCTGTTCTGGAACCTGCGACGCGCCTGAGGCCCTGATCCATGCTTGCCATCACCGGCTATGTCGACCGCTGGAGCATTCGCCCCGGCGAGACGCTCAACGTCATGATCTCGGTCCAGGGCGGCGGTCCCTATCGGGCGCGGATTGCCCGGGTCATCTGCGGCGATCCCAATCCGAAGGGCCCCGGCTATCGCGAGGTGCCGGCGGACTGGGCGCTGGAAGGCGAGCATGCCGGCACCCAGCAGGACATTTTCCTGGGGTCCTGGGGCGAGGTGCCGGGAGTGACGCTGCCGGCCGGGCCGGTGGCCCTGGCGGCGACGGTCTGGCCGACGCGGCTGGCCGCCGGCGACCAGCCGGTGCTGGCCTGGGCGGGGGCCGGGCATGCGCTGGTGCTCGGCCTCGGCGCGGACGGCGCCTGGTGCCGCCTGACCACGCCGGCGGGCGAGACCCTGCTGCGCGCCGGGCTGCCGCTGACCGAGCGCGCCTGGCATGAGCTCGCCTGCGTCATCGACGCCGAGGGGCGGCTGCAGCTGCGGCAGCGCCCGCTGACGCCGCGGCTGGACCGCGCCGAGGCGGCCGAGGTCTCGGCCCTGGCGGCGCCCTTCCCCGGCGGCGCCGGTGCGGCCGCCATCGCCGCCGAGCGCCGCGACGGCGCGCATTTCAACGGCAAGATCGAGCGCCCGCGCTTCACCGCCGGCGATGGTGGCGCGCCCATCGCCGAATGGGACCTGTCGCGGGCGATGCAGACCGACCGCATCGAGGATACCGGCCCGCAGGCGGCGCATGGGCTGCTGCACAACCTGCCGACGCGCGCCATGACCGGCTCGAGCTGGCGCGGCGACGTGCATCGCTGGACCGAGGACCCGTCGCAATACGGCGCCATCCATTTCCACGACGACGATCTCGGCGATGCCGGCTGGCAGCCCTCGCTGTCCTTCGCGATCCCCGAGGACTGGCAGAGCGGCGTCTATGCCCTCCACTTGGAGACCGAGCGTGACGGCCGGACACACCGCGACAACATCGTCTTCCACCTGCGCGCCCGGGTGCCGGGGTCGCAGGCCCGCGTCGCCTTCCTCGCGCCGACCTTCAGCTACACGGTCTATGGCCAGTTCCAGAAGGCCGGGCGGCAGGCGCGCATCATCCCGCGCTCGCTGGAATGGGGCGCGCTGCCGCAGGCGCCGGACGGGCATCCGGAATACGGCGTCTCGCCCTACAACTTCCATTCCGATGGCAGCGGCGTGGTGATGTCCAGCATGCGCCGGCCGATGATCGACAAGCGGGTCAACCAGATCCACCTGGTCGATCCGAGCGAGGGCGGCTCCGGCCTCTACTGGATCGCCGCCGACAGCTTCGTCACCGACCTGCTGACCCGCAAGGGCATCGACTTCGAGGTCATCACCGACCACGACCTGCACGCCGAGGGCGTGGAGCTGCTGTCGAACTACAACGTCGTGCTGACCGGCCAGCATCCGGAATACCACACGGTCGAGACGCTGGACGCGCTGCAGGCCTATCTCGGCCAGGGCGGGCGCTTCCTGTATCTCGGCGGCAACGGCTTCTACTGGAAGGTGGTGCCGCATGGCACCGGCCCCTGGAGCTTCGAGCTGCGCCGCGCCGAAGGCGGCATCCGGTTGTGGGAGACGCTGCCGGGCGAAAGCTACCACGCGCAGGATGGCAGCTATGGCGGGCTGTGGCGGCGCCTCGGCCGGCCGCCGCAGCAGCTGGTCGGCGTGGGCTTCAGCACCCAGGGCGAGTATATCGGCTACCCCTACGCCTTTCTCGACGCCATCCGCGACCCGCGCGTCGCCTTCATGCGCGACGGCATCGAGGATATCTCCGCCCCCGGCGCGCCGCTGGGCGAGCGCGGGCTGATGGGCGGCGGCGCCGCCGGGCATGAGCTCGACCGTGCCGACGTGACGCTGGGCACGCCGCGGCATGCGCTGGTGATCGGCCGCGCGGTGCTGACCGATCCCAGCTACCAGCCGGTCAACGAGGAGCGGCGCGACCACACCTGGCCGGCGGCGCGGGAGGAGATCATCCGCTCCGACCTGACCTTCTTCGAGACGGCCGGCGGCGGCGCGGTCTTCTCGGTGGGCTCGATGAACTTCATCGGCGCCCTGCCGGTCGACGGCTACGAGAATGTCGCGGCGAGGCTGGTCACCAACATCATCCGCCGCTTCGCCGATCCGGCGCCCTTCCCGCCTCCGCCGCCGAGCTAGGTCACAATCCCGCCGCGAAGTCGCGGATCAGCCGCGCGACGGCGGCGGGCGCCTCGATCGGCAGCAGGTGGCGGGCACCGGGGATGACCTCCAGCCGCGCCCCGGGAAGATGCGGCAGCATCAGCCGGCGCTGCGCCGCGGGTCCGAGATCGCCATCCTCGGCGCCGGCCAGCACCAGGGCGGGCAGCGGCAGCTGGCCGACGCGGTCCGACCAGTCCTCGCGGCTGCCGGATTGCAGCCAGGCGCGCCAGGCGGCGGGGCTGGCGCGCAGCATCTCGGCCTCGGCCAGGGCGCGGGCGGCGTCCGGCAGGATCAGGGCATTGGCCGCGACGAAGTCGCGGGCATGGCGGTCGCGGGTGGCGGCGTCGCCCTCCAGCCAGCCGGTCATCTCGGCGCGGCGGTCTTCGGCCATCGGCTCCGGCGAGGGGGGCGAGCCGGCGAGCGTCACCAGCCCGGCCGGCGGCGGCAGGCCAGAGGCGCCGTCCAGCGCCCGCCGCGCCACCACTGCCGCCACCTTGGCGCCCATGCTGTGCCCGGCCAGCAGCCAGCGTCTCGGCGCCGCCGCGGCGATCCGCCGCGCCACATGCGCCGCCATCTCGGCCACCGTGTAGCCGGGGACGGCGGCGGCCTCGCCGAAGCCGGGCAGGTCGATGCCCTGCAGCACAATGCCCCCCGGCCCGTCGCTGGGGCCGAGCGCCTCGGCCACCGCGCGCCACTGCCGGGCGCTGCCGCCGAGGCAGGGCAGGCAGAACAGGGTCACAGGCGGGGTGGTGGCCGGTTCAGAAGGCATAGCGCACCCGGCAATAGGGCATGCGCGCCGCCAGCAGCGCGATGAAGCGGTCCAGCCAGCGCCGCTTCCACGGCGTGCGGTAGCGCAGGTTGGCGCCGCCGCCCTCGGAGACCTTCTGCTCCTGGATGTCGGGGCGCCAGAGCAGCGCCTCGGCCTTCGGGTGCCAGGCCATGTTCACCTCGTGCAGCGTCTCGTTGTGGGTCAGCATGATGATCTCCGCCGCCAGCTGCTGCTTCACCGCATCGGGCAGGCAATCGTCCAGCATCTCGAACAGGGCGCCCCATTCGCCCTCCCAGCCCTCGCGCAGCACGACGGGGGAGAAGTTGACATGCACCTCGTAGCCGGCGCGGTGCAGCTCGGGGATGGCGGCGATGCGCTCGGCCACCGGCGCGGTGCGCACGTCCAGCAGCCGCGCCAGGTCGGGCGGCATCAGCGACATGCGGATGCGGGTGCGGCCCTGCGGGTCATAGCCGAGCAGCGCCGGATTGACCGCCTTGGTGGCGAAGCTGCCCTTGGCCTGCGGCAGGCCGCGGAACAGCGCCACCAGGTCGCGCACATTGTCGGAGATGGCGGCATCGACGGAAAGATCGCCATTCTCGCCCAGGTCATAGACCCAGGCCTCGGGATCGACCTGGTCGGGCACCGTCTTGCGCCCCTGCTTCGCGGCATGGCGGGCGATGGCGGCGCAGATCGCCTCGATATTGACGAAGACGCTGACCGGATTGGCATGGCCCTTGCGCCGCGCGACGTAGCAATAGGCGCAGGCCATGGCGCAGCCATTCGAGGTGGAGGGCGCGATGAAATCGGCGCTGCGCCCGTTCGGCCGGAAGTCCAGCCCCTTCTTGACGCCCAGCACCAGCGACTGCCGCTTGGCCGCCAGGTAGTCGCCCGGATCGGCCTGCCGCAGCGCCGGGATGCGCCAGTGGGACTCGACCGGGATGCGCTCGGCGTCGGGAAAGCGCGCCAGGATCTCGCGGCCGCGCGGATGCGCTTCCACGGCGGCCTCCAGGTAGATCCGGTCGATGTCGAGCAGCGGGGCGAGCATGCCCGGCTGATGTGGGGATGCCGGCGCGCCTGCCCAGGGGTCCTGCCCAGGGGGTCCTGTCCAGGGGTCCCCGGCGCGGGGGTCAGGCGGCCTCAGGCGCCGGCAGCCCCAGCCGGGCGGCCATCGCCGCGCGGTTGGGGCGCAGCAGGTCGGCCAGGCTCTGCCCGTCCAGCACCGCCAGGAAGGCGGCCAGCGCCTCGCCCAGCAGCCCCTGCAGCCGGCAGGCATGGATCAGCGCGCAGCCGCCGCCGGTCGCCGGGTCCTGGAAGCAGGCGACCAGTGCCATGTCCTCCTCGGTGAAGCGCACCACGGCGCCGACATTGATCGCCTCCGGCGGACGCGCCAGCCGCAGCCCGCCGCCCTTGCCCCGCGTGGTCTCGATGAAGCCGCCGCGGCCGAGATTGTGCACCACCTTGACCAGGTGGTTCTCCGAGATGCGGTGCGCCTCGGCGATCTCGCGGATCGAGACGCGGCGCTCCTGCCGCAGGCCGAGATAGATCAGCGTGCGCAGCGCATAGTCGGTGTGCAGGGTGAGGCGCATGGAGAAGATGTAGGGGATTTACATCTTCAATCCAAGCGGCCATAAAGATGTACGAACTATACACCTTAAGAGGTCGCCATGCCCTGCCCGCTCACGCTGCAGACCATCACCACCGTCAAGGCCACGGTGCCGGCGCTGGAGGCGCATGGCCTCGACATCACCCGCTGCATGTATGCCCGGCTGTTCCAGGACCCGGCGATGCGCGACCTGTTCAACCAGTCGCATCACGGCGAGACCGGGTCGCAGCCCAAGGCGCTGGCCAATGCCGTGCTGGCCTATGCGCGCAACATCGACAATCTGGGCGCGCTGACCGGGGCGGTGGAGCGGATCGCGCAGAAGCATGTCGGGCTGAACATCCTGCCGGAGCATTACCCGGCGGTGGCGGAGGCGCTGCTGGGCGCCATCCAGGACGTGCTGGGCGCGGCGGCGACGCCCGAGATCCTGGCCGCCTGGGGCGAGGCCTACTGGTTCCTGGCCAATCTCCTGATCGGCCGCGAGCAGCAGCTCTACCAGGCCCAGGCCAGTGCCCCCGGCGGCTGGAGCGGCTGGCGCGACTTCGCCGTCGTCGACAGGATCCGCGAGAGCGAGGTCATCACCTCCTTCATCCTGAAGCCCGTCGATGGCGGCACGGTGCTGCGCCACAGGCCCGGCCAGTACCTGACCTTCTGGCTGGAGCTGCCGGGCCGGCCGCCGCTGAAGCGCAACTACAGCATCTCCTCCGGCCCCGGCGACGCGGCCTATCGCATCAGCGTCAAGCGCGAGCCGCAGGGCGCCGCCTCCGGCTGGCTGCATGACACGGTGGAGAAAGGCGCGGTGCTGAAGGTGGCCGCCCCGGCCGGCGATTTCTTCCTCCCCGACGCGCCGCCGCGACCCGTCGTGCTGCTGAGCGGCGGGGTCGGCCAGACCCCCTTCCTGTCGATGCTGCAGGCCGCTGCCGCGCAGCCCGCGGGCCCGGCGGTCCAGTTCGTCCATGGCACCCAGTCCGGCGCCACCCATGCGCTGGGCGCCGAGGCGCGGGCACTGGCCACGGCGTCGGGCGGCCGCATCCAGGTGACCACCTTCTACGAAGGCCCGCGGCCGCAGGACCGCGGCCATGACCTGGAGGGCCGCATCACGCCGGAGTGGCTGGCGGCCAACACGCCGCTGGCCGGCGCCGACTACTACCTCTGCGGCCCGCGCGACTTCCTGCGCGGCTTCGTCGCGGCGCTGCGGCGCCTCGGCGTGCCGGCGGCGCAGATCCACCACGAGTTCTTCGGCCCGGCCGACGAGCTGCTGGTCGCGTGACGGGAGGCGCCGCGATGCCCTGGACCGACCGCCGCCTCCTCGACCTGCTCGGCATCGAGCTGCCGATCATCCAGGCGCCCATGGCCGGCAGCACCACGCCAGAGATGGTGGTGGCCGTCAGCCAGGCGGGCGGCCTGGGCTCGCTGCCCTGCGCCGCCCTGACCGTCGCCCAGGCGCGCGACGCGGTCGTGGCGATCAGGGCCGCGACCGGCCGCCCCTTCGGCATGAACTTCTTCTGCCATGAGCCGCCGTCGCCCGACCCGGCGCGGGCGGCGGCCTGGCAGGCGGCGCTGGCGCCCTATTACCGCGAGCTCGGCCTGGATCCGGCGGTGCTGCCGCCACCCGGCGCCCGCGCGCCCTTCGACGAGGCCTTCTGCGCCCTGGTCGAGGAAGCCCGGCCCGCCGTCTGCAGCTTCCATTTCGGCCTGCCCGGACCGGCGCTGCTGCAGCGGGTGAAGAGAACCGGCGCGCGCATCCTCTCCTCCGCCACCACGGTGGCCGAGGCGCGCTGGCTGGAAGCGCAGGGCTGCGACGCCATCATCGCCATGGGCCTGGAAGCCGGCGGCCATCGCGGCAACTTTCTTTCGGATGACATGGCGACGCAGATCGGCACCTTCGCGCTGCTGCCGCAGGTGGTGGATGCGGTGTCGGTCCCGGTGATCGCAGCGGGCGGCATCGGCGACGCGCGCGGCATCCGCGCCGCCCTGGCGCTGGGCGCCTCGGCGGTGCAGCTCGGCACCCTCTATCTCTTCACGCCCGAGGCGAGGATCCCGGCGCCGCATCGCGCCGCGCTGCGGCAGGCGGCCGGGCGCGAGACGGCGCTGACCAACCTCTTCACCGGCCGCCCGGCGCGCGGCTTCGTCAACCGGGTGATGCGCGAGCTCGGGCCGGTCTCGGCCTTGGCCCCCGCTTTCCCCACCGCCGGCGGTTCGCTGGCGCCGCTGCGCGCCGCGACCGAGCCGGCGGGCTCCGGCGACTTCATGAGCCTCTGGGCCGGCCAGGCGGCGGCGCTGGGGCGGGAGATGCCGGCCGGCGCGCTGACCCGGCTGCTGGCCGAGGAGACGCTGGCGCTGTCCGGCCGCGGCTGAGGCGCTGTTCTCAGGTGGTGGCGCCGGGGGTCAGAAGATCGGCGGCAGTGCGGGCCAGGGCGCGGACGCCATAGCCGATGCAGCGCTCGTCCGGCTGGTAATGCGCGTTGTGCACCTTGTCCGCCCGCCCCGGCTGCGACGAGCCGACCAGCAGGCGGAAGGCCGGCACCATCGCCGCCATCAGCGCGAAATCCTCGCCGCCCAGGCTCGGCTCGTATTCGTCGGCGACATCGCCGAGCTGCGCGCGGATGGCGGCCAGCGTGTGCTGCAGCATGGCCTCGTCGTTGATCACCGCCGGCATGCCGCGGCGGTAGGACAGCGCGCAGCGCACCCGCAGCCCCGCGGCAATGCCCTCGCAGATGCGGCGGATGCCCGCCTCCGCGGCGTCGCGCGCGTCCGGCTGGCGGGTGCGCACGGTGCCGTTCAGCTCGCAGCGCTCGGGGATGACGTTGCGCGCCTCGCCGGCATGGATGGCGCCGATCGTGACGACGCAAGAATCCAGCGCCCGCACCTCGCGCGAGACGATGGTCTGCAGCTGCGTGATCAGCTGCGCCGCGGCGACGATCGGGTCGACCGCGGCATAGGGCCGCGCGCCATGGCCGGACTTGCCGTGCAGCACGATGTCGAAGGAATCGGTCGCCGCCGTCGCCGGGCCATGCACGATGCCGAAGCGGCCGACCGGGATCTCCGGCCGGTTGTGCAGGCCGAGCGCCATGTCGACGCCCTCCATCACCCCCTCGGCGATCATCTCCCTCGCGCCGCCGATGGCTTCTTCCGCCGGCTGGAAGATCAGCCGCACCGTGCCGGCCAGCTGCCCCGCCAGCCCCTGCAGCACCGCGCCGACGCCGAGCAGCGTCGTGGTGTGCAGGTCGTGGCCGCAGGCATGCATCTTTCCGGGGATGGTGCTGGCGAAGGGCAGGCCGGTCTCCTCCTGGATCGGCAGCGCGTCCATGTCGGCGCGGATCGCCAGCACCGGCCCGGGCCGGGCGCCGCGGATGGTGGCGACGACGCCGGTGCGGCCGATGCCGCTGCGGTGCTCGATGCCGAGGCGCGCGAGCTCGGCGGCGACCACGCCGGCGGTGCGGACCTCCTCGAAGGCCAGCTCGGGATGGGCGTGGATGTCGCGGCGGAGCGCGATCAGGCGGGGCTCGATGGCCAGGGTGGCGGCATCGATGGCGGCGCGCAGGTCGTTGGGCAGCGGGGTCATGCGGTGGGCTCGGCTCGTGGCTGGGATGCGGGTTCGGCGGCGGCGGCGCTGCGGGCCAGGGCTTGGCGCAGGATCAGCGGGATCATGCCGCCGGCCTGGACCAGCCGCACCTCCCGCGTGGTCTCCAGCAGCGCGGTGGCGGTGGCCTGCTCGACCCGGCCATCGCCGCGGCGCAGCGTCACCGGCAGGGCGGCGCGCGGCGCCAGCCCCTCCAGGTCCCAGCCGATCTCCAGCGTGTCGCCGGGCTGCAGCCGCATCGCCTCCGGCCGCCAGCCGGCGGGCAGCTTCAGCGGCAGGACGCCCATGCCGACCAGGTTGGCGCGGTGGATGCGCTCGAAGCTGCAGGCCAGCACGGCGCGGGCGCCGAGCAGCTGCGCCCCCTTCGCCGCCCAGTCGCGGGAGGAGCCGGTGCCGTAGCGCTCGCCGGCCAGGATCACCACCGGCAGGCCGAGCCCGGCATAGCGGGCGGCGGCCTGCCAGACCGGCAGCACGGCGCCATCGGGGGCGAAGACGGTGCGCCCGGCGGTCAGCGGCGCGCCCAGGAAGCTGGTCACCGCGCGGTTGGTGAACAGGCCGCGCAGCATGACCTCC
The DNA here is from genome assembly GCF_001982615.1 of Teichococcus deserti. Lineage (GTDB taxonomy): Bacteria > Pseudomonadota > Alphaproteobacteria > Acetobacterales > Acetobacteraceae > Pseudoroseomonas > Pseudoroseomonas deserti. The sequence continues at coordinate 60,654 of NZ_MLCO01000054.1, read as the reverse complement.
CAGTTGCCGCGGCGGGCGGCATAGACGTTGAGGTCGCGCGGATCCTCGCCGCGTGCCACCAGCCAGGATGCCGCGTCGCTGCGGCCGCCGATCGCCCCGGCCGGGGAGATGTGGTCGGTGGTGATGTCGTCGCCCAGCACCAGCAGCGGATGCGCGCGCAGCAGCCCGGCCGGCGCGCGCCCGGGGCCGAACGTCACGAAGGGCGGCCGGCGCAGATAGGTCGAGGCCGGGTCCCAGGGGAAGCGCGGCGTGGCCGGCGCCGCGAGCGCCGCCCAGCCCGGCGAGGCATCGGCCGCCGCGCCGGCCGCGGCGATATCGGCCGGGTCCAGCCCGGCCGCGACCGCCGCCTCGATCTCCTGCCGCCGCGGCCAGAGCTGCGCCAGGGCGACCGGGCGGCCATCGGCATCCTGGCCGAGCGGGTCGCGGGTGATGTCGAGCCCGGCGCGTCCCGCCAGCGCATAGGCGACCACCAGCGGCGGCGAGGCCAGCAGGCCGGCCTCCAGCTGCGCATGCACCCGGCCGGGGAAGTTGCGGTTGCCGGAGAGCACGGCGACCGGCTTCAGCCCGCCCTGCTCCACCGCCGCGGCGACGGCGGGCAGCAGCGGGCCGGAATTGCCGATGCAGGTGGCGCAGCCATAGCCGGCGACGCCGAAGCCCAAGGCCTCGAGGTCGTCCAGCAGCCCGGCGCGCCGCAGCCGCCGCTCGGCCGAGGGCGAGCCCGGGGTCAGCGAGGTCTTGACCCAAGGGGGCACGGCGAGCCCCAGCGCCCGCGCCTGCCGCGCCACCAGCCCCGCCGCCACCAGCAGGGAGAAGTCCGAGGTGTTGGTGCAGGAGGTGATGGCGGCGATGGCCACCGCATCGGCCGGGATGCCGCCGACCGGCGCGGCGCCCGGCTGCGTGCCCGCCCGGGCCAGGGCGCCGGCGACCTCGGCCGGGTCCAGCCGGTCCTGCGGCCGGCGCGGCCCGGCGACCGAGGGGCGCAGCGCGGCGAGGTCCAGCGTCAGCACCGTGGTGTAGCGCGGCGTGGCTGCCGGGTCGTGCCACAGGCCCTGCGCGCGGGCATAGGCCTCGACCAGCGCCACCTGCTCCGCCGGCCGGCCGGTCTCGCGCAGATAGGCCAGGGTCTGGCCGTCGATCGGGAACATCCCCGTGGTGGCGCCGTATTCGGGCGCCATGTTGGCGACCACGGCGCGCTGCCCCGCCGTCAGGCCCCCGACGCCGGGGCCGAAGAACTCGACGAATTCCCCGGCGACGCCGGCCTGGCGCAGCAGCTGCGTCACCGCCAGCGCCAGGTCGGTGGCGAAGGTCCCCTCCGCCAGGGCGCCGTCCAGCCGGACGCCGATCACCTCCGGCACCCGCAGCGAGACGGGGACGCCGAACATCACCCCCTCCGCCTCGATGCCGCCGACGCCCCAGCCGAGCACGCCGATGCCGTTGACCATCGGCGTGTGGCTGTCGGTGCCGACCAGCGTGTCGGGCACCGCCCAGGCCTCGCCGTCGCGGGTCTCGCTGGCCACCACCGTCGCCAGCCGCTCCAGGTTGATGGTGTGCATGATGCCGGTGCCGGGCGGGAAGACGCGGAAGCCCTCCACCGCCTGGGCCGCCCATTTCATGAAGCGGTAGCGCTCGGCGTTGCGGTCCATCTCGCGCGCCATGTTGGCGGCCAGCGCGCCGGGGACGCCCGCGACATCCACCGCCAGCGAATGGTCGGTCGAGGTCGCGACCGGCACCGAGGGGTTGAGCAGCGCCGGATCGCCCCCGGCCTCGGCCAGGGCGTCGCGCATCGCGGCGATGTCGGTCAGCGCCGGGCCGCAGGTGGTGTCGTGCATCAGGATGCGCAGCGGCGCGAAGGGGATCTCCGCCTCCGACCGGCCGGTCTGCAGCCAGTCGAGCAGCGCCTGGCGGCCGGCGGCGCGCACCTCTGCCTCCGGCTGGCGCAGCAGGTTCTCCAGCAGCACGCGGTGCACCCAGGGCATCCGCGCCAGCGCCGGCCCGGCCGCGGCGGGAAGGTCGACGATGCGGCGGCGGCCGAAGACGCCCTCGAGGGTGGAGACGGGTGTCTCCTGCCAGTCCTGCATCGTGCCGCCTCCGTCGCCGGGGCTATACGTCGCATATCGCGATAGAAGACAAAAGACCCCTTTTGCCTGTGGGCGATCGCCGCGATATGAGGCGCCATGCCGCGCATGCCCGCCGCCCTGCTGCACCGCGCCACGGCGCGCCTGATCCTGGCGCATCTGCGCGCCAGCGGCGCCGCCCCCGGCGCACGGCTGACCGAGGAGAGCCTGGCCGCGGCGCTGGGCACATCGCGCGCGCCGGTGCGCGGGGCGCTGGCCATCCTGGCCGAGGCGGGTCTGGCCGGGCGCGACGGCCGCCGCCTGGCGCTGCGCCGCCTGCCGGACGACATCGACGCCGCCGTGCCGCTGGAGGCGCAGGGCCAGGAGGCCGAGGCGCTCTACGCCGCGCTGGTGCGCGACCGGCTGCGCCGCGCGCTGCCGGAGGTGGTCGGCGCGGCCGAGCTGATGCGGCGCTATGCCGCCGGCCGGGTGCTGGTGACCCGGGTGCTGCGCCAGGTGCTGGCCGAGGGCTGGGCCGAGCAGGCCCCGGCCGGCGCCTGGCGCTTCCTGCCGCTGATCGACGGGGCAGAGGGGCAGGAGGAGGCCTATCGCTTCCGCCGCGCGACCGAGCCGGCGGCGCTGCTCGAGCCGGGCTTCGCCCTGGCCGGGCCGATCGCCGCACGCCTGCGGCGGGAGCAGCAAGCGCTGGCCGCGGGCGGCGCCGCCGGCATGACGGCGCGCCAGGTCTTCGAGGCCAATTCCGGCTTCCACCTGGCGCTGATGCAGGCCTCGGGCAACCGCTTCTTCGCCGATGCGGCGCTGCGGGTGACGCGGCTGCGGCGGCTGGTGGGCTATGTCATCGCCGCCGACCAGGACCGGCTGCGGCAGCAATCGGCCGAGCACCTGCAGATCCTCGACCGCATCGAGGCGGGCGACATGCCGGGCGCCGCGGCGCTGATGGCCGCCCATCTGGAAGCCGGGCGTCCGTCCAAGGCGAAGCTGCTGCGCGACGCCCAGGCGCAGCATTTCGCGGGCGGCTGAGCGGCGCGCCCGCGGCAGGGCTCAGCCCGGGTTGCGCGCGCTCCACTCGGCAAAGATGCGCTCCAGCAGGTCGACCTTCTTGCAGTCCTGCGCCGCGGCAGCGCGCTTGAAGGCGCGGCGGAACTCGGCGCTGACGCGGAAGTTCAGCGGCTCGGTGCGGTCCTTGCGCACGGGCCTGGCGGGCTCGGCCTTCGCGGCCCCCGCTTTCGCGGTTTCGGGCGCCGATTCCGGAGCAGGCTTCGGCTCGGGTCTGGACACTGCCTTCGGCGCCTCCCTGGCGGCCTTCTTGCGCTTCTTCCCCTCCGCCTTGGCGGTGGGCTTGCCGGGCGCCTTCTCGGCCAAGGCCCCGGGCAGCGCGCCCAGCGTGTCGTCCTGCGGCGGCGGCGCGCCCTTGCGCGGGGCGCGCTTCACGGCGGCCGGCTTAGGAGCGTCCATGCTTGTCGTCCTTCTTCAGGCGGGGCTGGCGGGCGATGAAGTCGAGGATGCCGGCGGCGAAGGCCTCGGCCCTGCCGCGCAGCGAGGGGTGGCGCGCCTCGGTCGCGACCCGGCCCTCGTCATGCGCGCGGCGATAGCCGGCGCGTTCCGGCCAGGCGACCGGCAGGCAGTGGTAGCCGGCCTCGGCGACATAGCGCGCGGCCTCGGCGATCTCGCCGGCGGTGTCGCCGGCGCGGCACAGCGCGACTCCGATCCGCGCCGGGGCGATGCCGGCCCGCGTCAGCTCATGCGCCAGCCGCACCGAGGGCAGCAGGTCGTCGACCGCCAGGCCCGAAGGGATCAGCAGTGCGTCGGCGGCCCCGGCCACCTCCAGCGTCTGCGCATCGGCGAAGCCGCGGGCATCGAGGATCAGGCAATCCACCTCGGCCTGGCGCGCCTGCTTCAGCGCGTTCTTGACCGTCTCGCAGCGGGCGACCTGGAGTTCCGGCCGCAGCCCGGCCTCGGCGCGGCGCCGCGCCCATTCCAGCGAGGTCGCCTGCCGCACGTCGAGATCGGCCAGCAGCACGCGCTGCCCCTGCGCCGCCATCTCCCGCGCCAGCAGCCGCGCCAGCGACGATTTCGCCACCCCGCCCTTCTGCGACGCGCAGCCCACCACGAGCACCGGCCCGCCTCCCATCCTGTCCTGACGCCGCAGCATAGCCGGCGCGGCAAAAAGCGTGCAAGCGTGCTTTCGTGCGATCAGCCCTGCAGCGCGTGGCGCCGGCAGTGCTCGAGATAGGCGGCCTCGTGATTGGCGACGAGCTCGACCACCGCCCTCCACAGCCAGGAGGGCGCGTCCAGCGTCTTCGACCGCCGGCGGCGCAGCTCGGCGAGCCAGGCCTGGCGGGCGGCGGCGTCCAGCTGCCGCGCATGGGCGCGGCCGACGACGCCGGCGAGCGACGTCGCCAGCGCGATGCCCTCGTCCCTGTCCAGCCGCTCGATCTCGAACTTCAGGTCCTGCGGCAGCAGCTCCCGCAGGAAGACGCTGCGCCCGAGCAGCCGCGTCGCCAGCATGCGCTGGCCGAGATGCGGCGACAGGTGGCGCGCGCCCTCGACCACCCGGCCCGCATTGTCGCGCGGCATGGCGGCGTCCGGGTAGCGCGGGGCGGCGGCGGAGACCGCCTCCTTGACGTCGAGCAGGCAGTAGCGCGGGCGTGCATCCTCCTCGGCCTGCACCGCCGCCAGCACGGCGAAGCGCAGATTGCCGAGCGAGCTGCAGCCCTTGCGCCAATAGGCGCTGTCGGCGACCGTGACCCGCGCGCCGCCGTTGCGGCCGCGCAGCCCGGCGACCAGGCTGCGCAGCTCCTCGGTCGCGATCAGCTCGCGCAGCGCGCGCCGCTCGGCCGGCTGCAGCGGCCAGAAGCGGGCGCCGAGCGGGATCACCGGCGCCACCCCCTCGATCCGCTCGTCGGCCAGGTGCTTCCAGGAGCGGCGCGCGGCGCTATGCAGCAGCTTGCGCATCAGCGGCGGCAGCCGGGCATGCCGGCCGCGGCGGCGCGGCGCCGGCTCCTCCCCGGGATCCGCCTCGAAACTCGCCTCGTAGCCGGCGACCATGCCTTCCAGCATGCGCGCCGTCATCACGCCCGGCAGGTCGGAGCCGCGCGCCGCGGTCGCCAGCGACAGGCCGAGCCGCACCAGGTCATGCGCCGGATTGCCGATCACCGTCTGGTCGAGGTCGCGGATCTGCACCTCGAGATCGCCGTCGCGGCCGCCGACCGGTCCCAGATTGCCGACATGGCAGTCGCCGCAGATCCAAACGGCGGGGCCTTCCGGCAGGGTGGCGCCGCCGCCCTCCTCCAGCCATTCGTAGAAGCGCACCGTGCTGCCGCGCACATAGGCATGCGCCGAGGCCGCCATCTTCGTCGCGCGCCGCGCCGCAAGGGCCGGGCCGCGCTGATCGGGCTTGATGAGGGGGCGGGAGGCTGTCTTCATGGCGGGATTGAACGCCCGTCCGCCGCGGCCGTTCACCCGACGTGGCCGTGAGCGCGGCTTTCTGTCCGAGATGTAACGCGGCGGCGGCGACAGCAGCGAAGGAGGCGGCATGAGCCAGCCGGACGCCTACATGATCGACCAGGCCGAGCAGCTGGCCAGCCAGCTGCGGCTGAACGATGGCAAGTCGGGCTATGTCGAGGCCGAGGCGGATGCCTACCATGTCTATGTCCGGCGCAAGTTCGCCGGCAAGCAGATCGCCGAATGGGACGGCGTGCCGGTGGTCTGGCACGAGAATGTCGGCACCCACAAGGCGGCGAAGCGCTAGCCCCGGCTAAGGCAGCGAGGCCGAGAGCGTCGCCGCCGCGGCGACCAGCGCCGCCACCAGCCCGGCCTTGAGCGCCGCCGGCTGGTCGGCGGCGGTGACGAAGCAGAGCGTCGCCACCACCCTTCCTTGCGCATCCTGCAGGGGTGCCGCCAGGCAGCTGGTGAAGCGGTCGGACAGGCTGGTGGTGACGCAGAAGCCGTCGCGCCGCGCCTGGCGGATATTCTCCAGGAAACCAGCCGGGTCGATCCGCCGCCCGTCGGGAAGATCGTAGTCGGCGGCCGGGATCAGCGCGCGGATCTCGGCATCGCTGCGGCCCGCCAGCAGCAGCCGGCCGGAGGCGGTCCAGGGGATCGGCACCGGCACGCCGATCTCGGCGGTGATGCGGAAGATGCCGCCGGCGCTGACGCTGTCCAGCACGACATACTTGTCGCCATGCAGCGCGCAGAGCTGCGCCGTGCAGCCATCCTCCCGCGCCAGCCGCTCCAGCACCGGCCTGGCCAGGCGATGGATCGGGTTTCGCTCCGTATAGGCATGGCCATAGAGGCCGATGGCGCGGCCGAAATAGACCGCGTTGCCATCCTCCGACGCCTCCAGCACATCGGCGGCGAGCAGCAGCTTCACCAGGCTGTAGGTGGTCGAGCGCGGGGCGTCGATGCGCCGCGCCAGCTCGCCGATGCGCAGCGGTGCCCGGGCGCGCAGCAGCGCCTCGAGCAGGTCGATGACGCGGTCGACGCCGCGCTGGCGCTGGGCGCCCTCCGCCGCTTCCGGGGCCAAGCCGCCCTCCCTGGTCAATCTGTCCCGTATACGGGACATCATTCCTGTTGGCAAGACGAATGACCTGCGCCTAGTGTGCCGCAAAACGAGGAGATCGGCCCCTTGGCCCCAGAAAGTCAGGAGCGAAGCCGGGGCCGAAGCCAGGACCCGGCCAGGGCGTCATCGCGCCCGCGCATCTTCTCGGCGACCATCGCGACCGAGACCAACACCTTCTCGCCGCTGCCGACCAGCCTGCGCTCCTACCAGGACGAGGGCTGGTTCCGCCCCGGCGAGCTGCCCGACGACGTGCCGCGCAGCTTCAGCGCGCCGCTTTTCGTCGCCCGCCGCCGGGCCGCGCGCGACGGCTTCACCCTGGTCGAGGGCAGCTGCTTCGCCACCCATCCTTCCGGCACCACCAGCCGCGACGCCTATGAGACGATGCGCGACGAGGTGCTGGAGCAGATCCGCGCCGCGCTGCCGCTGGACGGGCTGCTGCTCGGGCTGCATGGCGCCATGGTGGCCTATGGCTATGACGACGTCGAAGGCGACCTGATCGCCCGCGCCCGCGCGATCGTCGGCGCCGGTTGCGTCATCGGCGTCGAGCTCGATCCGCATTGCCACCTGACGGTCAGGCGGGTGCAGGCCGCCGACATCATCGTGCTGTTCAAGGAATTCCCGCATACCGACATCGTCGAGCGCGCCGAGGAGCTGCTGACCCTGCTGCTGCGCGCCATCCGCCGCGAGGTGCAGCCGGTTTCGGCGCTGTATGACTGCCGCCAGCTCGGCGCCTATCCGACCACCGAGCCCTGGATGCGCGGCTTCATCGACCGCATCAAGGCGATGGAAGGCCAGGACGGGCTTCTGTCGATCTCCATCTGCCACAGTTTTCCTTATGCTGACGTGCCCGAGATCGGCGTGCGCGTCCTCGTCGTCGCCGATGGCGACAAGGCGAAGGCCGAGGCGGTGGCCACCGCCCTTGGCCAGGAGCTGGTCGCCATGCGCGGCCAGACCGCGCCGCCCTATCTGAGCGTCGAGGACGCCGTGCAGGCCGCGCTGACCGCCGAGCGCGGCCCCGTCGTCATGGCCGATCCGGCCGACAATCCGGGCGGGGGTGCTGCCGGCGACAACACCACCATCCTGCGCCGGCTGATCGAGGCCGATGCGCAGAACGTCGCTGTCGGGCCGATCTGGGATCCGATCGCGGCGCGGCTCTGCTTCGATGCCGGCCTCGGCGCGCGGCTGCCCCTGCGCATCGGCGGCAAGATCGCCCCCACCTCCGGCCAGCCGATCGATGCGATGGTCGAGGTCACGGCGCTCGCCCGGGACGCCTGGCAGATGTTCGGCGAGACGCGGGTCAATCTGGGCGACTGCGCCGCGGTGCGGCTGGGCGGCATCGACATCGTGCTGATCACCGAGCGGTCCCAGGCCATGGGGCTGGAGCTGTTCCGCAACCTCGGGATAGAGCCGGCCGAGCGCCAGGCGATCCTGGTCAAGTCGACCAACCATTTCCGCGGCGCCTTCGGACCGATCGCGGCCCGCGTCCTCTATGTCGATGCCGACGGGCCGATCCCGCGCGACTACCGCCTGCTGCCCTACACGAAGATCCAGCGCCCGCTCTGGCCGCTCGATGACGTCGCCGCGCCGCGGCTGATCCTCTGAGATCGCCGCCGCCGCTGCCGTCCAAGAATCAGGAAAGACCACGTCCGATGCACCGCCGTTCCCTGCTCAGCCTGCCGCTCGCGCTCGGCGCCTCGCTGGCAAGTCCCCTGGCCTCCCCCGCCCTCGGCCAGGATCTGCGCCGCAAGACGCTGCGCATCGTGCCGCATGCCGATCTCGCGGTGCTGGACCCGATCACCACCACGGCGGTGATCAGCACCAACCATGGCTACAACGTCTTCGACACGCTCTATGCGGTGAACGGCAGGATGGAGCCGCAGCCGCAGATGGCCGAGGGCCACACGGTTTCCGACGACGGCCGCGCCTGGACCATCCGCCTGCGGGAGGGACTGCGCTTCCATGACGGGGCGCCGGTGCGCGCGATCGACTGCGCCGCCTCCATCGAGCGCTGGACCAAGAGCATCGACACCTTCGGCCAGATCCTGGCGCCGCTGGTCGAGCGCTACGAGACCCCCGACGAGCGCACGCTGCGCATCCATCTGACGCGCCCCTTCCCGCTGCTGATCGACGCGCTGGCCAAGGCCGATGCCTGCGTGCCCTTCATCATGCCCGAGCGCCTGGCGCGCTCCAACCCGCGCCGGCCGCTGACCGAGATGGTGGGCTCCGGCCCTTATGAATTCGTGCCCGGCGAGCTGGTCTCCGGCAGCCGCGTGGTCTATCGCAAATTCGCCGGCTACCAGCCGCGCGCCGAGGCGCCCGATTGGGCCAGCGGCGGCAAGGTCGCGCATTTCGACCGCGTCGAATGGCATATCGTCGGCGATGCGGCGACCGCGCAGTCGGCGCTGCTGACCGGCGAGGTCGACTGGCTGGAGGCGCCGATCGCCGACCTGCTGCCGAGCCTGGCGCGCAACCGGCAGATCCGCCTGGGCCAGATCCATCCCTCCGGCCAGCTCGGGCTGATGCGGCTGAACTGCCTGCAGCCGCCCTTCGACAACGAGAAGATCCGCCGCGCGCTGATGCAGGCGATCAACCAGGAAGACTACATGCTGGCCGTCGCCGGCGAGGACCGCAGCGGCTGGACCACCTGCCCCGGCCTGTTCCCGCGCGGCACGCAATACTACACCGAGAACGCGGCCGCGCTGATGCCGGGGAATTCCTCCGCCGAGGCGGTGCGCAAGGCCTTCGCCGAGGCCGGCTATGCGGGCCAGAAGATCGTCGTGCTGCATGCCGCCGACCACCGCACCATCGAGCCGCTCGGCCAGGTCACCTATGACCTGCTGCGCCGCGCCGGGCTGAATGTCGAGCTGCAGGCGGCCGACTGGGGCACCATCGCCAGCCGCCGCGGCAATCGCGAGCCGGTCGATCGCGGCGGCTGGAGCATCTTCCACACCTATGGCACGGCGACCGTCTACGGCACGCCGGCGCTGTCGCCGCTGCTGCGCGGCAACGGCGCCCAGGGCTGGTTCGGCTGGTGGCAGAAACAGGAGGTCGAGGACGCGCTGCAGAGCTGGCTCTACGCGCCCACCCCCGAGCAGCGCCGCGACATCGCCTTCGGCATGAACCGCGCGGCGATGCAGGGGGCGGCGACCATCCCGCTCGGCCAGGTGATGAGCAAGACGGCCTTCCGCGCCGACATCACCGGGATCCGCCCGGGCAATGCGCCCTATCCCTGGGGCGTCCAGCGCGCCTGACGTGCGGCGGCGGCGCCGCCCCGGCCCCGGGCGGCGCCGCCTTCGCCTCAGTCTAGGCGCGCGCCTCCTGCGCGAGCTGCGCGACCACGGCGCGGTGCCGCGCGGCGGCGTCGCGGTTGCCCGGGCGCAGCCGGACGCGCTCGGCCAGCAGCATCCGCGCCTGGCCGAGGCGGCGGGCGCGGATGGTCGCCTCGATCAGATACTGGTCCAGGATGTCGCGCTGCGCATGGCTGGCGCCGATCGGCGCGTCGTTGTTGTGCAGCGGCGCGAGGTGGCCGATCGCCCCCGGGTAGTCGCCCTGCTCATAGGCCAGGATGCCGCGGCACAGCGGCAGGCCGAGCTGGCGCACCACCGATGCGGCATCGGCGGCGCCGCCCTCGGCATACTCCTCCATCGAGCGCAGCAGCCGCTCGGCCGCGCCGAAGCGCTGCTTGCGGGCCAGCGCCATCATGTAGTGCAGGTCGGTGAAGATCAGCGCGTGGTCGCCGATGCTCTTCTCGGCGAAATCGGCGAGCGAGTCCCAGCGCGCGCCGACATCGACGCCGCGCAGCGCCAGCCGCGCCAGCAGCGATGCGGCGTTCTGGATGTCGAGATAGAAGGTCGAGCCGTCATTCTGCACCGAGCGGTCGTAGAGGGCGAGCACCTCGTCGTAGCGGCCCTCCTCCAGCTGGAACAGCGCCAGGTGCCACCAGAGATGGCCCTTGAAGGGGTTGCGGTCGGACCAGGCCTCGACCGGGCGCGACAGCCAGGCGATGCCCTCCTGCTGGCGGTCCTCCATCTCCAGCACATGGGCGACCGCATGGATCGCCCAGAGGTCGTCCGGGTTGCGCTCCACCGCCATGCGGCCGAAGCGCTCGGCCTCGCGGTACTGGCCGCATTCCTCGTAGCCGAAGGCCAGCATGCCGAGGACATTGCCATAGCCCGGCAGATCCTCGGACCAGGCCTCCAGCAGGGCGGCCGGCCCGCCGCGCAGCGAATGCGCGCGGCCCGACCAGAAGCAGTTGAAGTGGTGCAGCCGCAGCGCGACGATGTCGCGCGGATGCTCGGCCAGCAGCGCCTCCCAGGTGGAGACGGCGGCGCCGATGCGGCCGTCGCTCCAGTGGCGCAGCGCCGCGACATGCTGCTGCTCGCGCCGCGTCGCCTGCGCCGCCAGCGCCTCGGCCGTCGCCAGCGCGGCGCGCGCCTGCGGCAGCACCGCGAAGGAGCCGTACATCATGAACTGATAGCCGCGCAGGCAATGCGCCAGCGCGAAGCCGGGATCGGCGGCGATCGTCTCCTTGATCGTCGCCATGGTGCTCAGCCGGTATTCCAGCAGCGCGCGCTGCGCCTGGCCGTAGAGCCCGGCCGCCGCCGCGCTGGCGGTGGTGAGGGCGTAGCCCTGGGGGTCCTGCATCGGGCGGGCCGCCGGCGTCACTCGGCGGCCCTGGGGGCGGCCGTGGGGGCAACCCGGTCGGCCGCCGGCGCATAGCCGTCGCGGGTCTGCGGCAGCTTCCAGCCCAGCAGGCGGCTGGCGATCTGGGTGCGCAGCACCTGGGCGGTGCCGCCGCCGATGGTGAACATGCGCGCGTCGCGGCACATCCGCTCCAGCGCCTGGTTGCGCGAATACCCGCGGGCGCCAAAAACCTGCAACGCGTCGTTGGTGACCTTGATCGCCATCTCCGAGGCCAGCACCTTGGCCTGGGCCGCCAGCAGCGGGTCGGGGAAGGGATCGGCGCTGGCGGCGGCGTTGTACAGCGCCAGCCGCGCCGCGCCGATCTGGATCGACATGTCGGCCAGCATCCATTGCAGGCCCTGGAACTCGCCGATCGGCCGGCCGAACTGGTGGCGCGTCCTGGCATAATCCAGCGCCGCCTCGAAGGCGCCCTGGGCGATGCCCAGCGCCACGGTGCCGGCGCCCACGCGCTGGCTGTTGTAGGCGTTCATCAGCTCGGCGAAGCCGCGGCCCCAGCCGCCGGGCGGCTGCAGCGCCATGGCGGCGGGAACCTCGTGGTCTTCCAGGATGACCTCGGCCTCGGGGATGCCGCGCAGCCCCATCGTCGGCTCGCGCGCGCCGATGCGGAAGCCGCGCGCCGCCAGCGCCGCCGCGTCGTCGCGCAGGACGATGAAGCCGCCGATGCCCTGGGGCCGGCCCTGTTCGTCGACGACGCGGGCGAAGACCAGGTGCAGCTTCGACACGCCGGCGCCGGTGATCCAGTGCTTCCTGCCGTTCAGCACATAGACGTCGCCGCGCCGCACCGCCGTGGTGGTCATCTCGGTCGCGGCCGAGCCGGCCTCGGGCTCGGTGATGCAGATCGCCGGCTTGTCGCCGGCCAGCACGGTCTCGGCCGCCAGCGTCTGCTGCTGCGGCGTGCCGTAGCGCATGATGGCGGAGATCGCGCCCATATTCGCCTCGACCGCGATGCGGCCGGTGACGCCGCAGACGCGCGCCATCTCCTCGACGATGATGACGGCGTCGAGGAAGCTGCCACCCTGGCCGCCATGCGCCCTGGGAATGGTGTAGCCGATCAGGCCGGCGGCGGTCATGTCGCGCACCGTGTCCCAAGGGTAGGCCTCGCTGCGGTCGGTCTCGGCGGCGCGGCCGCGGACGCTTTCGGCGACCTCGCGGGCCAGGCCCTGCAGCCGCAGCTGCGCGGCGGTGAGCGTGAACATGCAGTCCTCCCCAGAATTTCTTGCGGGAAGGATGTCACCGGCGGGGGGGCGGTCAAGCGGCGCAATCCGCCAGGGATCGCGGTGGAATTGGCGGGCGGTGCGGCGCGGCGCGCTGAATGGCGGCGCCGGGGAGCGCGCTGCGGCGCCCCCCGGACCCTCCCCGGGATCAGCCGCGGGTGGTGGTGACCACGTCCACGCTGGCCTTGATGGCATTGGAATAGGGGCAGATGCCGTGGGTGGTCTCGACCAGCTGCTTCGCCTCGGCCTCGGCCAGGCCGGGCAGCAGCACGTCGAGCGCCGCGGTGATGCCGAAGCCACCCTCCGAGCGCGGGCCGATGCCGATGGTGGCGGTCACCGTGGTGCCCTCGGGCAGCTTGGTCTTGGTCTGGCCGGCGGCGACGCGCAGGGCGCCGAGGAAGCAGGCCGAATAGCCGAGGGCGAAGAGCTTCTCCGGATTGGCGCCGTCGCCGCCCGGGCCGCCGAGCTCCTTCGGCACGGTCAGCTGCAGGTCCATGCTGCCATCGGCCAGGGCGGTCCGGCCATCCCGGCCGCCGCCCGTCGCGGTGGCCGTCGTCTTGTACTTCGCTTCAACCGGCATGTCGCACTCCGCTGGTTCGCGCGCCGCGAGGTCAACAAGGGATAGGCCAAAGGGATGATGCCCGGGGCGCGCCGGTGAACAGGCTTGCCGGCCAAGCGTCGCAGCCCCGCCGTCCCGGCGCAACCTCAGGAACGCGTGAGGCACGGGGTGCCGGGCCGCCCGGGCGGCGGTGGAATGATGAATTCCCCTCATCACGGCATGCCGGTTCCGGCCAGTGCCGCGGCCGGCGGACGGGCGCTACAGAAGGACACCTGGGCCCGCCCCCACTGGCCGCCATCGCCGAAGATTGACCTGGCCGCCGGCGAATGGCTTAGCGGCCAGGCCGCGTTCCGCCCTTTCATGGCAGGGCAGCCCCCGGTCCTGGCCCTCCGGGGGCGCCTGCACCCGCGTCACTGCACCCCTGTTCCTGCAGTTGGAGGACGAGATGGACCTCATCGTCAACGGCGTGCGCCACACGGTCGCGCTCGAGGCCGAGATGCCGCTGCTCTGGGCGATCCGCGACGAGCTTGGCCTGACCGGCACCAAGTACGGCTGCGGCCTGGCGCAATGCGGCGCCTGCACCGTGCTGGTCGACGGCATCGCCGTGCGCTCCTGCATCACGCCGGTGGAGAGCGTCGCGGGCCAGCAGATCACCACCATCGAGGCGATCGGCGAGGATGCCGTCGGCCGCCGCGTGGTCGAGGCCTGGGTGGCCCACCAGGTGCCGCAATGCGGCTATTGCCAGTCCGGCCAGGTGATGGCGGCGACCTCGCTGCTGAAGCAGATCGCGCAGCCGAGCGAGGCGGAGGTCGCCGCCGCCATGACCAATCTCTGCCGCTGCGGCACCTACAACGCCATCGCCGCCGCCATGCGGCAGGCCGCCCAGGGCTGAGGGAAGCCGCGCCATGACCTTCCTTGCCACCCCCGAGGCGGCGGCGCCGCTGAACCTCTCGCGGCGCGGGCTGCTGGGGGCTGCCGCCGGCGCGCTGGTGCTGGGCCTGGGCGCCCGCCCGGCCGCATCCCAGGCAACGCCGGCCGCGGAGGCCATGCCCAACCCCTTCGCCGCCCTGCTCGAGCTGCGCGCCGACGGCACGGCGCGGCTGCAGATGCCCTTCGTCGAGGGCGGCCAGGGCGTCTCCACCGCGCTGGCGCAGATCCTGGGCGAGGAGCTGGACCTGGAGCCCGCCCGCCTGCTGCTGGAATGCGCGCCGCCGGGGGCGCGGTACAAGCTGCCGGGGGCGCCGCGGGTGACCGGCGGCAGCAGCTCGGTCCGCACCAGCATCGCGCCGCTGCGCCGGCTGGGCGCGACGGCGCGCGCCATGCTGGTCGAGGCCGCGGCCATCCGGCTGGAGGTCCCGGCCGGCAGCCTGACGACCGAGCCGGGCTTCGTCGTCCATGCCGCTTCCGGCCGCCGCATCGGCTATGGCGAATTGGCCGAGGCCGCATCCGCCCAGCCGGTCCCGGCCGGGGTGACGCTGCGCGATCGGGACAAATTCCGCTGGATCGGCAAGCCCGTCGCCCGGCTCGATGTCCGCGCCAAGTCGACGGGGAAGATGGTCTACGGCATCGACCTGGCGGTGGAGGGCATGCTGCAGGCCGCCGTCCAGCACGCCCCGCGCTACGGCATGGAGCCGGCGGAGATCCGCAACGAGGCGGCGGTGCTGGCGCTGCCCGGCGTGCATTCGCTGCACCGCCTGCCCGGCGCCGTCGCCGTGGTCGCCGACCGCTGGTGGCGGGCGCATCGCGCGGCGGAGACGCTGCAGGTCGCCTGGCGCGAGGCCGCGCCCGGCGCCGCCAATGCCATGCCGGCCGATTTCTCGACCCGGGCGCTGCGCGACCGGCAGCAGGCCGCCCCGGGCCCTGGAATCACCGCGGAGACGGCTGGCGACGCCTCTGGCGCGCTGAAGGGCGCGGCGCGGGTGGTTGAAGCCAGCTACGATGCGCCGCTGCTGGCGCATGGCCAGCTCGAGCCGCCCTCGGCGCTGGCCTCCTGGAACGCGGAGGCCGGCACGCTGGAGCTCTGGGTGCCGAACCAGGCGCCGGACATGTACCTGCCCGTGGTGGCGCGCGCCGCCGGCATCGCGCCGGAGAAGGTGACGCTGCATTCACCGCCGCTGGGCGGCTTCTTCGGCCGGCACTTCTTGTACGAGGCGGCCAGCCCCTTCCCCCAGGCCATCGCCCTGACCAAGGCGACCGGCCGCCCGGTCAAGGTGATCTGGAGCCGCGAGGCCGAGTTCCTGCGCGATGCCTTCCGCCCGGCGGCCCTGGTGCGCTTCCGCGGCGGCATCGATGCCAGCGGCCTGCCGGTGGCGCTGGAGGCGGAGATCGTCTGCGACCACCTGCTGAACCGCACCTTCGGCGCGCCCGCCGACCGCCATGACCGCACCGTGGTCGAGGGCATCGCCAACAAGGTCTATGCCTTCCCCAACCGCCGCGTCGCCCATGTGGTGCAGCGCAGCCCCGCCATGGTCGGCTTCTGGCGCTCGGTCGGGCATTCCTACAACGACTTCTTCATGGAGTGCTTCCTCGACGAGCTGGCCGAGGCGGGACAGACCGACCCCTTCGCGCTGCGCCAGCGGCTGGTCGAGAAGAGCCCGCGGCACCAGGCGCTGCTCGCCGCCGTCGCCGAGCTCTCCGGCGGCTGGAAGCGCGGCCCCTTCACTGCACCCGATGGCAGCCGCCGGGCGCGCGGCATCGCGCTGTCCTCGCCCTTCGGCACCGAGGTCGCGACCATTGCCGAGGTGTCGATCCAGGACGGCCGGGCGCGGGCGCATGACGTCTGGGTCGCCATCGACCCGGGCAGCATCGTCAACCCGTCGACCGTGGTCGAGCAGGTGCAATCCGCCGTGGCCATCGGCCTGTCCTCCGCCCTGCTGGAGGAGGTGGTCTACGAGCACGGCACGCCGCGCGCCCGCAACTACGACGGCTATCCGATCCTGCCGCCCGACCAGATGCCGCGGGTGCATGTCCGCATCATCGAGAGCGGCGCGCCGATGGGCGGCGTCGGCGAGCCCGGCGTGCCCGGCGTGCCGCCGGCGGTGGTCAATGCGGTCTTCGCCTTGACCGGGCAGCGGATCCGCAGCCTGCCGCTGTCGCGCGCGCGCTTCGGCCGCGTCTCCTGAGGCGCCGCGGCACCCCCTGACCTCCCGCCCGCCGCCCGGCCTCCGGGCGGCGGGCCAGCCACCTGCAAACCGGGCTGGACGGACATTGAAACGGCTTACCGCATTGCTGGCGATCCTCGTGGTCGCCGGATCCGGCGCGTGGTGGTTCGCCACCCGGATCCCTGCCTCCCCCTTCGACGGCGCGGCGCCCGCGGCGGCGACGCCCCTGGAGCGCGGCGAATATGTCGCCCGCCTCGGCGACTGCGTCGCCTGCCACAGCACCGAGCATGGCGCGCCCTTCGCCGGCGGCCTGCCGATGGGCACGCCGCTCGGCACCATCTTCGCCACCAACATCACCCCGGACCGGGAGACCGGCATCGGCGGCTACACGCTGTCGCAGTTCGACAACGCGGTGCGGCGCGGCATCGGCGCCGACGGGCGGCGGCTCTATCCCGCCATGCCCTATCCCTCCTACGCCAGGATGAGCGACGAGGATGTCCGCGCGCTCTACGACTATTTCCAGCGGCACGTGCAGCCGGTGCGGCAGGCCAACCAGGCGAGCCACATCCCCTGGCCGCTGAACATGCGCTGGCCGCTGGCCTTCTGGAACCTGGTCTTCGCGCCGACCCGGCCCTACCAGGCAGCGCCGCAGCGCGACGCGGCCTGGAACCGCGGCGCCTATCTGGTCGAGGGCGCCGGCCATTGCGGCAGCTGCCACACGCCGCGCGGCCTCGCCATGCAGGAGGTGGCGCTCGATTCCAGCGATCCCCGCTACCTCTCCGGCGCGCTGCTGGACGGCTGGTACGCGCCCAGCCTGCGCGGCGACCCGAACAGCGGCCTGGGCCGCTGGAGCGAGGAGGAGATCTTCGCCTATCTGAAGCGCGGCCGGAACCGGCACAGCGTGGTCTTCGGCTCGATGATGGAGGCCTTCAACAACTCCACCCAGTTCATGACCGATGACGACCTGCGCGGCATCGCCCGCTATTTGAAGTCGCTGCCCGGCGACCCGGCGCGCGACGGCGCGCCCTGGCAATACGACCCGGCGACGCGCACGGCGCTGGCCAGCCCGGCGACGCTGGCCGCGAGCCCCGGTGCCCGCGGCTACATGGCGCGCTGCGGCACCTGCCACGGCGCCGACGGCCAGGGGCGCGGCGAATGGATCCCGCCGCTGGCCGGCGCCAGCTCGCTGCTGGCGCCCGATGCGGCCTCGGCGATCAACATCACGCTGAACGGCGCAGGACGGGTGGTGGCGGGCGGCGTCGCGGATGCCTATCGCATGCCCTCGCTGCGCAACCAGATCAACGACCGCGAGGTGGCGGAAATCCTGTCCTTCATCCGCACCGCCTGGGGCAACCGCGGCGGCGCAGTGACCGAGGAGCAGGTGGCGAAGCTGCGCAGCCAGACCAACCCGGCCAGCAGCGACGTCATCGTGCTGCAGATGCGCTGAGGCCGCGCCGCGGCCGGGCGCGCGCTACAGGCCGAGCGGCCGCATCTCGCGGATCAGCTCGACCAGCAGCCGCAGCCCGGCCGGCACCTGGCGCCGGCTGGAGTAGTAGATCTGGTAGCCCGGGCCGCTGGTCGCCCAGTCCTGCAGCACCAGCTCCAGCGCGCCGCTGGCCAGGTGCGGCGCGAAGACCGGCTCGGCCGCATAGGCCAGCCCCGCCCCGGCCAGGGCCAGCGCCACCATCGCCCGGCCGTCATCCAGGATGAACTGGCTGGGCACGGCGACGGCGAACTCGCCCTCCGGCCCCATGAATTCCCAGCGGTACAGCCGGTCGTCGCCCAGCCGCACGCCGATGCAGCGATGCGCCTGCAGATCCCGCGGCGTCGCCGGCCGGCCATGCCGCGCCAGGTAGTCGGGCGAGGCCGCGACCACCCAGCGCAGATCGGCCGAGACGCGCTGCGCCACCATGTCCTCCGGCACCGTGCCGCCATGCCGGAGGCCGGCGTCGAAGCCGCTGCCGATGACATCGACCATGCGGTTGCTGGCCGAGATCTCCAGCTCGATATTGGGATAGCGCCGGGCGAATTCCGGCAGCACCGGCGCCAGCACCAGCGACACCGCATCCACCACCGCGTTCAGCCGCACCCGCCCGGCCGGGGCGTCGCGGTGGCGGTTCAGCGCCTCGACCGCCTGGCCGATGGCGTCGAAAGGCTGGCTGATCGCCTGCTCCAGCTCCTGCCCCGCCGCGGTCAGCATGACGCTGCGGTTGGTGCGGTTGACCAGGCGGACGCCCAGCCGCGCCTCCAGCCCCTTCAGCGCATGGCTGAGCGCCGAGGGGCTGACCCCCAGCTCCAGCGCGGCCAGGCGGAAGCTGCGGTGCCGCGCGATCGCCAGGAAGCAGGTGAAGTCGGCCAGGTCGGCGCGGTTCAGGGGCATGCGGGCTCTGTAGCGCGGCCGGCGGATGCCAGGAACGCCGCCGCTTCGTGCTATGGACAGAAAGATGGAAACCAAGCCCCCCACCCCCCGCGCCGTCCTCGTCGGCATCCAGCTGCCCGAGGTCGACGATGTCGCGCATGCCGCCAGCCTCGAGGAGCTCGGCCGGCTGGTGAAGACGCTGGGCTACGAGGTGGTCGGCCAGGTGTCGCAGCGGCGCGAGGGCACCGGCGCCGGCGCCGTGCTGGGCAGCGGCAAGCTGGCCGAGCTGGCGGGCTTCACCGGCGGCAGCGGCGTGGTCACCTCGATGGCGCCGGCCAGCCGCTCCAAGGCGCGCGCCCGCTTCGAGGAGGCGGCCGGGCCGAAGGAGGCGGCGGAGGACGCGGCCGAGGACGGGGCCGCCGGGGCGCCGCGCGCCGAGGTGGTGATCGTCGACCACGAGCTGTCGCCCAGCCAGATCCGCAACCTGGAGCGCGCGACGCGGGCCGAGGTGCTGGACCGCACCGGCGTCATCGTCGAGATCTTCCACCGCCACGCCAAGACCCGCGAGGCGAAGCTGCAGGTGGAGATGGCGCGGCTGAAATACGTCGCGCCGCGGATGCGCGAATCCTCGACCGGCGGCGGCCGCCAGCAGGGGCCCGGCGCCGGCGAGACCACCCTCGACCTCGACCGCCGCAAGATCCGCGACCGCCTGGCCGAGCTGCGCGGCCAGCTCGAGGCGGTGCAGCGCGACAGCGACAACCGCCGCTCGGCGCGGCGCGACCAGCTGCGCGTGGCCCTCGTCGGCTATACCAATGCCGGCAAGTCCTCGCTGATGCGGGCGCTGACCGGCAGCGAGGTGCTGGTCGAGGACAAGCTCTTCGCCACCCTCGACACCACGGTGCGCATCCTGCAGCCGGAGACGCGGCCGCGCGTGCTGGTCTCCGACACGGTGGGCTTCATCAAGCAGCTGCCGCATGACCTGGTCGCCTCCTTCCGCTCGACCCTGACCGAGGCGCTGGAGGCCTCCCTGCTGCTCTTCGTCGTCGATGCCTCCGACCCGACCTACGAGGCGCAGCTCGAGGTCAGCCGCAGCGTGCTGCGCGAGATCGGCGCCGATGCCGTGCCCGCGCGGCTGGTGCTGAACAAGATGGACCGGGTCGATGCCGGGCGGCGCGCCATGCTGGCGGAGAAGCACCCCGAGGCCATCATGCTCTCGGCCCATGCGCCGGAGGATGTCCGCGCGCTGCATGACCGCATCATCGGCTTCTTCGAGGCGGAGATGCAGGAGGCCACCCTGTCGCTGCCCTATGCGCGGCAGGGGCTGATCGGCGAGATCTATGACAGCGTCCGCGTGCTGGCCGAGGATTACGACGAGCGCGGCCGCGTGCTGCAGGTGCGCGGCCTGCCCGGCGCCATCGCCCGGCTGCAGCGCAGCCTGGCGGCGCCGGGGCAATAGCCGCGCATTTCGCTTGCGGCTTCGGCCCAGCGGTATTGTTCTCTGCTCAGCAAGACGCTTGGGGAGAAGAGAATGTCGCCGATCCGCCGCCGCGCCGCGGCCGGGCTGGCCCTGGCCGCCATCGCCGGCCGGGCCCGCGCCCAGGCCGCGCAGGAGCCCTGGCCCGCCCGCCCAGTCCGCATCATCGTCCCCTCCGCCCCCGGCGGCGGCGCCGACTTCACCGCCCGGGTCTTCGGCCGCTTCCTGGAGCGGCGCGGCCAGCCGGTGGTGGTGGAGAACCGCCCCGGCGCCGGCGCGGTCATCGGCACCGACGCCGCCAAGTCGATGCCGCCGGACGGGCACGGCTTCGTCCTGGCCACCAACTCGACCCATGCGGCCAATCCCTTCCTGTTCCGGAAGCTGCCCTATGACCCGCTGCGCGACTTCGCCATGGTCGGGCTGTTCGGCAGCTATCCCTCGATCCTGGTGGTCGATGCCCGGGCGCCCTATCGCGACGTCGCGGGCCTGGTGGCGGCGGCGCGGGCCAGGCCGGGCGGGCTGTTCTTCGGCTACTACTCCTCCTCCTCCCGGGTGCCGGCGGAGCTGCTGCGCGCGGCGACCGGGGCCGAGATGGCCGGCGTCTCCTACCGCAACGTCACCCAGATCCTGACCGACCTGCGCGGCGGCGAGGTGGCCTTCGCCTTCCTCGACGCGCTCTCCGCCGCCCCCGCCCTGCAGGAGGGCAGCGGGCTGCGCGCCATCGGCAGCAGCGCCCCGGCCCGCGACCCGCGCCGGCCGGAGATCGCCGCCGTCGCCGAGACCCTGCCCGGCTTCGCCATGGAAGGCTGGATGGGCCTGGCCGCCCCGGCCGCCACGCCGCCCGCCCTGCTGGCCCGCGCCAATGCCGCCATGGCCGAAGCGATCGCGGCACCCGAGGTGCGGAAGGCCTTCGAGGAACAGGGGCTGGCCCCGCGCAGCCTGGGGCTGGAGGCGGCGCGCGACTTCCTGGCCGCCGACACCGCGCGCTGGCGCGAATGGGTGCGCATCGCCGGGATCGAGCCGGAGTGAACGCCGTCCTGCGGAAACCGCTGTCGCAGGCGCTGCTGCACCTGCCCGCCGCCGGCTGGGGCGGGCGCGCGCCGCTGCTGCTGGTGCATGGCGGCTACCACGCCGCCGCCTGCTGGGCGGAATGGCGGGGGGTGCTGGCAGGGCTCGGCCTGGCCAGCGCCGCGCTGGACCTGCGCGGCCATGGCGCCCTGGCCGGCGCGCCTCTTCCACCCACCACCGGCGTCGCCGACTATGCCGCCGATGTCGCGGAGGCCGCCGGGGCGGTCCAGGCCCTGGCCGGGCAGCCGCCGCTGCTGGTCGGGCACAGCCTGGGCGCGCTGGTGGTGCTGGCCGCCGCCGCGGCGGGCGCGCCCTGCGCCGGGCTGGCGCTGCTGGCGCCCTCGCCGCCCGGCAACCTGCCAGGCGTCAGATCCGTGCCGGAGCTGCCCGAAGGGTCCCTGCAGCCGCCGCCGCCGGAGGATGTCGCGGTGGCGCGCTGGATGGGCGGGCGGGCGCCGCCCTCGCCGCTGAAGGAGGAGTGGCTGGCGGGGCTCTGCGCCGAAAGCCCGCGGGCGCTGAACGACCGCTATGCGCTGCGCATCCGCGTCGATCCGGCGGCGATCCGCCCGCATCCCGTGCTGGTGCTGGAGGCCGGGCGCGACGACGCGGCACGCCACCCGGCCGGGCAGGATGCGGCGATCGCGGCCTTCTTCGGCGGCACCCATCGCCTGCTGCCGGAGGCGCCGCACTGCCTGATGTTCGGCGCCCCTGGCGCAGACGCCGCCCGGGCGCTGGAGGGCTGGTTGCCGCAGGGCTGAATGCCGCGGACCACGGGCCCGGCCGGGCGATTTGCCATCGCCGCGGCGCAGCGCGATCATCGGCCGATGCACCCGACCCTCGACGCCCTGGAAGCCTCCGCCCGCCGCAGCGAGACGCCGTTCGGCGCCGGCCGCATCGTCTGGCATGAATGGGGCGCGGGGCCGCCGCTGGTGCTGCTGCATGGCGGCGCCGGCTCCTGGCGGCACTGGGCGCGCAACATCCCTTTCCTGGCCCGCGGGCGGCGGGTGCTGGCGGCGGACACGCCGGGGCTCGGCGACTCTGGCCCGCCGCCGGCCGGCGCCAGCCTCTGGGACATCGCCGACGCCCTGGCGGAGGGCATCCGCCTCCAGGCCGGCGGCGTCCCCGCCGACCTGGTCGGCTTCTCCTTCGGCGCGGTCATCTCCGCCCATGTCGCCGCCCATGTCGCCACCGGCGATGTCCCCGCCGGCCGTGGCGGGCTGCTGGACAGCGTGACGCTGGTCGGCTGCGGCGCGCTCGGGCTGAAGCGCGAGCCCACGCCGCTGGTGCCGGTGCGCGACCGCCAGGGCGCCGAGCGGGTGGCGGCGCATCGCGCCAACCTGGCCAGCCTGATGCTGGCCGATCCGGCCTCGATCGATGACCTGGCGCTGGCCATCCAGGCCTGGAACAGCGACCATGCCCGGCTGCGCAGCCGCGGCGTCGTCAGCGACACCGCGGTGCGCGACGTGCTGCCGCGCATCGACCGGCCGCTGAACGTCATCTATGGCGAGCGCGACGCCATCGCCTATCCCCATATGGAAGACCGCATCCGCCTCTTCGCCGAGCTCCGCCCGGCGGCGCGGCTGCGCATCATCCCGGGCGCCGGCCACTGGGTCGCCTTCGAGGCGGCCGAGGCCTTCAACGCGACGCTGGCCGCGCTGCTGCCGCTGGAGGCCGCGCCCGAGCGCTGAGCGCGGCCTTCAGCCGGGTCATGCCTGCACCGCGGCGCCGCCGAACACCACCTGGTTGCGGAGCTCCGGCCGGAACAGCCCGTAGAGGAATTTTTCGGCGCCCCCGCTGGCGGCCTCCAGCAGGTTCAGCTGCGCCGGCGTCAGCGCCAGCTCGAGGGCGGCCACGTTCTCGGTCACCTGGGCGGCCCGGCTGACGCCCATCAGGGTGGCGGCGACGCCTGGCCGCCCGGCGACCCAGGCCAGCGCGATGCGCGCCGGCGTCTCGCCCGCCTCGGCGGCCAGCTGCTTCAGCGCCGCGACGATCGCCCAGTTGCGCTCGGTGAACAGCGTGTCGCCGAAGGGATTGTCGCCGTCCAGCCGGTGGCCGCGCGCCTCGCCGGAGCCGGCCTTGTTGGGCACGCCGCCCTGCCGGGGCGCCGCGGCCTCGACGGCGGCGCGGTCGTATTTCCCGGTCAGCAGCCCATAGGCCAGCGGGCTCCAGGGCACCAGCCCCAGGCCGAATTCGCGCGCCAGGGGGACATGCTCGCTCTCCACCCCGCGCTCGACCAGGGAATAGAAATACTGCAGGCCGATCGGCGCCGGCAGGCCATGCGCCTGCGCCAGGGTCGCCAGCTGCGCCGCGTACCAGGCCGGCACGTTGGACAGGCCCCAGTAGCGGATCTTCCCCGCCCCGATCAGCGCCGCCATGCCCTGCAGCAGCTCGGCCGCCGGGGTGACGCCGTCCCAGACATGCACCCAGTAGAGGTCGATGAAGTCGGTGCGCAGCCGCTTCAGCGAGCGCTCCACCGCCGCGCGCAGATGCCGCGCGCCGTTGCCGCCCTGCAGCGGCCCCTGCCCGGTGGCGAAGCCCGACTTGGTGGCGATGACCAGCCGGTCGCGCAAGCCGGCCTCGGCGACGAACTGGCCCAGCATCTCCTCCGAGCGGCCGCCGGCATAGACATCGGCGGTGTCGACGAAATTGCCGCCGAGCCCGACATAGCGGTCGAAGATGGCGCGGCTCTCGGCCTCGGCCGCGCCCCAGCGCGCGGTGCCGAAGGTCATGGTGCCGAGCGCCAGCGGGCTGACCAGCAGGCCCGAGCGGCCGAGCGGGCGATAGGTGTCGAGCGGCATGCGGGGGGCTCCTCCAAGGGCACCCGGCCGATATGCATTGCTTTCCGCGCGCCGATTAGGGCCTCTGCCCTGCATGGGTTGCTGAAGGATCTTCAGGAATGGACCGCGAGCTCTGGTCGGGCCTGGCCGTCTTCGCCGAGATCATCGAGGCCGGCAGCTTCGCCGCCGCCGCCACGAGGCTGGGCCTCTCGGCCTCGGCGCTGAGCCATGCGATGCGCAGCCTGGAGGCGCGGCTGGGCATCCGGCTGCTCGACCGCACCACCCGCTCGCTGGCGCCGACGGAGGCCGGCGAGCAGCTGCTGCTGAAGCTGCGCCCGGCCCTGGCCAGCGTCGCCGAGGGTGTCGCCGAGCTCGGCCTGGCGCGCGACCGGCCGGCCGGGCGGGTGCGGATCAACGCGCATCGCCCGGGCGCGGTGCATGTGGTGCTGCCGCGCCTCGCCACCCTGGCGCAGCGCTGCCCCGAGGTCGCGGTCGAGCTGGTGGTCAATGACGGGCTGGTCGACATCGTCGCCGAGCGCTTCGACTGCGGCGTTCGGCACGAGGGCGGGCTGCAGGGCGACATGGTCTCGCTGCGCATCAGCGACGCCATGCCGCTGGTCTATGCCGCCTCGCCCGGCTATCTGGCAGCGCATGGCGTGCCGCGCGCGCCGGAGGAGCTCGGCGCGCATCGCTGCATCAGCTATCGCCACACCTCCTCCGGCGCGCTGCACCGCTGGGACTTCCTGCGCGACGGCGCGCTGGTGCAGCAGGCGGTGCCGACCAGCTTCGTTACCAACGATGTCGACGTGATGCGCGATGCGGCGCTGGCCGGCCTCGGCATCGTCTGCCTGCTCGAGGCGCAGGCGGCGCCGCATCTGGCGGATGGCAGCCTGGTCGCGCTGCTGCCGGGCCGGGCGCCGGTGCTGGCGCCCAACCACCTCTACTATCCGAGCCGCCGCCAGCCCAGCGCCGCCTTCCGCGCCTTCCTGGCGGTGATGCGCGGCTGATCCGGCACCGGTTCCTCCCTCCGCAAGTCATCGTCAAGAAAAAACGCTGCAGGATTTTCGCCAGGACAGTAACGCGCGAAAACACACGCGGAGGTGATGCGAGAAGTGCCGGCAACCGCTGGAGCCCGGCGCGGCGTCTCCCCTAAGGGATCGTTCCACCCTGGGAAGAACCCTGATGGCCATCGTCTATGTCGCCGCCGATGACGAGCGCGGCAACGAGCTCTGGGTCGCGGATGGCGACTTCTCCAACTGCCGGCTGCTGAAGGACATCAGCGCCGGCTTCGCCAGCAGCGATCCCACCAACCTGACGGCGCTGCCCGACGGGCGGGTCCTGTTCGTCGCCACCGACCAGATCCATGGCCGCGAGCTGTGGATCACCGACGGCACCGGGGCCGGCACCCGCATGCTGCGCGACATCGGCACCGGCGACGGCACCGAAGGGCCGGAGAACCTGACCGCCCTGCCCGATGGCCGCGTGGTCTTCACCGCCGATGACGGCGTGCATGGGCGCGAGCTCTGGGTGACCGACGGCACGGCCGGGGGCACGGTGCTGCTGGCCGATGTCACCGCGGGCGAGGACGGCACCGACTTCCGCGGCTTCCACGACCTCGGCAACGGCCGGATCCTGTTCAGCGACGCCTATTACGGCGCGTCGCAATGGGCGACCGACGGCACGCCGGAGGGCACGGTCGAGCTTGGCAGCCTGATGAGCTATCCGCCCGAGGACGGCATCATGAACCTCTCCGTCCGCTACGACGGCGAGGGCCGCGCCTGGTTCCCGGGCCAGCGGATCTTCGAGAACACGGTGGAGGTGGCGCATCTGAGCTGGACCACCGACGGCACCCTCGAGGGCACCTACCGGGTGGATGCGCCCGAGGCGCCGTCCTCCTCCTTCTACCGCGTCGGCGACCAGTGGATCTCCAAGTACTTCCTCTATGAGGACGGGCCGCGCGGCGCGCCCACCCAGTATATCGGCGTCACCGGCGAGACCGGCTCCACGCTGCTGCTGCCGGAGGCCATCGGCGGCAGCGGCAGCTCGCACAGGATGGCGCAGCTGGATGACGAGCGGGTGGTCATGCCGATGTACGGCAACGACCTCTGGGTCAGCGACGGCACCCTGGAGGGCACCTACGCCATCGCCGAGGACATCCTGAAGAGCGAATGGCAGCTGGACTTCCTGTCGCTCGGCAACGGCAAGGTGCTGTTCTCGGTCACCGACTTCGAGGGCGCCGACCTCTGGGTCACCGACGGCAGCGCCGCCGGCACCTTCCAGATCGCGCCCTATGCCCGCTGGACGCCGCAGGCCCTGCCCGCCACCGCGACGCTGCTGGACGACGGCAGCGTGCTCTTCGCCGCCGCCACCGGCGACGGCAATTCGGAAGCCGTCTGGCGGGTCAATTTCTGGGAAGGCGGGCTGGAGCGGGTCGAGGGCGTGCAGCACTGGACCGGCGATGCCATCTTCGAGGTCGCCCGGCTGGAGAGCGACCTGTGGACCGGCGGCGGCTGAGCAGGAGCGGCGGATCGCGAGGCCGGGTCCGCCGCCCGACCTGAACTACCCTGCCCCGAGCCCGGCGCGCCAGGCGGCGGGCGTCGTCCCCAGCGCCGCCTTGAAGGCGCGGGTCAGGTGGCTCTGGCTGGAGAAGCCGCAGGCGGCGGCGATGCGGGCCACCGCGGTGTCGCCGCGCAGCAGGGTGCGGGCGCGCTCCAGCCGCCGGCGCAGCACCCAGGCCTGCGGCGAGACGCCGTGGCTGGCGCGGAACATGCGCTGGAAATGGAAGGGGCTGAGGCCGGCCAGCGCCGCCAGCGCCTCCAGCCGCAGCGGGGTGTCGAGATGCGCCTCGACATGCTCGCCGATCCGCCGCCGCAGATGCGGCGCCAGCCCGCCCTTCAGCGCCGGCGGCCGCGCGCCCCGCGGCAATCCCGGCGGCAGCCCCGGCGCCAGCGCCGCGACCACCGCCTCGGTCACCGCGACATCCGCCGCCAGGATATCCTGCGCCGCCAGCGCCGCCGCCAGCCGGCGCAGCGCGCCGGCCAGGACGGGGGCGTCACAGAAAGCGAGATCGGGCAGCGTCATCAGCCGGGCGTCGCGGTCGAAGCTTTCGGCGAAGGCGCGGCGAAGCTCGGCATCGGGCAGGTAGAGATGCACGAAGGCGAAGCGCTCGGTGATCTCCCAGTCCGAGGACTGCGCCTGCGGCATGATGCAGACCGCGCCGGGATGGCCGTGCCCGCCCTGCCGCCCCAGCCGCCGCGTGCCCTCGCCGCCCTGCAGGTAGAGGCTCAGCGTGTGGCCCTGCGGCCGGCGATAGGCGACGCGGTCATGGCTGTTGCTCCAGACCGCGCCGGCCCGCGCGAAGCCCAGCGCCATGCCGTGCAGCAGGCGTGCGTTGGAGGCGGCGAGCGCCGCCTGGACAGTGAAGGTCGTGGTCTGCATCGGCGGCGCCGCAAGGCTTGGAAGGCCGCCAGGATGCGGCCCGGCCCGGGCGCGGGCAAGGCGCATCCGCCGCAAGATCCTGCAAACCTGGGCTGCGCCGCGGTGCTAGGGCCCGGCCATGCAGAACCTGCTTCTCTTCCTCGCCACCGTGCTGATCTGGGGCAGCACCTGGATCGCCATCGCCTGGCAGGTCGGGCCGGTGCCGGTGCTGGTCTCGGTCTTCTACCGCTTCGGCGCCGCGGCGCTGATCCTGCTGCTGGCGCTGGCGGCGCTGCGGCGGCTGCCGGTGCCGGGCTGGCGCGACCAGCCCTTCATCCTGGCCCAGGCGCTGTGCCTGTTCAGCCTGAACTTTCTCTGTTTCTACAGCGCGGCGGGCCATCTGCCCTCGGGGCTGCTCTCGGTGATCTTCTCGCTGGCGACGCTGTACAACGCGGTCAATGCGCGGATCTTCTTCGGCGACCGCGTCACCGCGCGCACCCTGCTGGCGGCGCTGCTGGGCGTCGCCGGGCTGCTGCTGCTGTTCGGCCAGGAGATCTTCGTCCATCTCGACGGCGCCACGCTGAAGGGGGTCGGCCTCGCCGCGCTGGGCACGCTGTTCTTCTCGCTGGGCAACATGGCGTCGCGCCGCAACAGCGCCGCCGGCATCGCTCCCCTCACGGCCAATGCCTGGGGCATGGCCTACGGCGCCGCGGTGCTGCTGGGGCTGATCGCCGTCACCGCCACGCCGGTCGTGGCGCCGCCGGACGGGCGCTACCTGGCCGCCCTGCTCTATCTGGCGGTGATCGGCTCGGTGGTCGGCTTCACCACCTATCTGATGCTGGTGGCGCGGATCGGCTCGTCGCGCGCGGCCTATACCACCGTGCTCTTCCCGGTGGTGGCGCTGTCGCTCTCCACCCTGTTCGAGGGCTATCGCTGGGACGCGGCGGGGCTCGCCGGGCTGGCGCTGACGCTGCTCGGCAATCTGGTGATCTTCTGGCGCCGCCCAGCCGAAGCTGGAGCGTGATGGCGCGCGGTGGGATCACCGAAAAGGCTGGATCGCGCGATCCAACAAGCCGCGCGTTCGGCGGGCCTGCAGCCTTCCGCAGGCCACCCGACCTAGGCCGCGGCGGCGGCAGCCTGGGCCCGGCCGGCATAGAGCAGGTCGAGCAGGTCGGCGGCCCCGGCATCCTCGCTGGCGGTGACGCTGACCAGCAGCATGCCCTCGACCTCGATGGCGCCGCGCGACCGCTGCCGGCGCCGCCCCACCACCGCGAAACGGTTGCCGAAGCGCGCGCGGAGCTCCCCGGCCGCGGCTTCCACGGCGACGTCGTCGGCCCCGTTCAGGGTGATGCGGACGCCGGTCTGACGCTCCCAATCCATCGCAAGCTCCTCTGTCCTGGGACCTGCATGAACCGGAACCGGGGCGCCCGGGAGATGGGGATAACGTGGATAGCGGTGAAAGGCGGGGACAACTGGCGCCGGCCCCGCTCGGCGCGTCAGTCCGGGCCGGTCAGCGCCTCCGGCACCGGCTGCTTCGAGCGCTCCAGCTGCTCCGGCATCCGCGCCGGGGCGCCATCCGGCAGGCGGTGCGGGACCCCGCCACGGTCGAGCGCGCGCGAGCTGGGCAAGCCAGTCCCACGCCGGCACGCCGCAGCAGTTCGCCGCCCTCCTGGAGGCCGGGCAGCAGCTCTCCAGCAAGGCCGCCCGGGCGAGCCGCCTGGTCGCCGAGTGACGCAAGAAGACAGGCCCGGCGGGGCGACCCGCCGGGCCTTCAGAGCTTCAGCGGCCGACCTTGCGCGCGGCCTTGGCGGCCTCGTGGCTGGCCAGGATCGCGGTCAGGCTCGGGCGCTTGCGGGCATTGGCGACGCGGGCGGCGGCGGCGGCCTGCTGCTCGGCCGCCTTGGCGGCGGCCTCGGCCTCGCGGGCCTGCCGGGCACGCTCCAGCTCGGCCTCGCGCTCGGCGCGCTTGGCGGCCTGGCGGGCGTCGCGGGCCTCGGCGATGGCGATGCGCTCGGCGCGCCGGGCGGCGACCTCCGCATCATCCAGCCCCGGGCGGGCCTTGAAGGCCTCCAGCAGCGCTCGCTTGGCCTTGGCGGCATCGTCCAGCCGCTGATTCACATTGCCGTAGTTCGTCTTACGCAAGAACACGTCCCCATGGATGGTGGCATCCTCACCCCGTGAGTCGGAACGACCCCGGGGCGGGGGCAGACTTACGCCCGATGCGCCGCCGCGTCGACGCATACTTCGCTGTGGCAGCATTGCGGGCGGCCGCAGGCGTGCGGACCCAGGGGCGCGACCCCTGGGCCGGGACCGGTCCTGGCCGTGCCGCCGGTTGACCCTGCGGGCCGCTGCCGGCTAAGCGTCCTGCGCGCGGTGCAGGCCGCCTCCGGGTCCGCGGAAAGGGTTCAACCCGCCTGAGCCGCCCAGACGGTGATTTCCAGCCCTCGTGCTGCCGGCGTTGCGGACCTTCGGCCATCGACGCACGGAGGTCCTGCCATGGTCACCCCGCCGCCAAGCCTGCCCCCGCGGGCCAGCCTCGAGCATCTGAAGAAGCAGGCGAAGCAGCTGCTGCGCCAGTATCGCGCCGGCGCACCCGAAGCGCTGGACCGCTTCGCCCGCTTCCTGCCCGCCGCCGCCGGCCGCTCGTCCACCACGATCGCCGCCATGGATCTGCGGCTGCATGACGCGCAGTCCTGCCTGGCGCGCGGGCTCGGCTTCGTCTCCTGGGCCGCGCTCGCGCTGCGGGTCGAGGCCGAGGCCTTCGCCCGCGAGGCCCCGTTGGCCCGGCGCGACCGCTGGCTGACGCTGGCCTATGGCGGCGACGTCGCGGGTGGCGCGGGGCGGGCGCGGCCGGCCCTGGCCCTGCGGCTTCTGCGTGCCCATCCGGCACTGGCCGATGACCTGGCGGTCGCCTGCGCCACCGGCGATGCCGCGCGGCTGGCCGCCGCCCTGGCCGCCGATCCGGGCTGGCTGCACCGCCCTGCCGGCCCGCTCGCCCTGCCGCCGCTGGTGGCGGTGACCCATTCCGGCCTGCTGCAGCTGGAAGACTTCCGCGCGCCGCTGCAGCGCTGCGCCGGCTGGCTGCTGCAGGCCGGCGCCGATCCGAACCAGCGCATCGGCAACCGCTACCCCCCGGCCTCGCTGGCCGCGCCGGATGACGCCATGCCGCTCTCGGCGCTCTATGGCGCGGCCGGGGTGAACCGCGACCCGGCGCTGACCGCGCTGCTGCTGCAGGCGGGCGCCGATCCGAACGACAACGAATCCCTCTACCATTCGCTGGAAAGCCCGGACTGCGCCCGGCTGCTGCTGCGGCACGGCGCCCGCGTCCGCGGCACCAACGCGGTCCACCGGGCGCTCGACCTGCCGGGGGCCGGGGCGCTGGAACTGCTGCTGGCCCATGGCGGCGACCCTGAGGAGGTGCTGCCCGGCAGCCGGCTGGGCCCGCCGCTGCTGCGCGCCATCGCGCTTGGCCGCTCGCCGCGCCATGTCGCCGCCCTGCTGGCCGCCGGCGCCGATCCGGCGGCGCGCGACGCGGAGGGGGCCAGCGCCTGGCGCCTGGCCGCCCGGCGCGGCCTGGTCGAGGTGGCCGCCCTGCTGCAGGCCGCCGGCGCCGCCGAGGAGCTGTCCACCGAGGAGGAATTCGGCGCCGCCTGCGCCCGCGGCGATGCCGCCACGGCGCGCCGCCTGCAGGCCGCGCGGCCCGACCTGCCGGGCGGCCTGCCCGCGACACTGCTGCGCCTGCTGCCCGACAGCGTCGCGGCCGGCGCGACCGGGGCCGCGCGGCTGATGGTGGCGCTGGGCTGGCCGGTGGCGACGCCGGGCGGCGACTGGCAGGCCTCGGCGCTGAACCTCGCCGTGTTCCGCGGCGACGCGGCGCTGGCCGGCATCCTGCTGGACCACGGCGCCCGCTGGGACGAGGCGCATGGCTTCGGCAGCGACGTGCTGGGCACGCTGTCCTGGGCCTCGCTGAACGAGCCGGACGACGCGGCCGCGCCCGACTGGCCGGGCTGCGCCCGGGCGCTGGCCGCGGCCGGGCTGCCGCCGATGGCGCCCGACCCGGCCGATCCGGAGCGCCTGCTGCTGGACGGGCGGGCGCTGCGCTTCTCCGAGGCGGTGGCCGCGGCGCTGCTGGGGGACTGACCAGGGCGCCCCCTCGCCATTGCCCTGCCCTGCCGGGGGGCGTAATCCCGGCGCCAGGGGCATGCGTTGGGTATGCGGCGGCCATGGCGCGGCATCGGGGACAGGATGACACCGGCTCGGATCTTGATCGTCGAGGATGACCGGGTGGTCGCCCGCGACCTGGCGCAGCAGCTGGCGGCCCTCGGCCACAGCGTCGCCGGCAGCATCGCCCGCGGCGAGGAGGCGGTGGCCCGGGCCATCGCCAGCCGGGCCGAGCTGGTGCTGATGGACATCCGCCTGGAGGGCAGCATGGATGGCATCGCCGCCGCCCAGGCGCTGCGCGACCGCTGCCAGATCCCGGTGGTCTTCCTGACCGCCTATGCCGATGCGCCCACCGTCCGCCGCGCCACCGACACCGAGCCCTTCGGCTATCTGCTGAAGCCCTTCGAGGAGCTGCAGCTGGCCACCGCCATCGAGATGGCGCTGCACAAGCACGCCGCCGAGCGCAAGCTGCGCGCCAGCGAGCGGCGCTACGCCACCACCCTGTCCAGCATCGGCGACGGCGTCATCGCCACCGATGCCGGCGCCGCCGTCAGCTTCATGAACCCGGTGGCCGAGGCGCTGACCGGCTGGAGCCAGGCCGAGGCGCTGGGCCGCCCGATCGCCGAGGTGTTCCGGCTGGAGAACCAGCTGACCGGGGAGCCGGTGGCCGATCCGGCCGCCGCCGCCCTGCGCAGCGGCGTGACCGAGGGGCTGCCGGCGCATACCGTGCTGCGCGCCCGCGACGGCCGCGAGGTGCCGATCGACGACAGCAGCGCCCCGGTGCCCGGCGAGGCCGGCAGCCTGGCCGGCGCCGTCGTCGTCTTCACCGACATGACCCGGCGCCGCGCCGCCGAGGAGGCGCTGCGCCGCGCCCAGGCCGAGCTCGCCCATGCCTCGCGCCTGGCGGTGCTGGGCGAGCTCGCCGTCTCGATCGCGCATGAGGTGAACCAGCCGCTGATGGCGGCGATCACCAATGCCGAGGCCTGCCTGCGCTGGCTGGCGGCGCCCGAGCGCAACGTCGCCCGCGCCGAGGAGGCGGCGCGCCGCGTGGTGCGCAACGGCCACCGCGCGGCCGAGGTGATCGACAGCATCCGCGCGATGGCCCGCAACGCCGCGCCGGAGCGGGAGCGGCTGGCCCTTGCCCCGCTGGTCGAGGACGTGCTGCTGCTGATGCGCGCCGAGCTGAAGCGCGCCGGCATCGCGCTGCGCAGCGCCCTGCCCGCCGACCTGGCGGTGGAGGGCGTGCGGGTGCAGCTGCAGCAGGTGGTGATGAACCTGGTGCTGAACGCGCGCGAGGCGCTGGAGGATGGCGGCGGCACCATCACCCTGGCGGCGCGCGCGGCGGAGGGGCGTCTGCTGCTCAGCATCGCCGATGACGGGCCGGGGGTCGCGCCGGCGGTCGCCGACCGCATCTTCGACCCGCTCTTCACCACCAAGCCGGGCGGCATGGGGCTCGGCCTGTCGATCTGCCGCTCGATCCTCGAGGCGCATGGCGGCAGCATCCGGCTGGCGGCCGGCGAGGCCGGCAGCCGCTTCGAGATAGACCTGCCCGCGGCCGGCGCGCAGCATGCCGCCCCCCGCTGAGCAGGGCTTCGTCCATGTGGTGGACGACGATCCGGACGTGCTGGAGGCGATCGGCGAGCTGCTGCTCTCGGTCGGGCTGCGCCCGGCGCTGTTCGCCGCGCCGGGCGACTTCCTGGCCTCGCCGCGGCGCCGCGGCGGCGGCTGCCTGGTGCTCGACGTCCGCCTGCCGGGGCAGAGCGGGCTGGCGGTCTTCGCCGGGCTGCGGCGCGACGGCCTCGACCTGCCGGTGATCTTCATCAGCGGCCATGCCGACGTGCCGATGGCGGTCAAGGCGATGAAGGCGGGCGCCTTCGACTTCTTCACCAAGCCGGTGCGCAACCAGGACCTGCTGGACACCATCCATGCCGCCCTGGCCGAGGATGCCGCGCGCCGCGGCCGGCGCCAGGCCCAGGCCGCGCTGCGCGCCGCGCATGACGGGCTGTCGCCGCGCGAGCGCGAGGTGATGGCGCTGGTCGCCGCGGGCCAGATGAACAAGCAGATCGCGGGCCATATCGGCATCAGCGAGGCGACGGTGAAGGGCCACCGCATGCAGCTGATGCGCAAGATGGGGCTGCGCAGCCTGGCCGACCTGGTGCGCGCCGCCGACCGGCTGGCGACGGGAGACTAGCCCGCCGCCGCCAGCGGGAAATCGATGGCGAAGCGGGCGCCGCCGCCGCCTTCGCCAGCGCCTTCCGGGGCGCCTTCCGCGGCGCTCTCCGCCGTGACCCGGCCGCGCAGCTGCGCCGCCAGGTCGCCGACCAGCTGCAGCCCGAGCGTCTCCGCCGCCTCCAGCTCGGGCGCGCCCTGCGCGAAGCCGGCGCCGTCATCGGCGACCAGCAGCCGCGCCTCGCCCGGCCCGGTCTGGGTCAGCCGCACCAGGATGCGGCCCCCGGCGCGGCCGGCGAAGGCGTGCTTGAAGGCGTTGGAGACCAGCTCGTTGACGATCAGCCCGCAGGCCACCGCCTTGTCCAGGTCGAGATGCAGCTCGGCGATCTCCGCCACCAGCCGGATCTCCTGTCCCGGCGGGCGATGCGCGCGCAGCAGCTGGCTGCACAGCGCGCCCAGATGCCGCCGCATGGCCACCCGCGCATAGTCGCCGGCGCGGTAGAGGTTCTCGTGCACCAGCGCCATCGAGCGCACCCGGTCGCGGCTGTCGGCGAACAGCGCCGCCGTCTGCGGGTCGGCGATGCGCGAGGCCTGCAGGTTCAGCAGGCTGCTGATCAGCTGCAGGTTGTTCTTGACCCGGTGGTGCATCTCCTTGAGCAGCGCCTCCTTCTCGCCGAGCAGCGCGTTCTCCAGCGCGATCGCCGCCTGTGCCGCCAGCAGCCGCAGCACGGTCAGGCGCGCCTCGGTGAAGACATGCGGCGCCAGCCGGTTCTCCAGGAACAGCAGCCCGGCCAGCCTGGCCTGGCGCAGCAGCGGCAGGCACAGCACCGAGCGCGTCGGCCGCGCGGCGAACCAGGGATCGTCCAGGAAGCCATGCGGCTGGCCCGCATCGCCGATCAGCACGGCGGCCTGGGTCTCCAGCGCCTGGCCGATGACGGCCAGCGGCACGGCGTCCTCGGTCAGCGCCGCATCGCCCGCCCGCGCCTCGTGGATGGTGACGGCGATGCCCTCCGCGCTGAGCTCGGCCTCGGCGGCGACGCGCAGCTCGCCGCTGCGCGGCAGGATCAGCAGCCCGCGCCCGGCCCCGGCATGTTCCAGCACCGTGGTCATCAGCGCCTGCAGCGTGGCCTCGAGCCCGGCCTCGCCGGCCACCGCCTGGGAGCCGCGCACCAGGCTGGCCAGGTCGAAGCCGGCCGGGTCGGCATCGGAGCCGGCAGGGGAGCCAGCAGGAGCAGCGGCGGGGGACGGCAGCAGCGGCGGCACCGCGCCCGCCGGCGCCAGCGCGCGGTGCAGCGGCGCCAGGCGCTGCAGCGGGCCGGTGGCGCCCCAGCGCAGGCAGGCCTCGCGCGCCGCCTGCAGATGCGCCAGCGCCGGCGTCGGCAGGCCGAGCCCGCGATAGAGCCCGGCGGCGCATTCCTGCGCCAGCGCCTCGACCTGCGGCAGGCCATGCGCGCGGGCGGCGGCGATGGCGGCCTCGGCCTGGCGCAGCGCCGCGACCGTGTCGCCGGCCACCGCCGCGACGACGGCATCCAGCAGCGCGGCCCGGGCCAGGAAGTTGTCGGGCGCCTCGGCGGCCCAGAGGCGCAGCTGCGCCTGATGCGCCAGCAGCGCGGCGCCCGGCGCCGCCGGGGCCGCCGCGGCCTCCAGCTGGCCGTGCGCCAGCCCGGCATAGAAATGGAACTCGGCCATCTCCAGATGGCCGGCGGTGGTCCAGAGCAGCGGCTCGGCGCGGGCGGCGAAGTCCAGCGCGGCGGCCGGCGCGCCGTCATGCACCGCCGCCTGCAGCCGGCGGATCCAGTGCCAGCAGGCGGCGATGGCCAGGCCCGGCTCGCCGGCCAGCCGCGCCTCGAAGGCGTCGCGCCCGGGCTCCGGCGGCAGGCCGCGCAGGCTGCGCAGCAGGCCGATCTGGCTGGTGATGATGTCGGCGATCAGCCCGAAGCGGATGCCGCGGATATAGGACAGCTTGGCCTCGGCCTCGGCCTGCAGCTCGGCCAGCGAGGCGCCGGCGGCGATCAGGCTGGTCACCAGGGTGCAGGCGCAGAAGCCGCAATAGGTGACGTCGCCGACCTCGACGGCGGTGGCGAAGGCGCGGCGCAGCAGGGGCAGCGAGCGCGCCACCGGCCAGGTCCAGGGCGCCACGTGATAGGCGAAGCACATCCGCACCCTTGCCTCGTAGCGCGGCGCCTGGGCCTGCTCGACCAGGGCCTGGCCGAGCGCGCCGAAGGCGAAGCCGTCGCGGAACTCGCCGAAGAACGGGCCGAGCACCATGCCGAGATAGGCGAAGCCCAGCGCCGAGGCGTCGCAGCGCCCCTCGGCCAGGCTGATCCGCGCCATGCGGCAGAGCACCAGGCAGACCAGGTTCTGGTCGCTGAAGAAGGCCGGCGGCAGCACCGCGGCCAGCACGTCCATGAAGGCGGCGGTGGCGGCGTCGCCGGCCGGCGGCAGCCCGGCCAGGCCAGCGATCGGGCGGCCGGCCATCTCCTGCCGCAGCAGGCGGTATTCGTGCCACGGCGCCTCGGGGCCGGGATGCGGCGACCAGGCGGTGCCGCTCTCGGCCAGGAAGGCCAGGCAGGCCTCGACGGCGTGCTCGATGCGGTCCTGTGCCGTCAGCAGCGTGACCAGCAGCGCCGCCGCCGCCGCGCGGTCGGCGGCGGCCAGCGGCGTCGCCATCAGCCGGCGCAGCGCCGCCTCGGCCGCCTCCGGCGCGCCGGTCAGAAAGAGGCTTTCCGCCCGGCCGAAGGCGCAGGCGAAGCGGCGGTCGGGCGCGGCCCCGGGCGGCAGCAGCGCGGCGGCCGCCTCGAAATGGCCGAGCGCCGCGGCGAAGGCGGTGCCGCGCCGCGCCAGCCGGCCGGCCGCCAGGTTCAGCCCGGCCAGGCGGTCGCGCTCGGCCGGGTCGTCGACGAGCGCCAGGCCGCGATTGTACTGGCCGACCAGTTCCGGCAGGGCGGCCTCGTCGCCGGCCAGATGCGGTGCCAGGCGGCGGGCGATGGCCAGGTGGCGGGCGGGGCGGTCCGCCTCCGGCAGCAGCGCATAGGCCGCCTCCTGGATGCGGTCATGCGGAAAGCCGTAGCCCCCGCCGGCCAGCACGGCGAGGCCGGCGTCGAGGGCCGGCCGCAGCGCGTCCTCCACCGCGGCCGGGGTATCGCCGGCGGCGGCGGCCAGGCGCGCGGCGCTGGCGGTGCCGCCCAGGCAGGCCAGCGTCGCCAGCAGGTCGCGCGGCGCCGCGGCCAGCCGGACCAGCCGCCCGGCCATCAGCGCGACGACATTGGTGGTGGCCGGCCGCGCCGCGATCCCCGCCAGGTCCCAGCGCCAGCGCCGCGCGGCCGGGTCGAACGACAGGGAACCTTCCTCGGCGAGGTCGGACAGGAAATGGCCGGCGAAGAAGGGATTGCCGCCGGTCTTCTCCGCCAGCAGCGCGGACAGCGGGGCGAGCTCACCGGGGGTCGCGTGCAGCGCCTCGGCCAGCAGCGCCTGCAGGGCGGCGGGCGGCAGCGGCGCCAGGGTCAGCCTCGCCACCGGCACGCCGGCCGCGGCGAAGGCGGCGGCCAGCGGATGGCCCAGCGGATGGCCCTGCGGCAGCGCCTCGTCGCGATAGGCCATGACCAGCAGCAGATGGCGCGGCAGCGCGGCGGCCAGCCCCTCGAGCAGCGCCAGGCTGGCGGCGTCCAGCCACTGGATGTCGTCCAGGAACAGCAGCAGAGGCCGCTCGGCGCGGGCGAAGGCGGCCAGGAAGGCGGCCAGGACACGGCGGAAGCGCAGGGCCTCCTCGGGCGGCGCCAGCGGCTCGACCGGGGCGAGCCGGCCGAGCAGCCGCTCCAGCTCCGGCAGCAGGCCGCGCAGCACCGCCGCGTTGCGGCCCAGCGCCGCCTGCAGCCGCTCGCGCCATTCCGCCTGGGCCGCGCCTGAGAGCGCCAGCAGCCGGCGCAGCAGCCCCTGCATCGCCTGGGCCAGGGCGGCATAGGGGTCGTCGCGGCGGAACTGCTCGCATTTGCCGCCGGCGAGCAGGGCACGGTCCGGCACCAGCCCGGCCCGCAGCGCCTGCACCAGCGCCGACTTGCCGACCCCGGCGGGCCCCGCCACCAGCGCCAGCCGCGCCGATCCCTCCGCCGCCACCGCCTCGAATTCCGCGGTCAGCCGGGCGAGCTCGGCGGCGCGGCCCTGCAGGCGGTCGGGGATGCGCAGCCGGTCGGGGATGTCGCCGGAGCCGGGGACGAAGCCGGGCGCGAAGACGGCGCCGTCCAGGCAGCGGCGCAGATCGGCCTCCAGCCCGGCGGCGCTCTGGTAGCGGTCCTCCGCCGGCTTCTGCAGCAGCCGCAGGACGATGGCCGTCAGCGCCGGGGCGGCGGCCTGCAGCGCCGGGGCGAAGGGCGCCGGCGGGCGGGCCAGATGGGCATGGATCAGCTCGGCCGCGTCGCGCGCGGCGAAAGGCGGCCGGCCGGCCAGCTGCTCATACAGGATGACGCCCAGCGCATAGAGGTCGCTGCGCGCATCGACCGGCCGGCCGACCCGCCCGGTCTGCTCCGGCGCGGCATAGGGCAGCATCTCCCCGGGCAGCGGCGGCGGCGCGGCCTCGGGCGCGCGGGCGCGGCCGAAGCCGGTCAGCCGCACCCCGCCCGCCGCATCGGCCAGCAGATGCGCCGGGCGCAGGTCGCGATGCACCAGCCCGGCGGCATGCACGCCGCGCAGCGCGGCCGCCGCCCCGCAGGCGATGCGCGCCACCACCGGCGGCGGCAGCGCCTGTCCGGGGCGCAGCGGCGTGCCGCCGGCATCCGACAGGCGCAGCGCCGGGCTGCCATCGGCCAGCGTCAGCCGCGCGCCGGGCACCGCCGCCCAGCCCGGGTCCAGCCGCGGCGCCAGCGCCCAGGCCCGGTCCAGCAGCGCGGCGCCGAGGTCGGATGCCGCCTCGGCGGCCAGCAGCAGCATCGGCGGCGCGGCGGCGCGGCAGAGCCGGGTCACGCCATCGCTGGCCAGGAGGGCGAGCCGGTCGGGGGGCAGAGGCATCGCCCGGTCCTAGCACGAAGCGGCTTCGGCCGCGCTTCCCCCTTGACGGCGGCCGCGCGTTTCCGCACTGCAACATTCCACCTTCTGACGCCGCTGCCGGAGCCCGCTCGCCATGGACATCGCCCTGTTCAACCTGATGTCGCAGAACCGCGCCGACGAGATGCCGGCCGAGATCCTCGGCATGACGGTCGAGAAGGTGCGGCTGGCCGAGCGCCTGGGCTTCGATGCCGCCTGGTTCGCCGAGCACCACTTCACCAGCCACTCGGTCTGCCCGTCGCCGCTGATGATGGTCGCCCATTGCGCCGCGGTGACGAAGACCATGCGGCTGGGCCCGGCCGTGGTGGTGCTGCCGCTGCACCACCCGCTGCGCGTGGTGCAGGAGGTCGGCATGCTGCAGGCGCTGACCGGCGGGCGGGTCAATCTGGGCCTCGGCACCGGCCACCAGCCGCATGAGTTTTCCACATATTCCATCCCGATGGCGGAGCGCACCGCCATCCTCGAGGAAGGCTGGGCGCTGATCGAGCGGGGGCTGACCACCGGCCGCGTGCAGCTCGACGGCCAGCACTACCAGGTGCCGGACGCCCCGATCGCCGCTTTCCCCGGAACAATGCCGCCGCTGTTCCTGGCCGGTGGCGAGCCGCGGCTGCTGGCGCGCGCGGCGCGGGCCGGCGCGTCGCTGTTCA
The DNA here is from genome assembly GCF_001982615.1 of Teichococcus deserti. GTDB lineage: Bacteria > Pseudomonadota > Alphaproteobacteria > Acetobacterales > Acetobacteraceae > Pseudoroseomonas > Pseudoroseomonas deserti. The sequence continues at coordinate 21,331 of NZ_MLCO01000054.1, read as the reverse complement.
TCAGCCAGGGGCACCGCCGCGCCGCCGCCGCGCTGGGCATGCGGGAGAAGCTGCTGGCGGCGCTGCGCCAGCACGGCCTGCCGGAGACGGCGCTGAAGCTCGCCATCCAGCGCTATGTCTTCGTCACCGACGACCCGGCCGAGAAGCGCCGCGCCGCCGAGGGCATGCTGCGCTTCATGCGCACCACCCTCTCGCTGCGCGACGCCGTGCCGCCGCGCGACGGCGCCTTCATGCGCGAGGTTCCCTTCGAGGGCGAGCCCGGCATCGACTGGCTGCTGGAGCATGCGCCGATCGGCTCGGTCGAGCAGGTCACAGCCCGGCTGGTCGAGGATTTCGAGCTGCTCGCCCCCAGCCATTGGAGCCTCTACATGGGCTTCTCCGGCCTGCCGGCGCCGCGCGTGCTGGCCTCGCTGGAGCGCTTCGGCCGCGAGGTGCTGCCGGTGCTGCGGCAGCTGGCGCCGGCGCGGGTCGCCGAACCCGTGGGCTGAGGCGCGCGGCGCCGGCAGCGCGGGAGCATCAGCGGCGGCGCAGCACCAGCAGCGTCGCCGCGATCACCACCGCCGATCCCAGCAGCACGGCGGTGCCCGGCACGTCGCCGAACCAGAGATAGCCGATGACGATCGACCAGAGCAGCCCGGTATATTGCACCGGCGCCAGGGCGGCGGCGCCGGCATAGGCCAGCGGCCGCATGACGAGGTAGGTGCAGAGGCCCGAGGCCACGCCCATGCCGATCAGCCCGAGCAGATCGAACAGGCCTGGCGTCACCCACGAATGGAAAAGCGTCGGCAGCAGCATGGCCGAGGAGATCGCCATGTACCAGACGGCGATGCCGATGGTGTGGTCGGTCAGCGACAGGGCGCGCTGCTGCAGCGTGTTCAGCGCGCCGATGAAGGCGCCGGCCAGTGAGCACAGCGCGCCGATGGCGATGATCTCCCCGGCCCCGGGCTGCACGACGATGATCACGCCGGCGAAGCCGAGCAGCACCGCCAGCCAGGAGATCCAGGTGACGCGCTCGCCCAGCAGGGGGGCGGCCAGCGCGGTGACGATCAGCGGGCGGATGAAGGAGATGGCGGTGGTCTCGGCCAGCGGCAGCAGGCGGAAGCCGAGATAGGCCAGCATCAGCGACAGCGTCATGGTCGCCGCATGGGTCAGGTGGCGCATCGGCTGACGCATGCGCAGGCGATGGATCTTGCCGCCGGCCAGCAGGATCAGCAGCAGCGGCGGCAGCGCGAAGGCGTTGCGGAAGAAGGTGATCTGGTTGACCGGGAAGCGCTGCGCCTGGTCTTTCACCACGCCGTTCAACACCGAGAACAGCGCGATGCCCGCCAGCATGATCAGCACCGCGCGCTTCAGGTCGGGCTGCGGATGTGGCTCGACGAGGGGGGCGGCGCTGCCGGGCATCGCGCGCAGCCAGGCCAGGCCGCGGCGCAGGCCTTCCGGCGTCTCCATCGGGCTCTTGTCCTTCGCCGTTGCGCGGGCCATGCTAGGCGATCGTTTGGCGCCTGTCATGATTTCTGCTGTAATATCCGGCAGCAAACCACAGGTCGCCGCAGCGACGCCTGCCGGACGATGCCAGCCTGGAGCCCTGCCTTGGAGACCGACCTGCATGTCAGCAGCATCGCCACCCTGTCGCAGCTGATCCGGACGCGGCGGCTGTCGCCGGTCGAGTTGACCCGGGCCTGCCTCGCCCGCGTCAAGGCGCTGGACGGCCAGCTCAACAGCGTCCTCCTGCTGCTGGAAGAGGCTGCCCTGGCCGAGGCGCGCCAGGCCGAGGCGGAGATCGCCGCCGGACACTGGCGCGGCCCGCTGCATGGCATCCCGATCGGGCTGAAGGACATCTACAACACCGCCGGCATCGCCACGACCGGCCATTCCGCGCTGTTCCGCGACCATGTCCCTGGCGAGGACGCCACCACCGTCCGCCTGCTGCGCCAGGCCGGGGCGGTGATCCCGGGCAAGCTCTCCACCTGGGAATTCGCCATCGGCGGTTCTTCTTTCGATCTGCCCTGGCCGCCGGCGCGCAACCCTTGGGACCCGGCACTGGATCCTTCCGGCTCTTCCTCCGGCTCGGCGGCGGCGGTGGCGGCGGGGCTGATGCCGGGGGCGATGGGCTCGGACACCGGCGGCTCAATCCGCGGCCCGGCGGCCTGGTGCGGCATTGCCGGGCTGAAGCCCAGCTACGGCCTGGTCAGCCGGCGCGGCATCCTGCCGCTGTCCTTCTCGCTCGACCATGCCGGGCCGATGTGCTGGACGGCGGAAGACTGCGCGCTGATGATGCAGGTGCTGGCGGCGCATGACCCGCTCGATCCCGGCAGCGCCGATCCCGGGCCGATCGATTTCTCCGCCGGCATCGGCGGCGGCGTGCGGGGGTTGCGCATCGGCGTGGTGCGGCATTTCTTCGAATCCGACGTCGCCTGCGAGCCCGAGGTGCTGGCCGCCACCGAGGCGACGCTGCAGGCGCTGCAGGCCGAGGGCGCCGTGCTGCGCGACGTCGCCCTCTCGCCTTTCGGCGACTACAACGCGGTGGGCAGCCTGATCTCGCGCTCGGAATCCTATGCGATCCACGAGGATTTCCTGCTCCGCTCGCCGGAGCTCTACGGCGCCTTCGGCCGGGTGCGGCTGATGGGCGGGGCGCTGGTGCGGGCGGCCGACTATATCAACGCGCAGCGCCAGCGCGCCCGGCTGGTGGCCGAGGCGGCGGCGGCGATGCGCGAAGTCGACGTGCTGGTCTTTCCGACCTCGCGCCAGACCGCGGCGCCGCTCGGCGAGGATGCGATGATCAGCGGCCCGCAGCTGTTCTTCAACCGCCCCTTCAACGTGCTGGGCGGCCCGGCGCTGGCGGTCTGCAACGGATTCTCCGGCGCTGGCCTGCCGATCTCGCTGCATATCGGCGGCCGCCCCTTCGAGGATGCGCTGGTGCTGCGCGTCGGCGATGCGGTGGAGCGCATCATGGCGACGCGCGGCCGGCGGCCGGCCCTGGCCATAGCGCGCGACGCCGCGGCGGCGGAATAGGAGAGGCGCGATGACCGAGACCACCGAGCAGAAGCTGGCCGCCCTCGGCCTGCGCGTCCCGGAGACCGAGTTGCCGAAGCTGCTGCGCCTGGCAGGCGACATGGAAAAGGCCGCGGCGATGATGCGCGGCCCGCGCCCCTATGCCGAGGAGCCGCTATCCGCCTTCCGGCTGCCGCTGCCCGCCGCGCCGCGCTCCTGAGCGGCGGCCCGCAGCCAGGCGGCGAGATGGCGCACCGGCGCGCCGGTCTCGCCGTCCTGGCGCAGGCACAGGTAGTAATCCTCGCCATTGCCGATGCCGCGCTCCGACAGCTGGACGAGCGAGCCATCGCGCAGCTCCTGCTGCAGCAGCATCGGCCGGCTGAGCGCGACGCCCAGCCCCGCCAGCATCGCCGAGCGGGTCAGCATGCCGTCCTCGCAGATCATGCCGGTCAGCAGATCGTGCAGGATTACGGCTTCTGGAACGCGACCGACAGCACCGGCCAGACCGGGCTGCGCCGCGCCATCACCGAATGGGAGAAGTGGGTCTCGGCCGGCTGAACCCGATCCAACCACCGCGCCGCCCGGGCCGATGACGAACCGAACCTTCCTGCTGATGCTGCCGGCGCTGCTTGCGCTGGCCATCGGCTTCATCCTGCCGATGGGCAGCGTGGTCTGGACCAGCCTGCACCAGGGCGGGCTTTTTTCGACGGGCGCCTGGGCGGAGGTGCTGTCGTCGCGCACCTTCCTCGGCATCCTCAGCCGAACCTTCACCATGGCCGCGGTGGTGACGCTGCTGACCTTGTCGGTCGCCTATCCGCTGGCCTATTGGGCGGCGACGGCCGCGCGGCGCTGGTCGGGCCAGATCATGGCGCTGGTCGCGGTGCCGTATCTGACCAGCATCCTGATCCGCTCCTATGCCTGGGTCGCCATCCTTGGCGGCAACGGGCTGGTCAACCGCGCGCTGGAGGCAGCGGGGCTGATCGACGAGCCGCTGCCGCTCGTCTTCAACCGCTTCGGCAGCTATGTCGGCATGGTGCATATCCTGCTGCCGATGGCGGTCTTCCCGATCTTCGCCGCCATGCAGCGCATCGACCCGGCGCTGATGCGCGCCGGCGCCAGCCTGGGCGCGCCGCCGGGCAGCGCCTTTGCCACCATCTTCCTGCCGCTGTCCTGGCCGGGGGTCAGCGCCGGCGCGGCCCTCGTCTTCCTGGCGGCCATGGGCTTCTACATCACGCCCGCCTTGCTCGGCGCGCCGGGCGACTATCTGGTGGCCCAGGCGATCGAGGTGCGCGTCAGCACGCTCGCCGAATTCGACACCGCCGCCGCCCAGGCCTGCCTGCTGCTGGCCCTCGTCACCGCGCTGATGCTGCTGCTGCGCCGCCGCATCGTCGCCATGGCGGGGGAAGAAACCTCGGCCGCCCCCGCCCGCCGCCTGCCGATGCCGCCCGTGCTGCGCCGGGCTGCGGCGACCGTCGCCGCGGTCCTGGCCCCGGTCGCGACGCCGCTGCTCTGGGCCTATGGCCTGCTGCTGCTGACCCTGCTGCTGGCGCCGATGATCGTCGTCGTGCTGATCGCCTTCAGCAGCGCGCCCTATCTCAGCTTCCCGCCGCCCGGCTGGTCGCTGCGCTGGTTTTTTTCCTTCTTCGAGGACAGAGCCTGGCTGGCGGCGACCGGCTTCAGCCTGGTGGTCTCGCTGGCCGGCGCCGCGACGGCCCTGGCCATTGGCACGCCCTTCGCGCTGGCGCTTTCCCGCGGGCGCTTCAAGAGGCGGCGGCTGCTCTGGCTGCTGGCGGTGGCGCCGATTGATCCTGCCGCATATCGCGCTCGCCCTGGGCCTGTTCTTCACCGCGGTGCGGCTCGGGCTGAACGGCACGCTGGCCAGCTTCTGGATCGCCTATACTGTCACCGGCCTGCCCTATGTCGTCATTATCCTGGTGGCCGCGCTCCGCCGGTTTGATACCGACCTGGAACGCGCCGCCGCCAGCCTGGGCGCGGCCCCGCTGCGCCGCTTCCGCGACGTGACCCTGCCGCTGCTCGCCGCCTCCTTCGCCAGCGCCTTCCTCTTCGCGTTCCTCGCCGGCTTCGACGACCTGATCATCAGCCTGTTCCTGTCGTCTCCCAACGGCACCACCATCGCCATGCGCATGTGGGAGGATATCCGCCTGGAGATCAGCCCGAAGACTGCGGTGGTCGGCGTGCTGCAGCTCGGCCTGCTGCTGCTGGCCGCGCTGATCGCCCGGCTCCGCCTGTGGTCGGCCCCCTGGCGGACCCGCTGACACCGTCATAGACTTGCCCCCGAACCGACGAGGACCCGCCCCATGGCGCGCACGATCGACCTGAATTCCGATCTCGGCGAGAGCTACGGCCCTTGGCAGATGGGCGACGACGCCGCGCTGCTGCGGGTCGTCACCAGCGCCAACATCGCCTGCGGCGCCCATGCCAGCGATCCGGAGACCATGTTCAGGACGCTGACCCTGGCGCGCGACCAGGGCGTCGTCGCCGGCGCGCATCCGGGCTTCGCCGACCGCGAGGGCTTCGGCCGCCGCCTGATTCCCCACACGATGGGCGAGGTCGAGCGGCTGGTGGCGACCCAGGTCGGCGCGCTGATGGGGGCCGCCGCCCTGGTCGGCACCAAGGTCCGCTTCGTCAAGACGCATGGCGCGCTGGGCAACTGGGCCGCGGCCGAGCCCGACGTCGCCGCCGCCGTCGCCCGCGCGGTGAAGGCGATCTCCCCCGACCTCGCCATGCTGGCGATTTCCGGCACCGCGCTGGACCGCGCCGGCCGCGATGCCGGCCTTCCCACCTTCAGCGAGATTTTTGCGGATCGCGGCTATCTGTCGAACGGCCAGCTGGTGCCGCGCAGCCGCCCCGACGCCATGCTGCACGACCCCGAGGAAGCCGCCACCCGGCTGATCCAGTTCCTCGAGACCGGGCTGATGCCCGTCGTCGACGGCGCGCCGATCAAGCTGGACGCCGTCTCGGTCTGCGTCCATGGCGACAGCCCCGGCGCCGTCGCCATGGCCCAGCATATCCGCCGCCGCCTGGGTGAGGCCGGCATCACCGTGGCGCCGTTCCTGTCCCAACCATGAGCCCTGCCTATCCGGTGTTCCGGCCGGTCGCCGATCACGCGCTGCTGGTCGAGTTCGGCGACCGCATCGACCGCGACGTGCATGACCAGGTGCTGCGCCTCGATGCCGGCCTCTCGCCCGAGAGCGTCCCCGGCTTCCTCGAGGCGGTGCCGGCCTATGTGAACATCCTGGTCCGCTTCGATCCGATGCAGACCGACCACGCCAGCGTCGAGGCGGCGCTGCGGCGCCTGCTGGGCGGCCCTGCCAGGGTGCCCAAGCCCGGCCGGCTGCGCGAGGTGCGCGTCTGCTACGAGGCCGAGCTCGCCCCCGACCTGGCGCGCGTCGCCGAGGCCACCGGGCTGGACACCGAGGCGGTGATCGCCGCCCATCTGGCCGGCGACTACCGCGTCTATATGTACGGCTTCGCCCCCGGCTATGCCTATCTGGCCGGGGTGCCGGAGGCCATCCGGCAGCCGCGCAAGACCTCGCCGGTGCGCGGCACGCCGGCCGGCAGCGTCACCATCGCCGGGCCGCAATGCCTGGTCACCACCATGATCATGCCGAATGGCTGGTGGAACATCGGCCGCTCGCCGACCCGCATCCTGGATGGCGGCGACAGCGCGCGGCCCTTCCTCTTCGATGTCGGCGACAGCGTCCGCTTCACCCGCATCACCCGCGACCAGTTCGAGGCGGAGAGCCGCGCATGAGCAGCGCCACCCTCGCCGTCACCCAGGCCGGCCCCCACGTCACCTTCCAAGATGCCGGCCGCTTCGGGAAGATGCGCTTCGGCGTGCCGACCTCCGGCCCGATGGACCGCGCCAGCTACGCCGCGGTGCAGGCCGCCCTCGGCAATCCGGACGATGCCGGCGCCATCGAGGTCTCGCCCGGCGGGCTGACGCTGGCCTGCGAAGCCGGCGCGGTCAGCATCGCCGTCGCCGGCGGCGGCTTCCAGGTGATGCTGGACGGCGCCCGTCACGGCGCCTGGACCGTGCTGACGCTCCGCGCCGGCAGCCGCCTGACCATCCGCCCCGGCTTCTGGGGCTGCTGGACCTATCTGGCCTTCGCCGGCCGGCTGCGGGTGGCGCCCTGGCTGGACAGCATCTCCACCCACGGCCCCACGGGCCTCGGCGGCGGGCTGCTGGCCGAGGGCCAGGTCATCACGGTGGACGACACCCGGCTGCTGGCGCCGCGCGCCATCCCGCTGCCGGTCTGGGCCCGGCCGCCCGCGGAGGTGCCGGTGGTGCTCGGGCCCCAGGACCGCTTCTTCGCGCCCGAGACCATCGCGACCTTCCTTGGCGCAGCTTACGCCCTCAGCGACGCCTATGACCGCATGGGCGTGCGGCTGACCGGCCCGGCCCTGCCGCCCAATGCCGCGCTGGACATGCCGTCGGAGCCGATCGCCCGCGGCTCGGTGCAGGTCTCGGGCGACGCGGTGCCGACGGTGCTGCTGGCCGACCACCAGAGCACCGGCGGCTATCCGAAGATCGCCACCGTGCTGTCGACCAGCCTGGACAGCTTCGTCCAGCTGCGCAGCCGGCAGCGGCTGCGCTTCCAGGCCGTGAGCCCCGCCCAGGCGGTCGGGCTGGTGCGCAGCCGGACGCTGGCGCGGCACCGCTACCTCGAGATGCTGCGCCAGGGCGCCCTGCCCTAGCCAGGCCGGCCCGGGCGGGCGATGACCGGCTTTTCATTTCGCCGCCCCACCGACCCTGCCCTAGCCTGCGCTTCCCTCGGGGACGGGAGCGCCACCCATGCGGCAGTTCATGCTGACCTACGGCCTGCCCTTCGACGCCGCGCATCTGGCCGCCGTCGACGACCGGCTGGAGGTGCTGGGCCAGCGCCTGCTCGACCGCGGCCCGCTGCGCGACGTGCTGCGCCGCCAGGGGCTGCATTTCCTCAGCATCACCACCGTGCCCGGCGATCCTGGCAGGCCGGCCCATCTGGTCGTCGAGATCTCGGTCGACGACAGCGAGCAGCAGGCGACCCGGATCCTGACCGAGCGCCTGGGCGCCGAGATGGCGCTGATCCTCGACGCCGCCGGGCTGCCGCGGGAGGAGCTGCACGACCTGCTGCGCCGGCACCGCATCCGCAGCGGCGCCGGACTGTTCGACGTGCCGGGGCTGGATTTCTGCGGCACGCCCGGCATGTCGGTCGCCCGCATCCGCGACGAGCATGCGCTGACCCGAAGGCTGCGCGACATCATGGATGCCGGCGACATGCCGGGGCCGACGCCGCTCGCCCGGCTGCGCGCGCTGCGCGACCGCGTCTTCGGCGACGACCTGCCGGCCGGGCTGCACGCCATGCGCCAGGTCGAGCCGGTGGCGCCGCTGCCGGCCGCCTCGGGGATGAAGGACGGGCTGGCCAGCGTCATCCTGGCCGCCGCCTGGAGCTTCCTCTGGCCGGTGCTGCTGCCGCTCGGCGCCCTCGTGCTGCTGGCCGGCTGGCTGGCGGCGCGCGCCGGCGGCGCGGCGCTCGGCTTCGCCACCCTGGTCGCCGCGGCGGTCGTCGCGCTGCTGGCGCTGGGCGGGCTGCTGGCCTGGCTCTACGCCCTGCTGCGCCGGATGGAGCGCGCCAACACCGCCGATGACAGCCTGCCCGACCCCGCCGTCCTGGAGCAGGTGGCGGCGCATGAGAACCGCGCGCTGCAGAACCACCTGGCCGGCATCTCGGTGATGCAGGCGGGCTGGTTCCGCCGGCTGACCCTGCGGCTGGCCTTCCGCGTCATCGGGCTGATGGCGGCAAAGCATTTCCGCCCGGGCTTCCTCGGCGAGATCGGCACCATCCATTTCGCCCGCTGGGTGCTGCTGCCCGGCACCGACCGGCTGCTGTTCTTCTCCAATTTCGGCGGCAGCTGGGAAAGCTACCTGGAGGATTTCATCACCAAGGCCTCGAACGGCCTGACCGGGGTCTGGAGCAACACCGCCGGCTTCCCGGCGACCGAGAACCTCTTCCAGAAGGGCGCGACCGATGCCGACCGCTTCAAGCGCTGGGCGCGCCGCCAGCAGCGCCCGACCCGCTTCTGGTATTCGGCCTATCCGCGCCTGACCACCGCGCGCATCCGCGCCAATGCCGCGATCCGCCACGGGCTGCTGACCGCCGCCACCGAGGACGAGGCCGCCGCCTGGTTCAGCCTGCTCGGCTCCAGCGCGCGCGCCGCCGGCAGCATCGAGACCGGCGAGGTGCAGTCGATCTTCTATGGCGGGCTGAAGCGCCAGCCGGCCGGCGCCAGCCTGGTGCTGTCGCTGCCCGAGGGTATCGCCGCCGCCCGCGCCTGGCTGCGCGCGCTGGAACCCCGCATCACCTATGGCGAGGAGCTGCCGCGCGGCACCGTGCACCAGCTCGGCCTCACCCATGAGGGCCTGCGGAAGCTCGGCCTGCCGCCGGCGACACTGCAGGATTTCCCGCTGGCCTTCCGCCAGGGCATGGCGCATCCGACCCGCGCCCGCATCCTGTCCGACACCGGCGATGACGGGCCGGCCGACTGGCTCTGGGGCGCCGATCCGCGGCCGGATGCCGTGCTCAACCTCTATGCCGAGGATGCGGCGGCGCTCGAGGCCGCCATCGCCGAGGCGCTGGCGCTGGGCGGCCGGCTGCTGCACCGCCTGACCATGGCGCCGCCCACCGCGCCGGATGGCGGACCGATGCGCGAGCCCTTCGGCTTCGTCGACGGCGTCTCGCAGCCGGTCGTGCGCGGCACCCGCCGCTGGATGCGCGACGCGGACGCGATCCATGCCGTCGAGCCCGGCGAGTTCCTGTTCGGCTATCCCGACAACCGCGGCGGCCGCGCCCTGTCGCCGCGCCTTCCCGCCGCGGCCGACCCGGCCGCGCTGCTGGCGCTGCACGACCAGCGCCATTCCGACGGGCTGCTGCTGCCGAGCTTCGCCCCGGGCGGCGCCGGCGGCGACCGCGATTTCGGCCGCAACGGCAGCTTCCTGGTGGTGCGCCAGCTGGAGCAGGATGTCGCCGGCTTCGAGGATTTCATGACCCGCGCCGCCGGGGAGCTGGACGGCCGCGCCGGCGTGCCGCCCGGGCTGACGCCGGGCCAGCGCGCCTGCTGGATCGGCGCCAAGATGGTCGGCCGCTGGCAGGACGGCACCTCGCTGATCCGCCACCCCACCGAGCCGGGCCAGGGCTGGCCGGACGCGCCGCAGGCCGAGAAGGACAAGAAGAAACGGGTCCCGATGGACAACGACTTCCTGCTCGGCGCCGAGGATCCGACCGGCCAGCGCTGCCCCTTCGGCGCGCATATCCGCCGCACCAACCCGCGCGATTCCTTCGCCCCCGGCTCGCGCGAGCAGCTGGCGATCACCAACCGCCACCGCATCCTGCGCCGCGGCCGCGGCTTCGAGGCCGCCGGCAGCGGCGATCCGGCGGCGCGCAACCCGGGCCTCTACTTCATGTGCCTGAACCTCGACATCGAGCGGCAGTTCGAGTTCATCCAGCAGAGCTGGGCCATGGCGCCGCAGTTCCACGGGCTGGAGAACGAGGTGGATGCCGTGCTGTCGCGCGGCGGCCGCAGCGCGCGGCTGACCGTGCCGACGCCGGAGGGCCCGCTGACCATCCGCCGCTTCGCCGATTTCGTCCGCCTCCGCGGCGGCGGCTATTTCTTCATGCCCGGCCGCCGCAGCCTGCGCTGGCTGGCGCAGGACCCCTGACGGATCCTTGAGCTGATCCACAGTTTATCGCAGCCCCGGTTGAGCCGCGCGCGCCGCTTCCTATCCTAGTCCGCGGACAGAGACCCGGGGAGGCTGCGTGGCGATCGACGTGAAGGCGGTGGAACGGCTTGCCACCGATCAGGCGTCGCTCAAGGCCGCCGCCGGGCTCGCCAGGCCGGGCAAATGGTCGGGGCTGGGCGCCAGCCATGACGCGGCGCTGATCTGGGGCGACTGCGCCGGCTCGGGCGCCAACCCCTATCGCGTCGCCGCCGATCTGCGCGACCTGGGCAGCAAATGCACCTGCCCATCCCGGAAATTCCCCTGCAAGCACGGGCTGGCGCTGCTCTGGCTGAAGGCCGAGGCCATCGCCCCCTTCCCCGCTGGCGACACGCCGGACTGGGTCAGCGACTGGCTCGGCCGCCGCCGCCCGGCCGCCGGCAGCGCGCCGCAGCCCGCCGCGGCGCCGGCCGCCGGCAAGGATCTTTCCGCCGCCCGCGTCGAAGAACCGGAAGCCGCGGACGACCCCAAGGCCGCCGCCCGCCGCGAGGCTGCCGCGAAGAAACGCGGCGAGGACACCCAGCGCGCCATCCTCGAGGCGCTGGAGGCGCTGGAGCAATGGGTCGGGGACCAGCTGCGCCTCGGGCTCGCCGGCTTCGTCGAGGATGCCACGGCGCGCTGCCGCCGCATCGGCGCGCGGCTGGTCGACGGCAAGGCCGCGGCGCTGGCCGGCCATGTCGACGAGCTGCCGGGACGGCTGCTGGCCCTGCCCGCCGGCGACCGGCTGCGCGGCGCGACGGTGGAGCTCGGCCGGCTGGTGCTGCTGGCCCGCGCCTATCGCGCCGCGCCGGAGGAGGCCACGCTGCGCCGCGCCGTCGCCACGGCCGAGACGCGGGAGGCGCTGCTGGACGACCCTGCCGCGCCGCGCGTCGCTGCCACCTGGGAGGTGCTGGCTGAGCAGGTGCGCACCCGGCGCGACGGGCTGGTGTCGCAGACCACCTGGCTGCTCAATCTGGGCGCCACGGGGCCGCGCTTCGCCATGCTGCTGGATTTCTTCCCTGCCAGCGCCGGCAGGCGCGCCGCCGTCTTCACCCCGGGCGAGCAGTTCGACGCCGAATTTTTGTTCTATCCGGCGCCGCTGCCGCTCCGTGCCGTGCTGCTGCGGCGGGGAGCGACGCGGGAGGCGGCCGATCAAGACTGGCCCCAGCCCGCGCCCTCGCTGGAAGACGCCCTGACCGCGCCGCTGCTGCAGGAGCCCTGGGCGGCCGCGCATCCGCTGCTGCTGCCGGCGGGGCGCATCGGCTTCGACCGTGCCGGCGCGCCCTGGTGGCAGGCCGATGACGGCAGCGCCGCGCTGCCGCTGGCCGGCGAGGCCACCGGGCTGCTGACCGGCACCGTGCTGACGCGGGCCGCGGCGCTGTGGTCGGGCAACCGGCTGCAGCTGCTGGCGGCGCAAAGCCCCTGGGGGCGCATCGCCCATGACTGAGCGCCTGCTCGAAGCCTTGGGCCCGGTGCTGACGCGCTGGACCATGGGCGGCGGCGCGGCCCCTGCCGCCCCCGCTGCCTGGCGCGACGCCCTGGGCGAGGAGGCGGCGGAGGCCGAGCTGCGGCTGCTGGCGCTGTCCGGCCATTTCCTGGGCAGCCTGACCCTGGCCGAGCCGGCGGGCGAGATCCACGCCCTGGCCCCGCTGCCGCGCCTGGCGAAGCCGCCGGTGCCGGAGGCGCTGCGGCCGCGCGCCCGCCGCCTGCTGCAGGCCGTCCGCGAGCCAAGCCGCCGCCGCGACCTGCTCGATTTCCTCGATGCCCGCGGCTGGACCTTGCATCCCGGCGACTGGCTGCCGGGGCCGAATGACGAGGTGCCCGATGTCTATACCCCCTGGCAGGACTGGGCCGCCTCCGCCGACAGCGCCGAAGGCGCGCCGCAGGCGCTGAGCGCCGAAAGCTGGGAGGAGATGGCCCCTGCCGCGCGCCGCGTCGCCTTCGCCAGCCTGCGCCGGCAGGACCCGGATGCGGCGGCGCTGCTGCTCGGCCAGAAGATCGGCGCCGAGACGGCGGATGAGCGGGTGCGGCTGCTGTCGATGATCCGCCAGGGCCTGACCGAGGTCGACCGGCCGCTGCTCGAGGGCTTCGCCAATGACCGCGCGCCGCGGGTGCAGGCCACCGCCGCGGCGCTGCTGGGGCGGCTCGGCCATGGCGCCACGGCCGAGAGCGACGCGGCCGAGCTCGCTGCCTTCTTCGAGGTGCAGACGAAAGGCTTCCTGCGGCGGACGCGCACCGTGGTGCCGCAGCCGCCGAAGACCCCGGCGCAGCGCAACCGCCGCTTCAGCCTGATGCAGTCGGTGCCTTTCCCCGTCTTCGCGGCCTCGCTGGAGCTGACGGCGGAAAAACTGATTGCCGGCTGGCCTTGGGGCGCTGATCACGGGCTGGACCGGGCGCTGGCCGGCATGGCGGCGCGCTCCAGCCCGGATGCCGCTGTCGTCGCCGTCGCCGAGGCGCTGATGACCGGCGCCAGCCTCGATCCCTATGGCCTGCACTCGCTGCTGCCGCGGCTGGCGCCGGCGCAGCGCCGCAGCCTGGCGACGCGGCTGCTGAACGCGCAGGGCGGCACCTATGCCCAGGCGCTGATCATCGCCGGGGCGGAAGGCGCGCTGGACGATGCGCTGCGCACCGCCGCCGGCATCGCCCTGCTGCAGCGGCTGCAGGACAGCGCCGCCACCACCGGCGATCCCGCCGGGGAGCTGCTGGCGCTCGGCCTGCTGACGACGCAGGCGGAGGCGCGCCGCGCGCTGGAGCGCATCGCCGCCGTCGGCCTGGTCGCCGCCGACCCGCGCCTGGACATGCTGCGGTTGAACGCCGCTTTGGACAATGGAGGAACCACCCGATGAGCGAGACGCTGCGCAGGCCGGCCGAGGCGATCTATGCCGGCGAGCTCGCCGCCCTGGCCGCGGGCGACGGCGATCGCCGCCCGCCCGGCTGGGCGCTGTCGCCCCGCGCGGTGGTGACCTATCTGATGGGCGGCGCCGCCGCCGACGGCACCGCCATCTCGGAGAAATACGTCGGCGACCGGCGGCTGATCGAGACCGCGGTGGCGACGCTGGCCACCGACCGCGCGCTGCTGCTGCTGGGCGTGCCCGGCACCGCCAAGTCCTGGGTCTCGGAGCACCTGGCCGCCGCCATCACCGGCGATTCCACCCTGGTGATCCAGTGCACCGCCGGCACCGACGAGAACCAGGTGCGCTACGGCTGGAACTACGCCCAGCTGCTGGCCAGGGGCCCGAGCCGCGAGGCGCTGGTGCCCACCCCGCTCATGCGCGCCATGGAAGGCGGCAAGCTCTGCCGGCTGGAGGAGCTGACCCGCATGGGCAGCGACGTGCAGGACACGCTGATCACCGTGCTGTCCGAGAAGATGATGCCGATCCCGGAGCTCAACAGCGCCGTCTATGCGCAGCGCGGCTTCAACATCATCGCGACCGCCAACAACCGCGACAAGGGCGTCAACGAGCTGTCCTCGGCGCTGAAGCGGCGCTTCAACGTCGTCGTCCTGCCGCTGCCCGACAGCGCCGAGGAGGAGGTCGCCATCATCGTCAAGCGCGTGGGCGAGATGGCGCAGAGCCTCGACCTGCCGGCGCCGAAGAACGTGGCCGAGGAGGTGGCGCGCGTCGTCGCCATCTTCCGCGAGCTGCGCTCGGGCTCCACCGAGGACGGCAAGGTGGCGCTGAAGTCGCCCTCCGGCGGGCTGTCGACGGCGGAGGCCATCGGCGTCATGGTCGGCGGCATCAGCCAGGCGACCTTCTTCAACGACGGCCGCCTGACGCCGGAGACGCTGGCCAGCAACATGATCGGCGCCGTCGTCAAGGATCCTGTCCAGGACAAGGCCGTGCTCGGCGAATACCTGGAGACGGTGCTGAAGAAGCGCCGCGGCTTCGAGGGCTATTACGCCGCGCTGACCGACCAGATCTGACGCCATGCCGGCCGATCTTCTGTTCTACGGCATCCGCCACCACGGGCCGGGCTCGGCGCGGCGGCTGGTGGAGGCGCTGGCGGCGGCGCGGCCGGCCGCCGTGCTGATCGAAGGCCCGGCCGACGCCTCCGACCTGCTGCCGATGCTGGCCGATCCCGGGCTGCGCACGCCGGTGGCGCTGCTGGCCTATGCCGAGGAAGACCCCGCCCAGGCCAGTTTTTTTCCCTTTGCCGAATATTCCCCCGAGTTCCAGGCAGCGCGCTGGGCTGTCGCCAACAATGCTGTGCTGCGCTTCATCGACCTGCCGGCGACCGACCGCCTCGGCGAGCGGCTGGCCGGGGCGCCCGAGGAGGCGCTGGAAGAAGACGAGGTCAGCCGCGACCCGATCGGCATCCTGGCCGCCGCCGCCGGCTATGCCGATGGCGAATCCTGGTGGTCCGACGTCATCGAGGAAAGCGCCTCCGGCCTGCCGGTCTTCGCCGCCGTCGCCGAGGCCATGGCCGCGCTGCGCGCCGAGGCCGGCCCACCCTCCCCGCGCGAGGCGGCGCGGGAGGCGCATATGCGCCTCGAGATCGCCCGCGCCGCCAAGGAAAGCGACGGCCCCGTCGCCGTGGTCTGCGGCGCCTGGCACGTTCCCGGCCTGCGCGAGAAGCGCAGCCATGCCGAGGACCGCGCGCTGCTGAAGGGCCGGCCCAAGGCCAAGGCGAAGTTGACCTGGGCGCCCTGGACGGCGCCGCGGCTGGCGCGCGGCAGCGGCTATGGCGCCGGCGTCATCGCCCCCGGCTGGTGCGCGCATCTCTGGGACAGCCATGATGCGGCCGACCGCGCCTCGACCTGGCTGGCGCGCATCGCCCGGGTGATGCGGGAGCGCGGGCATTTCGTCTCCACCGCCTCGGTGATCGAGGCGCAGCGGCTGGGCGTGGCGCTGGCCGCCATGCGCGAGCGGCCGCATCCCGGCTTCGAGGAGCTGCGCGACGCCGCCATCGCCTGCCTCTGCCACGGCGAATCTGCCGTCTGGCACGACATCGCCGCCGAGCTGCTGATCGGCGCCGATGTCGGCGCCATCCCCGAGGGCACGCCGCTGGCGCCGCTGCTGGAAGACCTGCAGCGGCAGCAGAAGGCGGTGCGGCTGAAGCCCGAGGCGCTGGAGAAGCCGCTGACGCTGGACCTGCGCAGCGACAGCGGCCTGGCGCGCTCGACCCTGCTGCACCGGCTGGCGGCGCTCGACGTGCCCTGGGGGCGGCTGGCCGATGCCGGGCGCAGCCGCGGCACCTTCCGCGAGAACTGGGTGCTGGCCTGGCAGCCGGAATTTTCTGTGCGTTTGGTCGAGAACCTCGTCCACGGCGCGACCATCGCGGATGCCGCCGGCGCCCGGCTGGCCGAGGCGATGCGCGGCGAGCCGGCGCTGGGCCCGCTGGCCGGGCTGCTGCGCAGCGCCATGATCGCCGTGCTGCCGCAGGCGGCCGAGATCGGCACGGCGCTGCTGGAGACCCGCGCGGCGCTGACCAGCGACGCGCTGGCGCTGCTGGCAGCCCTGCCGCCGATGGCCGAGATCCTGCGCTATGGCGAGGCGCGCGCCGGCACCGCCGAGCATCTGGCGGCGCTGATGCCGCGCATCGCCGTGCAGGCGGCGCTGGCCCTGCCCTATGCCGCGCGCAACCTCGATGCCGAAGCCTCCTCGACATTGCGCGACGCCATCCTGGCCGCCGAGGCCGCCATCCAGCTGGCCCAGCTCGACGCCGAGACCGTCGCCGCCTGGCATGGAGCACTGGCAACAATGCTGGAGGACGAGCAGGCGACGCAGCTGGTCGCCGGCGCCGCCGGCCGGCTGCTCTACGAGGGCGAGCAGATCGGCGCCGAGGCCGCCGCCGCGCTGCTGCAGAGAAGGCTGTCGCCCGGCATCGCCGTGGCCCAGGCCGCTGGCTTCTTCGAAGGCTTCCTGGCCGGGGCCGGGCAGCGGCTGATCCATGACGCCGCGCTGCGCCAGGCCGTCGATGGCTGGATGCTGGGCCTGGAGGAAGACAGCTTCGTCGCCAACCTGCCGCTGTTCCGCCGGGTCTTCTCCGACCTCGACCGCCAGGAGCGGCGGCGGCTGATGGATGCGGCGCGCGGCCAGGCCGAGGCCAGCGCGCGCGGCTACCGGCTGCTGCCGGGGGCGGCGGCGCTCTGGCCGGCGCATGAGGCGCGGATCCGCGCGCTGATCGAAGCAGGAGCGCCGCGATGAGCGAGCAGGAACGCGACCGCCGCTGGACCCTGGCGCTGGGCACCGAGAGCGAGGACGGCGCCGCGCCGCTCTCCGACAGCGACCGCCGCATGGCGCTGGCCCTGTCGGCGCTCTATGGCGACGGCAGCGACCGCAAGGGCCGTGGCGGGCTGGGCGGCTCGGCGCCGCGGGTGGCGAAGTGGCTGGGCGACATCCGCGACTTCTTCCCGACGCCGGTGGTGCAGGTGATCCAGAAGGACGCCTTCGAGCGCAAGGGGCTGCGGCAGATGCTGCTGCAGCCGGAATTCCTGGCCACCGTCGAGGCCGATGTGAACCTGGTCGCCGACCTGGTGGCGCTGCGCGGCGTCATGCCGGAGAAGACCAAGGAGACCGCGCGGCTGGTCATCGGCAAGGTGGTGGAGGCGCTGATGGAACGCCTGCAGCGCCGCACGGCCGAGGCGGTGCGCGGCGCGCTGGACCGCGCCCGCCGCACGAACCGGCCGCGCTTTTCCGACATCGACTGGCCGCGCACCATCCGCGCCAACCTCTCCCACTATCAGCCCGAGCACCGCACCATCGTCCCCGAGCGGCTGATCGGCTTCATGCGGCAGCAGCGCCGCATCACCGATCTGGACGAGGTTGTTCTCTGTGTCGACCAGTCGGGGTCGATGGCGAGCTCGGTGGTCTATGCCTCGATCTTCGCCGCCGTCATGGCCTCGCTGCCGGTGGTGGCGACCAAGCTGGTCTGCTTCGACACGGCGATCCTCGACCTGACCGAGGAGCTGGCCGATCCGGTCGAGGTGCTGTTCGGCGTGCAGCTGGGCGGCGGCACCGACATCAACGCCGCCGTCGCCTATTGCGAGGACCGCATCGAGCGGCCGTCCAAGGCGCATCTGGTGCTGATCACCGATCTCTACGAGGGCGGCGACGCCGACGCCCTGGTCGACCGCCTGGCCGGGCTGGTGCTGGCGGGGGTGAACGTGGTCGTGCTGCTGGCGCTGTCCGACCAGGGCCGGCCGTCCTATGACTCGAGGCTGTCGGCACGGGTGGCGGCGCTGGGCATCGCGGTCTTCGCCTGCACCCCGGACCAGTTCCCGGAGCTGATGGCGACCGCGCTGCGGCGCGAGGACGTCCATGCCTGGGCCGCCGACCGCGACATCAAGCTGATCCGGTCGGACAGCTAGGCGCGGCGCCGCGCCGCCATCCCGGCCAGCACCATGCCGGCGAAGACCAGGGTCAGCCCGGCCAGGAACACCGCCGACAGCCGGTTGCCCAGGAAGAAAACCGAGGCTAGCACGCCGATCAGCGGCACACCGAGGGTGAAGTTCGACATGGCGAAGGCGCTGATGCGGCGGCCATGCTCGGCCGAGATGACGAAGCAGGCCGAGGTCGCGACCGGCCCGATGAAGGCCAGCAGCTGCAGCAGATGCGGCGTCATCGGGATCGCGGCCGGCGAGCCCTCCACCGCGCAGGCGATCGCCGTCAGCGGGATGGTGGCCAGCAGCATCTGCCAGGGGGCGAGGGCCAGCGGCGGCGTGGTCCAGCGGTGGCGGCGGATATGCAGGATCACCGCCGACCAGCAGATCGCGCCGCCCAGCAGCAGCGCGGCGCCGGTGACCACGCCCGGCCGCTGCCAGTCCATCTCCAGCGGCGAGACGATCAGCGCGACGCCGGACAGGCCGACCGCCAGTGCCAGCGCCTGGGCGCGGCTCGGTGCCTGGCGGAACATCGCCCAGCCCATCAGCAGGCTCCACAGCGGCGTGGTATAGGCCAGCAGCACGGCATGGCTGGTGTCGGTGCGGGTCATGGCGATCATGCCCATGCCGGTGAAAGCCATCATCTGCAGCAGCCCGATGCTGGCGACGATCGGCCAGTCGGCGCGCGGCGGCAGGCGCAGCTGGCCCCGCAGGCCGACGAAGACGAACAGGCAGACCGCCGCGCTGCCGAAGCGGATGGCGGCCAGCCAGAGCGGCGGCACCGATTGCAGCGCCAGGGCCGTCGCCGGCCAGCTCAGTCCCCA
Organism: Teichococcus deserti; assembly: GCF_001982615.1. Classification (GTDB taxonomy): domain Bacteria; phylum Pseudomonadota; class Alphaproteobacteria; order Acetobacterales; family Acetobacteraceae; genus Pseudoroseomonas; species Pseudoroseomonas deserti. The sequence goes on along the minus strand of NZ_MLCO01000054.1, from coordinate 2,439 downwards.
GAGCAGCACCATGGCCAGCAGCCAGAGCCGCGTGCCGGTGCCCGCCGGCAGCTGGATCGGCGCCAGGGAGGCGATCGGCGTGTTCTGCGCATGGCTCATGGTCGGCGGCATTCCCGGGCATCGGTCTCGGGGGAAATCATCCCCTGGTCGCGCCGGGAAATCTGACCTGTCTCAGCTTTGTTTGCGGCGAATTCAGGTTAGATTGACCGGGAACGGCATTAGGACCGGAGAAACATGCCCGACCCCCGCCAGGTACTGGACGAAGCCAGCCTGCGCATCCTCGACCTGCTGCAGACCAACAGCGAGATCAGCAATGCCGAGCTCGCCGAGCGCGTCGGCATGTCGGCCTCGCCCTGCTGGCGGCGGGTGGCCGAGCTGCGCGCCCGCGGCGTCCTCCGCGGCGCCGTCGCCCTGGTCGATCCGCTGGCGCTGGGCCTCGCGGTCAATGTCTTCGTCCATGTCACGCTGAAGCAGCAGGACAAGGCCTCGCTGAAGGTTTTCACCGATGCCATCGCGCGGCGTCCGGAAGTCATGGAATGCTACCTGATGACCGGCGAGGCCGACTTCATGCTGCGCGTCGTGGTCGAGGACCTGCTGCGCTACCAGGAGCTGATGCTGGACTGCCTGACGCAGATCCCGGTGGTCTCCAACATCCGCTCCAGCTTCGCCCTCGACCAGGTGAAATACACCACCGCCCTGCCCACCAGCCATCTGCGGCGCTGACGCGGAGCCTTGGCCGACTGCGATTCTGTGCTGGACAGGCGCGGTTCAGATGTTCTTAATTTGTTCCCATGGAACACGCGCTCATTCGCACCACGCTGATCGACCCGGTCGCTGCCGTCCGGGTGAGGTCTGTCATCAACCAGGCGCTGCGCGCCGGCTCCACGATCCGCGACGCCCGCAGCGAGGGGCGCGGCTATCTGCGCGCCCTCTGCCCGTCGCTGCCGCGGCAGCAGGTCAGCGAGGCGGTGGATTGCATCCTGGCCGAGCTCGACCCGATGTTCGGCGACCTGATGCTCTGCGAGGCCGATCGCCATGCCCCGCCGCCGCCCGCGGCCAGCGTGGCGCAGCTCAGCCTGGGCCTTTGACGGTTCAGAGGTAGAGCGGCGCCATCTGCCGCCAGGCGCGGCCCTGATGCGCCCGGCCCGACCAGACATGCAGGGCATGCGGGATGGCCTTCTCCGCCAGCAGCCGGCCCAGATGCCGGTTGTTGCCGAGGAAGGGGTCGGCCTCGCCCACCGCCAGCACCACCTCCATCCGCTGCAGATGGCCGAGCCGCCAGGCGCAGCCGAGGCCGGGCAGGAAATGCGACGGCGTGTTGAAATAGACCGCGTCGTCGTAATGCCCGTCGAACAGGTCGGAGAAATGCTCGACCGCCAGGGTCAGGTCGTAGCGGCCGGAGAAGGCGGCGACCTTGGCGAAGAGATGCGGGTGGCGGAAGGCGATGTTCACCGCCTGCCAGGCGCCCAGGCTGCAGCCATGCGCGATGGTGCAGGGATGCGGGTTGCGCGCCGCCAGCAGCGGCATGACCTCGTGCAGCAGATAGTCCTCGAACTGCGCCTGGCGCCGCAGCCGGGCGGCCGGCGGGCAATGCGGGTTGCCCAGGGATTCGGCATAGAGCCCGTCGACGCAGAACAGCTGCAGCTGCCCCGCGGCCAGCTTCGGCGCCAGGCTACCGACCAGGCCGATCGTCTCGTATTCCCAGAAGCGGCCGTCGCGCGTCGGGAAGACCAGGACCTTGGCGCCGGCATGGCCGAAGACCAGCAGCTCCATGTCGCGGCCGAGGCGCGGGCTGTGCCAGCGGTGGTATTCGCGGTTCATAGCGCGGCGAAGAAATCTCCCACGGCCTGGCGCAGCGCGCCTTCCTGCCGCTCGCGCCCGGGATAGTCGAAATGCCCGGCCGGCAGTGTGAAGAGTGACTGACAGCCGCCCGTGCCCCGGTCCGGCAGGGCATTGGCGATGGCGAACTGCCCCGGCGGCGCCACCACCGGATCGAACAGCGCCGCTGCGACCAGCATCGGGATGGCGATGAAGCGCGCGGCGGTGGCGGCGTCGTACCAGGCCAGGGTCTCCACCACCTCGGCATGGTGGCGCCAATAGGCCTGCACCGCGGCGCCGCTGCCGATCGAGGGCAGGGTCAGCCGCAGCGGATGGTTGCCGAAGCTCGGCACCTCCAGATGGCCGCGGCGAATGCGCGCGTCCCAGGGGATGGCCAGGGCGCCGATGCCGCCGCCGAAGCTGACCCCGGTATAGCCGACATGCCCCGCCACCTCGGGGACGATGTCCTCCAGCGCCGAGACCGCCAGCCACAGATCCTCGACGCAGCCGCCGAGGATATAGGCGTCGCGCTTGTCGATGTCGTGCAGCACATGCCATTGCGGATCGGTCGAGATCGGCGCCCGGGCGCCGATCTCGACCGATCCGCAATGGCATGTGCTG
>NZ_MLCO01000538.1 GCF_001982615.1 Teichococcus deserti | reverse complement strand
GGGCGTGCCGCCGCCGAAGAAGATCGAGGCGAGCCGGCGCCGCTCCTGCCCCTGCTGCGCCAGGCGGGCCGCCTCATAGGCCAGCTCGCGCCGCAGCGCCGCGCCGAAGCGCAGGCCATCGACCCGCTCGCGGACATGGCTGTTGAAGTCGCAATAGGGGCATTTGGCCGCGCAGAACGGCCAGTGGACATAGAGCGCCAAAGGCTCGGTCGTGGCGACGGGCGGCAGGAGGTCGGCGGCGGCGGGCATGGGCGGCATATGGCGCGCGGCGCCCCCGCAGGTCCAGCTCCCCGAGGCTGGCGCAGGGCAGCCCCGCGTCGCGACGCGCCGGGTCGCGACACGAAAGCATCATGCGATTCGCACGCGCGCCGGGCCGGTTTGCCTTGACCCGGCGCGGCGCCATCCGCGAGCATGGCTCCACATGATGCGCCCAGGATCGTCGGCCCTTTCCGCGGTCTCGGGCGGCCTGTCCGCTTGACCCGCGGCCGCGCCGCCCGCACATCCGCCCGCGATGCCACCCCGAGCCGGGGTGGCCCCGGCCGGCCTGTGCCGCTGGCCCCCGCAGTTCCGGACCCCCGCGCGCCATGACCTCTGCCGCCCCTTTCCCTGCCGCCCCTCTGCCCGCCGCCCCTCTCCCTGCCCCCCCTCTGCCTGCCCCCCCTCTCCCCCCCCCGCCCCTGCCTGCCCCCCCCCTGCCCCCCCCCGCCCCCCCCCCCGCGCCCGCCATCCACCCCCCCGCCCCCGCCGATCGCCCCCCCCCCCCACAGCA
>NZ_MLCO01000537.1 GCF_001982615.1 Teichococcus deserti | reverse complement strand
TCAGGTTGTGCACGGCGCCCTTGCTGGCATTGTACCATGCCAGCCCCGGGCGCGGCCGGTTGCCGGCCGTGGAGCCGACATTGAGGATGACACCGCCCGGCCCCTGGCCGCGGAACACCGGCACCACGGCGTTGCAGTAGTGGAAGATCGACTTCAGGTTGACGGCGAAGACGCGGTCGAACTCGGCCTCGGTCACCTGCTCGAAGCCGCCCTTGGCATGGCTGGAGCCGGCATTGTTGACCAGCACATCGATCCGCCCGAATTTCTGGACGGTGTCGCGCACGGTGTGCGCGACGTCGGCAGCACTCGTGACATCGGCCTGCAGCGCGATGGCGGCGGCACCCAGCCGGGCAGCGGCAGCCTCGGCGGCCTCGCGGTTCCAATCGACCAGCGCGACGCGGGCGCCCTCGGCGACGAAGCGCTCGGCCATGGCCAAGCCCAGCCCGGACCC
>NZ_MLCO01000536.1 GCF_001982615.1 Teichococcus deserti | reverse complement strand
CGCGGTCCCAGGGGGTCACCGTGCGCAGCTGGGCCAGGCCCAGCGCCTCCAGCTGCGGCAGGGTGAATTCGCGCTCGCCCTGGGGCGGCTGGCGGATCAGCCCGGCGACGCGCAGCACCACCGGCTCGGCGACGCTGGCCTGGGGCTGCGGCGCCATGATCTGGGCATGCGCCGTCGCCGCCGTCCCGGACAAGCCGGTTCCGGCCAGGCCGGCAGCAAGGCTGGCGGTGCACAACCGCAGGCTGTCGCGACGACGCATGAAATCTCCTCCGGTGGTGGCCGGGCCGGGGCGCCACACCGCATGCTTCCGTTTAGCGGCGCGTTCCTGAATGGATTGTTAAGCGCTTTCCTCGCAGGCAACGCCAGCGAAAGGAAGTGGCCCCGGCGCCACGCCCCTCCCCTGCCGGATCGCTCAGCCCTGGGTCCGTCAGGCGCCGTCCACCAGCTCCACCGCCGTGCCGAGATCGACCGAGAGCAGCCGCGACACGCCGCGCTCCTGCATGGTGACGCCATAGAGGCGGTGCATGCGCGCCATGGTCAGCGGATGATGGGTGACCACCAGGAAGCGGGTGCCGGCCTCGGCGGCCATGGATTCGAGCAGGCCGCAGAGCCGTTCCACATTCGCATCATCCAGCGGCGCGTCAACCTCGTCCAGCACGCAGACCGGCGCGGGTTGGCAGCGGAAGACGGCGAAGATCAGCGACAGCGCGGTCAGCGCCTGCTCGCCGCCCGAGAGCAGCGACAGCGTCGCCAGCTTCTTGCCCGGCGGCTCGGCATAGATCTCGAGCCCGGCCTCCAGCGGGTCGTCGCTGCCGACGAGGGCCAGATGCGCCCGCCCGCCGCCGAACAGCCGGCCGAAGAGCGCGCGGAACTCGGCGTCGATCCGGTCGAAGACGGCGCGCAGCCGGTCGCGCCCCTCGCGGTTGAGGTGGCCGATCGAGCCGCGCAGCTTGGCGATGGCGGCGCCGATCTCGTCGCGGTCGCGGTCGATGCCGCCGATCCGCGCCTCGACCTCTTCCATCTCCTGCTCGGCGCGCAGGTTGACGGGCCCCATCTCCTCGCGTTCGCGGGCGAGGCGCTCCGCCTTCTTCCGCGCGCGCTCTTCCGCGGCGTCCGACAGGTCGTCCGGCGGCTCGGGCAGCTCGGCGCCCTCGCCCAGCTTTTCCGCCAGCCGCGCGGCG
>NZ_MLCO01000535.1 GCF_001982615.1 Teichococcus deserti | reverse complement strand
CCGCCGCGCGGCGGGCGAGGGTGGGGAAGCTCGACGAATCCCGCGGCAGCACCACCGGGGCGCCGGCGGCCAGCCCCTGCATGATGTCGGCCTTCTCCTCGGCGATGTCTTCCAGCGAGCCGAGATGGCCGATATGCGCGGCCTCCACCGTGGTGATGGCGGCGACATGCGGCGCGGCCAGGCGGGCCAGCGGCGCGATCTCGCCGCGGTGGTTCATGCCGATCTCGAGCACGCCATAGGCGGCGTCGCGCGGCATGCGGGCGAGCGTCAGCGGCAGGCCCCAATGGTTGTTGTAGCTGGCGACCGCGGCATGGGTCGGCGCCAGGGCGGACAGCCCGTGCCGCAGCATGTCCTTCGTCGTGGTCTTGCCGACGCTGCCGGTGATGGCGGCGATGCGCGCCCGGCTGCGGGCACGGCCGGCGGTGCCCAGCGCGCGCAGGCCGTCCAGCGTCTCGCCCACGCGCAGCAGCGGCGCATCGCCGGCGACACCCGGCGGGTCGCGGTCGACCAGCGCGGCGGCGGCGCCGCGCGCCAGGGCATCGGCCACGAAGTCATGGCCGTCGCGGGCGTCGCGCAGCGCCACGAACAGCTCGCCCGGGCCGGTGGCACGGCTGTCGATGCCGACCGCCTGGATCGCCAGCCCGTCGGGGCAGGTGCCGCCGGTCGCCGCGCGCAGCTCCTCCGAGGTCCAGAGCGGCGCGGTCATGCGCGTCCCCCCGCCAGCTGGCGGACGGTGGCGGCGTCGTCGAAAGGATGCGTCACGGCGCCGATGGTCTGGCCGGGCTCGTGGCCCTTGCCGGCGACCACCAGCACGTCGCCGGCGCCCAGCGCCGCGAGGCCTGCGGCGATGGCGTCGGCGCGGTCGCCGATTTCGGTGACGTCGACGGCTTGCGCCATGCCGGCGCGGATGGCGGCGCGGATCGCGGCCGGATCCTCGCTGCGCGGATTGTCGTCGGTGACGATGGCATGGTCGGCCAGGCGCGCGACGATCCCGCCCATCAGCGGGCGCTTGCCGGCGTCGCGGTCGCCGCCGGCGCCGAAGACGACATGCAGCCGGCCTTCGGCATGCGGGCGCAGCGCCAGCAGCAGCCGCTCCAGCGCATCGGGCGTGTGGGCATAGTCGACATAGACGGCCGAGCCGTTCGGCAGGCGGGCGGCCAGCTCCATCCGTCCGCGCACGCCGGCGAGGCGCGGCAGCAGCGCCACCACCTGGTCGGCCGCCATGCCGGAGGCGACGGCCAGGCCCGCCGCCAGCAGCACGTTGTCGGCCTGGAAGCGGCCCGGCAGCGGCAGGGCCAGCTCGACCGGCCGCCCGAAGACGGAGAGCGCCAGATGCTGCCCGTCGGGGCGCGGCGTGTAGGACAGCAGGCGGAAGGCCTCGCCGGCCTCGCCGACGGTTAGCAGCTTCAGGTGGCGGCGGCGGGCCACCGCCTGCAGCGCCTGCAGCATCTCGGGCGCCATGTCGGCATTGACCACGGCGCCGTCGCCCTGGTCGAGCAGCGTGTCGAACAGCCGCAGCTTGGCCGCGGCATAGCCGGCCATGCCGCCATGATAGTCCAGATGGTCGCGGGTCAGGTTGGAGAAGCCGGCGGCCGTCAGCAGCAGCCCGTCCAGCCGCCGCTGCTCCAGGCCGTGCGAAGAAGCCTCCAGCGCGACCTTCTGCACGCCGGCCTGGGCGAGCTCCGCCAGCATGGCATGCAGCGCCACCGGGTCGGGGGTGGTCTGCGACGGCGTCTCGGGGAAGCCCGGCGCCACCAGGCCCAGGGTGCCGAGCGAGGCCGCCTTGCAGCCGGCCAGCGTCCAGATCTGGCGCAGGAAATCGACCGTGCTGGTCTTGCCGTTGGTCCCTGTCACCGCGACGGCGACGCCCGGCTGCTGCGCGTAGAAGGCGCCGGCCATGCGGGCCAGCGCGCGGCGCGGATCGGGATCGAGCAGCAGCGGCCGCGGCGGCACGCCGGGCGGCCAGTCGGTGCCCTCGGGCGCCAGCACCACGCCGGCGCCGCGCGCCACCGCCTCGGCGATGAAGGCGCGGCCGTCGGCGCGCGCGCCGGGCAGGGCGGCGAAGAGGAAGCCGGGCGCCACCGCCCGGCTGTCCGCGGTCACCCCGGCAATCTCCATGGCGGGGGCGGCGCCGATGCTCGGATGGGTTCCGGGCGAGCGGCGCATGAGGTCACCGAGCCGCATCGATCCGCTCCACCTGCCGCTGCAGGGCAGGGTCGAGCGCGGTCAGCCGCAGCGGCACGGGCGCGGGCAGGTTGCCCGGGCGGGTCGGGATCGGCACCGCGCCGCGCGGCACCACCGGCGGCGCCGCATCGCCGCGCGGCGCGGCCGCCGGCTGCTGCGGCGCCGAAGCGCCCCGGCCCGCCGCGGTGCCGGGCGCTTCGG
>NZ_MLCO01000534.1 GCF_001982615.1 Teichococcus deserti | reverse complement strand
AAAGAAGGGGTCCAGGGGAATTCATTCCCCTGGCCTACCCCTGTTCCTACTTCCTGCCTGCCGCGAAGCGCACTGCTTCCTCGGCGGCCCGGAACAGCCCCCGAGCCTTCGCCCGGGTCTCTTCGTATTCGGCGACCGGGTCGGAATCGGCGACGACGCCGCAGCCGGCCTGGACGTGCATGGTGCCGTCCTTCACCAGCGCCGTGCGCAGCGCGATGCAGGTGTCCATGCCGCCATCGGTGCCGAAATACCCCACCCCGCCGGCGTAGAGGCCGCGGCGGGAGGGTTCGAGTTCCTCGATGATCTCCATGGCGCGGACCTTGGGGGCGCCGGACAGGGTGCCGGCGGGGAAGCCGGCGGCCAGCGCCTCGAGGGCGGTCACCTCGGGGCGGGCCTGGCCGCGCACCTCGCTGGCAATGTGCATGACCTGGCTGTAGCGCTCGATGGTGAAGCTCTGGGTGACCTTCACCGTGCCGATCTTCGACACCCGGCCGACGTCGTTGCGGCCGAGGTCGAGCAGCATCAGGTGCTCGGCGCGCTCCTTCTCGTCAGCCAGCAGTTCCTTCTCCAGGGCCAGGTCCTGCTCGGGGGTGGCGCCGCGTGGGCGGGTGCCGGCCAGCGGGCGCACGGTGACCTCGCCCTGGCGCAGGCGCACCAGGATTTCCGGGCTGGCGCCGACGGCCGCATAGCCGCCGAAGTCGAAGAAGAACAGGAAGGGCGCCGGGTTGATCCGCCGCAGCGCGCGGTAGAGCGCGAAGGGCGGCAGGCCGAAGGGCACCGAGAAGCGCTGGCTGAGGACGACCTGGAAGACGTCGCCGGCGCGGATGTATTCTTTGGCTTTCTCGACCGCCTGCAGGAAGTCGGGCCTGGTGAAGTTGCTCGACGGCTCGGGCAGGGCGGGCAGGTTCGCGGGCGGCGCCGGGCGGGGCAGCGGGCGGTCGAGGGCAGCCTCGGCCTCGTCCAGCCGCGCCTGGGCGGCAT
>NZ_MLCO01000533.1 GCF_001982615.1 Teichococcus deserti | reverse complement strand
GGTGAGGCCCTGGCCCCCGCATGAACACCCCGCTTCTGGAGGCCCAGGGCCTCACCCGCCGCTACTGGCAGCGCCAGGGTTTCTTCGGCCGCCCTGTCGAGGTGCGCGCGCTGGACGGCGTCTCGCTGACGCTGGAACGCGGCAAGACCCTTGGCCTGGTCGGTGAATCCGGCTGCGGCAAGTCGACCACCGGCCGGCTGGTGCTGGGCCTGGAAACCCCCGACCAGGGCAGCGTCCGCTTCGCCGGCGGCGCCCTGCCCGCCCCCGGCAGCAGCGCCTGGCGGGCGCAGCGCGCGAAGATGCAGATGGTCTTCCAGGACCCGCTGGGCGCGCTCGACCGCCGCCTGTCCATCGGCACCCAGGTCGAGGAGCCGCTGAAGATCCACAACCTGCCCGCCGGGCCGGAGCGCGTGGCCGCCCTGCTGCAGGCCGTCGGCCTGCGCCCCGACCAGGGCGCCCGCTACCCGCATGAGCTTTCCGGCGGCCAGCGGCAGCGCGCCGTGCTGGCCCGTGCCATGGCCACCGACCCGGCGCTGCTGGTCTGCGACGAGCCGATCAGCGCCCTCGATGTCTCGATCCAGGCGCAGGTGATGAACCTGCTGTCGGACATCCAGGCCGCCCGCGGCGTCTCGATCCTGTTCATCAGCCACGACCTGCGCGCCGTCCGCCAGATGAGCCACCGGGTCGCCGTGATGTATCTCGGCCGCATCGTCGAGGAGGGCGAGCCCGACGCCGTGCTGCACAGCCCGGCCCACCCCTATGCCCAGGCGCTGGTCTCGGCCATCCCGCATCCCGGCCGGCGCGGCCATCGCATCGTGCTGCAGGGCGACCCGCCCAACCCGGCCGCCCGCCCCGCCGGCTGCGCCTTCCACCCGCGCTGCCCGATGGCGACCGGCCG
>NZ_MLCO01000532.1 GCF_001982615.1 Teichococcus deserti | reverse complement strand
GCAGGTGGAGGTCGCAGGCCAATCCGGGCGGCTCGCCGGCGCGCAGGAGACGGAGAAGGGCCTGCGCGTCACCCTGCTGACGCCGACCGGCCTGACGCCGCTGCTGCTGGAGGAGGGGGTCTCGGTCCGCTTCACCGACCCGTCGCTCGCCCAGCGGCTGGAACGCGCGGCGGAGGCGGTGGCGGCCAGCGCCGGCGCCGACCAACGCCGCATCGAGATCGCCATGCGCTCGGGCCGGATGCGCGCCGGGCAGGACCGCGCGGTGAGCCTCACCTATGTCGCCGGCGCGCCGCTGTGGAAGCCCTCCTGGCGGCTGCTGGCGCCGCCCTCCGGCGCCCCGGCGGAAGCCCGGCTGCAGGGCTGGGCGGTGGTCGAGAACCGCTCCGGCGCCGACTGGAACCAGATCCGCCTGTCGCTGGTCGAGGCCGATTCGGCCGCCTTCCGCCAGCCGCTCTACGAGCCGCTGATGGTGCCGCGCATCGAGCTGCCGCTGCGCATGGCCGAGGCCCTGCGGCCCCAGGCCGATAG
>NZ_MLCO01000531.1 GCF_001982615.1 Teichococcus deserti | reverse complement strand
GCCGCGCGGCCTGGCCTCGGCCCGGGTCGGGCAGCAGGTGGTGCTGCAATCCGGCTTCGACGGCGAGGAGCAGGGGCGGCTGAGCTGGTATGCCCAGAGCTCCAACCGCGACCGGCCGCGCGACTGCACGCCGCAGGCCCCGGCCGCCTGCCAGCCGCCGCCCTCGCCACTGCGCTGGACGGCGCCGTGACACGTCAGAGGTAACGGCCGCGCTCCAGGATCTCGAGCTGGTAGTCGCGGTAGCTGATGCCGAGCTCCTCGGCCCGGGCCAGACGGCGCAGCGCGATCTCGCGCGGCGGCGTCTTCCAGGCCCGGCGATGCGCGCGGCGCCAGTTCCAGGCGTTCCAGCCGAGATCCGCCTCCGGCGGGTCGAGCGGCGGGCCGCCGTTGTGGCCAGGGCGGGGCGGGGCATCGGCCATGGGGCGCAGCTCCGGCAGGGGTCTGCCAGCATGGTCCCGCACTGCCGCGG
>NZ_MLCO01000530.1 GCF_001982615.1 Teichococcus deserti | reverse complement strand
GGCGCGCGCGCGCCTGATCGGGCCTCAATCCGCGCCGGATCGGGCCAGGGATCGGGCCAGGGAGCGGGCGTGGGAGCGGGCGAGGGAGCGGGCTTGGGACGGGGCGTGGCCGGCATGGCGGCGGAACAGCCGCGCCAGATGCGAGGGCGAGGCCAGCCCCACCGCATGGGCGGCGGCGAGCACGGCCTGGCCGGCGGCGATGCGGCGCGCCGCCTCCTGCACGCGCAGGGCGCCGAGGTGGTCGGCGATGCTGCGGCCGTGATGGCGCTGGAACAGCCGGGTCATCTGGCGGCGCGACAGGCCGAAGCGGGCGGCGAGCGCGTCGAGCGGCTGCGGCGCCTGGAGATGGGACGAGAGGTGGCGGGCGATGGCCTGGGCCAGGTCAGCGCCGTGCTCCGCCGGCGCGGGGTCGGGGCCGGTGGCGGCGGCTTCTTCCAGCAGCAGGCGGTCGGCCAGGCGGGCGCGGCCGGCATCGTCGGCCAGGGCGTCGCGATAGGCCAGCAGCGGCGCCATGGCGGCGGGCAGCAGGCCGCGCCGCCATGGCCGTCCCTGCAGCCAGCGGCCGAGGCGGTCGGCGGGGGCATAGAGCACGATGTGGCGGTGGGCGGCGTCGCCGGCGCGGGTGCGGTGGCCATGGCCGGGGCTGACCAGCAGGGCTTCGCCGGGGCGGAGGGGGGAAGCGGCGCGCTGGCCTTCGAGCTCGACCAGCAGAGCGCCGCGCCGGGGCAGCAGCAGCATGGCGCAGTCGTGGATGTGCCAGTCGGTGGCGTAGTCGGGTCCGGCCGCGGCGCCGGCGGCCCATTCGGCCTGGTCGAGGGCGAAAACCATGGTGCCGTTGATAGGCGGCGGCGAGGCCGCCTGCGAGCGGAAAAGCCCGCAGGCCGTGCGGCGGCCGGGCCGTTCCGCCTGCGGCGGACAGGCCACCAGACAGAAAAAAGAAGGGGTCCAGGGGAATTCATTCCCCTGGCCTGCCTCTGCCTTCCCTGTCACGCCCCGAAGCGATTGGAGCGCGGGAACCCGTTCGGCGGCTGCTTCCCCGCGCCGGCGCGG
>NZ_MLCO01000529.1 GCF_001982615.1 Teichococcus deserti | reverse complement strand
AAGCTGTCACAGCCAGAGGCTTGCGGCCGCCGCGCCGGCGCGGCAGAGCGGGCGGCATGACGGATCCCGCCCCGACGCCGCCCCGCCACACTCCCCGCAATGCCCCGCCGACGGCGGTCGTGAGCCATCGCGGCGGCGCCTTCCTCTGGCCCGAGAACAGCCTGGAGGCCTTCCGCCAGAGCCTGGCCCTGCCGCTGGACCAGTGCGAATGCGATGTCCACCTCAGCGCCGACGGCGTGCCGATGGTGATCCATGACGCGACGCTGAACCGCACCACCGAGGGCCATGGCCCGGTGGCGGCGCTGACGGCGGCCGAGCTGACCCGGCTGCGGCTGCGCGGCGCCGGCCAGCTGCGCATCCCGACTCTGGCCGAGGTGGCGTCGCTGTTCCGCGGCAGCCGCCAGCAGCTGCAGGTCGAGGTGAAGGTGGCGCCCGGCGCGAAGCCCGATCCGGCGCTGGTCGAGAAGAGCCTGGCGGTGCTGGACGCGGCCGGCATCCGGGCGCAGGTGCGGATCATCGCCTTCGAGGCCGAGCTCGCCGCGGCCGCCTTGCGCGCCGGCGGGCTGGCGGGGGTGATCTGGCTGTTCGACCCGCGGCTGATCGACGCGGTCGGGCAGGAGGGCATCGTCGGCGTCGCCCGGGCGCATGGCTTCGACTTCGTCGAGACGCATATCTCCGCCCTCGACGAAGCCTTCGTGGCCAAGCTGCGCGATGCGGGGCTGAAGGTGGGGGCCTGGGGCGCCAATCACGGTCCCACCATCCAGAAGGCTTTCTCGCTCGGGCTCGACGCCATGGCGACCGATGATCCGGTGCTGGCGCTGCAACTCAAACCCTAAGGCGCGGCGAGAATCCCCGCGCAGGCGGCCGGCATGCGCGGGGCCGGGCCCGGCGGCCGGGGCTTCGGCGGCTGCCGCGCCTCGGCCGAGAACCACCAGTCGAGGCTGGCGTCGCACCCCGTTCCGGCGGGCACCGGCGCCTGGTCGTGGCAGTCGCCCTGGCCGGGCGGGCAGCGCAGGCGGACGTGGAAATGCTCGTCATGGCCCCGCCAGGGCCGCAGCTTGCGCAGCCAGGCGGCCTCGGGCTGCTGCCGGCAGATCGCCTGCTTGATGGCGGGATTGACGAAGATGCGGTCGACGCCGGGATGCTCGGCCGCCAGGCGCAGCAGGGTGACATGGCGCGGGGTGAACTGCGCGGGGTCGATGTCCATGCCGTCGGGGCGGACCAGCGAGGCGACCGCGATCTGCTCGCGCTGCGCTGTGGTCAGGGCGGGCTTCGGGCGCAGGTCGAACCAGATATCGGCGTCCAGCCCGATCTGGTGGCTGGCATGGCCCCAGGGCAGCGGCCCGCCGCGCGGCTGGCCGAGATCGCCGTACCAGAGGGCGGGCAGCCCTGCCGCCTGGGATCGCGCGCCGAGGTCGCGCAGATAGGCGGTCAGCGCCGGATGCCCCCAGAAGCGGTTGCGCGACAGCCGGACCATCTGGAAGCCCGGGCCGGATTCCGGCATGGCTTCGGCGCCGCCGATGCAGCCCAGCCCATGCGCGCCGACCACATGCGGCGCGCCGGGGGCGGGGCCGCGCGCCGCCGCCCAGGCCGAGGCCCGAGGCGGATCAGCGGCCAGCGCCGCGCCGCCGGCGACGGCCAGGGCGAGCCCGGCCAGCAGGGCGCAGCCGGCGCCCTGGCGCAGCCTGGCCAAGCCGGTCAGCCGGAGAAGCGGAAGGAGCCGGGGACCGCCTCGGCCTCGGGCTTCCCATCGGTCGCGGCATTGGTCTGCTGCGCCTGCTTCACCTTGGCGTCGATCTGCTTCAGCAGGGTCAGCAGGCTGTTGGCGAAGGCGGGAAGCTGCACCACCGGGATCATCAGCTGGCCGCAGGCCACCGGCTTGCCGTCGGCGCCGGTCTGCGCGAGGCCGATCCGGGTGACGCCGTAATTCACGCTGGCTTCCAGGATGCCGTCGGCGAAGAGCACGGGCTGGTCGGGCATCGGGCAGGATTCTCCTCAAAGGGATGCGGCGGGCGGAGGACGGGGCCCGTCCTGGGACCCCATCCTGGCCGCTCGCGCCGCCGCAGGCAAATGCTGCGCGCGGGCTACTGCTCGCGGAAGGCGCGGTGGAAGCTGTCGAGCACCGGCTGCATCATGTAGCGGAAGAAGGAGCGGGAGCCCGTCTGGATCTGCGCCTCGACCGGCATGCCGGGGCGCAGCTCGACATGCTCGAGCCGGCTGATCTGGTTCTCGTCGATGACGATCTGCACCCGGTAGTGGCTGGCCCGCGTCCGCTCGTCGGTGGTGACGTCGGAGGCGACGAAGGTGACCTTGCCGTCCAGGAAGGGCACCAGCCGCTGCTTGAAGGCGGGCAGCCGCACCTCGGCCAGCAGGCCGGGATAGACCACGTCGATGTCGTTGGGCGACAGCTGCACCTCGGCCACCAGCCGGTCGGTCGAGGGCACCAGCTCCATCACCGGCTCGCCCGGGCGGACCACGGCGCCGATGTTGAAGAACTTGCTGCCCAGGATGACGCCGTCCTCGGGGGCGATGATCTCGCGCCGGGTGGCGACGTCGCGCGCGGCGCGCAGCTTCTCGGCGGTCTCGTTGAGCCGGGTGCTGTTCTCGCGCGCCTCGGTGCTGATTTCCGACATCCGCTGGTCGCGGGTCTGGCGCATCTGGTTGCGCGCCTCGTCGGCCGAGGCGCGGGAGCGCTCCACCTGGCCGTTCAGGTCGACCATGTTGCCCTCGAGCGAGGCGACGTTGCGCTGCAGCGACAGCAGCCGCGGCATGCGCTCCAGCCCCTGGCGGACCAGGTCGACGACGCTGGCCTCCTCGCGCTTGATCAGGTCCAGCTGGCGGCGCTGGCTGTCGATCTGGCCATGGGCGGAGCTGGCGGCGGCCTCGTGCTGGGCGATGCGCGCCTCCAGCACCAGCAGCGAGCTCTGCAGGTTGGTCTGGCGGGCGGCGAAGAGGGTGCGCTGCCCGGTCATGATCTCCTGCAGGCGGGGATCGGTGCTGGCCAGCATCTCGGCCGGGAAGCGGATGTCGGCGGCGCCGGCGGCCTCGGCATTGAGCCGCGCCTCGGCCGCCTTCAGCGCCCAGTACTGCGCCTGCAGCGCCTCGAAGCTGCTGCCGGACTGCACCTCGTCGAGCCGCATCAGCACCTGGCCGGCCTTCACCCGGTCGCCGTCGCGCGCCAGGATTTCCCTGACGATGCCGCCTTCCAGGTGCTGGATGGTCCGCCTGCTGCCTTCCGAGCGGATCTGCCCGGGCGCGATGGCGGCCTCGGCCAGCGGCGCGGTGAAGGACCAGGCGGCAAAGCCGCCGACGAAGAGGGCGATCGCCCCCAGGCCGAAGAGCAGCGTGCCGCGGGTGCGCGGGCGCGAGGCCTCGGGCGCCAGGTCGGGGGCGACCGGCGGCAGCGTGCTGACCGGGCGGTCGAGCGCGCCGCCTTGCGGAGTGGTGGTGATGCTCATGCGGCACCTCCGGGCTGGCTGGCGAGGCGGGGCGTGGGCTGGGCCGGGATCTCGGCCGGGCGCGGGCCCAGCAGGCGCTTCAGAAC
>NZ_MLCO01000053.1 GCF_001982615.1 Teichococcus deserti | reverse complement strand
GGTCATCGTGTGGTCGAGGCGCTGCGCAACCAGGCGCAACGCCTGGCTTCCGGCGCGCCCTGACCGCGGCCGGCGCCGCCGGCCGCCATCACATCTCCTGCAGTCGAGGACAGCGGAGAGCAGCGCGGCGAAGCGCCTGCCGGGAGCCGACTTGCGGCGCCGTGCGGAGGTCATCGGGACTTCGGCAGAAACTCTTCGCGTGGCGTGAAACCTGACGCAGCCGGCCATGGCGCGGCTGTGCGATCCTGCCTCACCCGGCGGTGTTGTCCAGGGCGGCCGCCATCGTGGTGACGACCACGGGCAGGTTGAAGGGCTTGTCGCAGCGCGGCACCGTAGCGAAGCGCCGCGGCAGGGCGCCGGGATCGTAGCCGGTGGTGAAGACCAGCGGAATGCCGAGCTCGATCAGCGCGTCGGCCAGCGGATAGACGGCGACGCCGCTGAGATTGACGTCCAGCACGGCGCCGCTCGGGGCGCCCTGGCGCGCGATCAGGTTGAAGGCGCCGGCGATGGTCGGCACCGGGCCGAGGATCGTCGCGCCGGCCTGCATCAGGCCTTCCGCCAGCTCCTCGGCCAGCAGGAACTCATCCTCGACGATCAGGATTCGGCGGTTGCTCAAGGCCGTCGAGGCCATCATCGTTCTCATGGACCATGTTGCTCGCCGAGACTGGCATCGCAATGGTACAGCGGATGCCGTCCTCGCCAACAACATAGGTTGTTCTGGCATCGAGTTGATAGGGCAGGGCCCGTTCGATCAGCTCGCGCCCCTGGCCGCTGCCCTGCACGGCCGAAGGTTCGGCCGGCATCTGCACCCCGCTCTCGTGCCAGTCGACATGCAGCCAGGGCTGCATCGCGGCGCCGGCCCCAGCTTCCATCTCGATCCGCCACCGGATGGCAAGCTGCGCCGTCGCCTGGCTCAGCGCGCCGTATTTCACCGCATTGGTGGCGAGCTCGTGCAGCGCCATGGCCAGGGTCTGCACCGTGGTGGAGCGCAGCCTGACGCCCAGCGGACCGCCAACGGTGACGCGATGGTTCTCGCCCGGCTCGGCACCATGCGCGGCGAGCTCGGTCTGCACCAGCTCGTCGAAGGTGACGCGGTCATGCTCGTTGAGACGCGACAGCAGCCCCTGCACCCGCGCCAGCGAATCGAGCCGGCCGCGGAAGCGCTCGCGAAAATCGTCGAGGTCGCTGCTGGATCGCGCGGTCTTCTGCGCCATCTTGCGCACCACCGCCATCAGGTTGCGGGTGCGGTGCTGCAGCTCGGCCACCAGCACCGTCTGGCGCTCCTGCAACCCGCGCAGGCCGTCGATGTCGGTGCAGCTGCCGATCCATTCCAGAATGGCGCCCTGGTCGTCGCGCACCGGCGTTGCACGGATCTGGAACCAGCGATAGGCGCCTTCGCGGCCGTGGCGCAGCCGGAACTCGCTGACGAATCCGCCCTGCTCGGGCGCGCGGGCCCAGGCATCCCGCGCCAGATGGCGATCGTCCGGATGCACGGCCTCCAGCCAGCCCCAGCTGAGGCTGTCCGGGTCGGACTGGCCGGTGAAGTCGGTCCATTGTCGGCTGGCCCAGCTCCACCGGCCCGGCTCGCGCGCGCGCCAGACGAGCTGGGGCAGTCCCTCCACCAGCGAATGCAGCCGCTGCTCGCTGCTGCGCATCGCCTCCTCCGCCTCGCGCCGCGCGGTGATGTCGCTGGCGGCGCCGAACCATTCGATGATGTCGCCATCAGGGCCGGTGATCGGCACGGCGCGCCAGACCGCCCATCCCGGCCGACCATCGACGCGGAACACGCTGTGCTCGAGCTCGAAGGCGCGCCGTTCCGCCACCGCCGCCTGCAGCTCGGTGGCCAGCCGCGGATGCTCTTCAGCGGGGATGAGCTCGGCCAGCCATTGCCGCGAATCCTGCAGCTCGGCCAGGAAGCCGCCGCCCCACATGTCGAGCATCTCGGTCCAGTCCGCGCTCATGCGGAAGATCACCTCGGAGCTGGCGGCGAGCAGCGCCTGCAGCCGCTGCTCGCTCTCGCGCAGCGCCGTCTCCGCCTTGTGCACGGCGGTCAGGTCGGTGAAGGTGACGACGGCGCCGCTGATGTAGTTGTCGACGCTGCGATACGGCAGAACCTTGGCCGCGTAATGCCGGTCATGCGCGGGATCGACCACCATGCGCTCGATCGGCGCCAGCGTCTTCAGCACGCGGCGCACATCCTCCTGCAGCTCGGCATAGGCGACGCGCGAGACGACATGGCCGAGGGGACGGCCGACATCGGTCTCCAGCAGGTGGAAGATCTCGGTCGCCGTCGGCGTGAAGCTGCGCACCCGCAGGTCGTTGTCGAGGAAGACCGTGGCGATCTGGGTCGCCTCCAGCAGGTTCTTCAGGTCGGAGTTGCTGCGGCCGAGCTCGGCGACGCGATGCGCCAGCTCCCCGTTGACGGTCTGCAGCTCCTCGTTGACCGACTGCAGCTCCTCCTTCGAGGTTTCCATCTCCTCGTTGGCGGATTGCAGCTCCTCGTTGATCGACTGGTATTCCTCGTTGGAGGATTTCAGCTCCTCGTTGGTGGTCTCCAGCTCCTCGATGGTCGCCTGCAGCCGGTCGCGGGTGACCCGCAGCTCGTTCTCCAGCCGCTGCACATGCTCGTCATGGTCCAGCCGGTCGCCGCGCAACGGGCCTTCCGGCAGCAGACCGATATCCTGGAACAGGATGACCAGCGCGGTGACGTCGCCCTCGCCGACCGGCTGGACGATGACATTGACGCCGGCCGGCTTCTCCTCGTGCCGCAGCACCAGCCGCGGCAGCTCGACCCGCGCCGCCTCGCTGACCGCGCGGTGCAGCGCCGCGCGCAGCTCGATGCGCAGGTCGCGATGCACCAGGGAGAAGAGGTTGAGCGTGGCGGCCCCCGCCGCGGGTTCCAGGAAACGCCCGGTGCGGCCCGAGAAATGCAGGATGTCGTATTGCCGGTCGACCACGACATAGGCGGGAGCATATCGCTCGGCGATGGCCTCGGCCTGGCGGCTGACCGAGCCGGACAGCCGGGAGCCGGCCGCGCCGTCGGGGTTGCGGCTGTCAGCCGGCTCGGGCGCGCGGATACGCGGGCTCAGCGGGAAGTCCGGCACCGTGCGCGTCGCCGTGTCGAGCCGGCGGAAGACACGGTTGCGTCGGTCGACCGGCGTGAACAGCTTCTGGTGGCGCGTCACGCTCTCGGAGGAGCCGAGGAACAGCACGCCGCCGGCCCGCAGCGAGAAATGGAAGATCGGGATCACCCGCGCCTGGATGTCGGCATTCAGGTAGATCAGCAGATTGCGGCAGGAGAGGATGTCGATGCGCGAGAAGGGCGCATCCTTGATCAGATTGTGCGGCGAGAAGATGCACATCTCGCGCAGCTCCTTGACCACGGCATAGGTGTCGCCCTCGCGCACGAACCAGCGCGCCAGCCGGTCGGGGCGGATATGGTCGGCGATCGAGGCGGCGTAGCGCCCGGCCCGCGCCAGGCCCAGCGCCCGGGCGTCGAGGTCGGTGGCGAAGATCTGCACCTGCGGCGGCTGCGCCAGCGTCGCCATGTGCTCGCGCAGCAGGATGGCGATGGAATAGGCCTCCTCGCCGGTGGCGCAGCCCAGCACCCAGACGCGGAACTGGTCGTCCGGCGTCTTGCCCTGGAACAGGCGCGGGATCTCGCGCTCCAGCACCTCGAATTCCTGGGCGTCGCGGAAGAACTGGGTGACGCCGATCAGCAGGTCCTGGAACAGCGCCTGGACCTCTTCCCGGTCGCCGCGCAGCCGCGCGACATAGCCGTTGATGCTGTCGATCTGCAGCACCTGCATGCGGCGGTGCACGCGGCGCAGGAAGGTGCCGCGCTTGTAGCTGTGGAAGTCGTGGCTGGTGACGTTGCGCAGGATGGTCGTGATGCGCGTGACCTGCGCCTCCATTGCCTCGCCGGCGACCGGCTCGCCATCCTCCAGCCCGGCATTGGCGGGGTTGGTCAGGTAGATCGCGATATGGGTCGCGATCCGCTCGGCGGGCAGCCGCAGGTCGACGACGCCGAGCGGCCCCTCGGCGCCGTCCGATTGCGGGTCTTCGCCGGGGTCGGCCTCGCCGATCGACAGTCCACCGGACTTCTTGGTCGCCGTCACGCCCGCGGTGCCGGCGCTGCCCAGGCCGCGCAGCAGCACCGCGACAGCCCGGTCATGCGCCTGCTCGGCGATGGAGACCAGCATCGTGTCGATGGTGCCGCGATGCCCGACCGGCTCCGAGGCCGGACGGATACGGAGATGGCCGCTCTGCAGCGTCATCATGTCGTCGGGTCCGCAGACATAGACATGATCGCGCTCGACCCGCAGGTCGTTCCGGCCGATCTGCACGGGCATCGGCGACTGCCGCTCCAATGCGCGAACGACGCTGGCGACCTCCAGCCCGCCCTGGTGGCTGATGGCCACCAGGAAGGCCGCGCCCAGCTCCGACTTCAGCCCGGCGAACACGGTCTCGAGCGAGCGGAGCGAGGCCGTGCCGACGCCGATGCCGACGATGGGAACGGCCTCTTCCATCATCATGGGCGCCATCTCGGCCGTGCTCTGGCCGACCGGCTCGCCTGGCGCTGCCGCCGGGCCGGCGGCGGCGTCGCCGGGCAGCGCGGGCGGCATCACGATGCCTCTCCTCGCCGTCCCTGGCCGAGGTGCAGCGCGCTGGCGGCGGCGCGACGGAGCGTGCTGGCGTAATGCCGATACTCTTCGGCCCGCGCCGCGTAGAGCTCGGCCACGGCTTTGCGTCCGCTCTGCCGCGCCTCGTCGGCCATCCGCTCCACCAGGGTCACCCGTTCCTCCATCACGCGCATGGCAACGCGCAGCGCCTCGTCGACCGCGTCGATATCGGCCAGCAGCGCCTCGGCGGTGTAGGCATGGCCGATCTGGCAGCGGAAGCGCAGCGGCCGGCTGCCCTCCACCTCGGACAATACCCCCTGGCAGGCAGGGCAGGAAAGCGCGCTCGGCGTCGCAATCTGCCGCAGCCGGTCACTGCCCAGGCGCTGGCCGAGGGCGATGTCGACCTCCAGCCGCAGCGCGGCGGACGGCGCGGGCGAGGCGCCGGCCGCACTGCCGATCAATCCGGCCAGCAGCGCGCCAAGCTGCGCCGCCGGCGCCACATGGTCGACCTCGGCGGCTTCCAGCGCGGCCAGCGGCATCTGCTCTTCCGCGGCGTCGAGCGGGTGCTGCACCACGGCGGTGCCGCCGCAGGCCTTGATCGACGCGAGGCCGGCGGCGCCGTCGTTCAGCATGCCGCTCAGCACCACGCCGATGACGCGCGACCCGGCGCTGGCCGCCGCGGAGCGGAACAGCGCGTCGATCGCCGGACGCACCATGTTCTCGCGCGGGCCGGTGCCGAGCCGCAGCACGCCGTCCACCAGCAGCAGGTGGCGGTCGGGCGGCGCGACGTAAACATGGCCGGGCTCGGGCAGCTGGGTGTCGACCGCCTGGACGACCTTCAGCCTGGCGTTCTGGTCCAGCATCCTGGCCAGGTAACCGGGCGACTGCGCCGGCAGATGGGTGGCGATCAGCAGGCTGGCGGGCAGGTCGCCCGGCAGATCGGCCAGGAGCTGCTGCAGCACCGAGGTGCTGCCCGCCGAGCCGCCGATGACGACAATGTCCTTGATCGCAGGCGTCGCCATGGTGGTGCTTCCTTGCTGGCCGGCCAGGCAGGCCTCGGGTTGGAATACGTCACCCTCCGCGGGATGGTCCAGGGAGGATCGCGGCGGCGTGCCGGATCAGCGCCGGTTGCGCAGCGGCACCTTTGCCAGCGCCAGCTGCGGCGTCTCGCCGGTTTGCCAGGCATTGGCGCCGGGTGCCGGGGTCGGCACCGGGATGTCGCGCCGCGCCGCCCGGCTCGCCGCGCTGGAGACGCCGAGCCGCCGGTCGCGCGCCGCCACCCGCGCCGGGTCGAGCTGGCCGTCGCCGGTGAAGCCCATCATCAGCTGCGGGATGCCGAGCGGCAGGGTATCGCCGCGATCGACCTGCCAGGTGTGCCAGGTCTTGCCATAGGTCGAGGCCAGACGCCGCATCGCCAGCGTCTCCACGGCCTCGGGAATGCCGGGCATCACCAGCTGGCCCGAGGTGGTCTCGTGATGGTGGCTGTGCCAGAGCGGCTTCTCCTCCTCCGGCAGCTGCAGGAAGAGCTTCTCCGAGACGATGTACTCGATGCCGATCAGCCGCGCCCCGGCGTCATTGGAGTCGAAGATGGTGCATTGATGCAGATCCTCGGTCAGGTGGGTGCAGTAGTGATGCGCCTCCACCGGCCGGCCCATGTCGTCGGCATAGAAGTGGAAGCCGTTCAGATAGAGGTCCATGGCGTTCAGTGGCGCCTTGGTCTGCAGCAGCGCCGCGCCGGCATCGAGCATGCGGCTCTGCGTCGAGCGCGGCGCGCCCGGGTGGCCGGCATCCGGCGTGGCGCCCGACGGCGCGCCATGCGGCTGCGCCGCGGCGCGGCCACAGCCGCAGGCCAGCATGGCGGTCGTGGTGGCGGCGGTGGCGGTCAGCCTGGCGATGCCGCGGCGGCCGAGCAGTCGGTTCATGCGCCTGTCTCCTGTGATGGGCGGCGCAGATCGCGGCAGGGCGGGCGAGGGCTGCGGCGCCATGATGCACGACGCTGCCGGGCCGCAGCACTTCGCCCCCCGGCATCAGCGGCCGAGCAGGCCCTCCGCCCGCTGCAGCCGGCCGCCATCGGCGCGGCGCTCGCGCAGCGCCGCCTCGAGCTCGGCGGCGCGGTGCCGCGCGGTGTGGCTGGCCAGCACCCGGCGGCGCGCCGCCCCGGCCTGGGCCTGGCGCGCGGCCTCGGGCTGCGCCAGCACCGCGAGCACCGCGGCGGTGTCGCGCACCAGCCGGATCTCCTCCGGCGGCGACAGGATCGTCTCGATGCCGTCCCAGAGGTCGGAGAGCAGCGGCGTGCCGCAGGCGGCCGCCTCGAACAGCCGCACGCTGGGGCTGAAGCCGGCGGCGATCATGTCGGCGCGGGTGATGTTCAGCGTGTAGCGGCTGGCGGAATAGAATTCGGGATGCGCGGCCGGCGGCACATGCTCCAGCCGCTCGACATTGGCCGGCCAGTCGATGCCGTCCGGATATTGCGCGCCGGCCACCGCGAAGCGCAGCCCCGGCGCCTGCCGGGCGGCCTGCAGCAGCAGCCGCTCCAGCCCGGGCTGGCGGTCGTCGCTGTAGGTGCCGAGATAGCTGAGGTCCCAGCGGGTGGGCGTTGCCACCGGCGCATAGGCCTCGGCATCGACCGAGCAGTAGAGCGGCCGGGCGCAGGGCGCGCCGTAGCTCTCCTCCAGCAGGCGCAGCGTCGGCCCGCCGGTGAAGGAGAGGTAGAGGTCGTAGTCCGGGATCAGCGCCGGCGACAGATAGTCGCAGTCGCCGCGCTGCAGCCGCGCCAGCGTCACCGGCGTGTCGATGTCGTAGAAGGCGAGCACGCCCGGCGTCCAGTCGCGCAGCAGCCCGGCCAGGCCGATGCCCTGCGGCACGTAGGAGCCGATGATCACCGCATCCGCCGCGGCGATGCGGTCGCGCCAGCGCGCCAGCTCCCCCAGCCCGTCATAGAAGGCGAGCTCGCAGAAATCGGGCTCGGCCAGGTCGCGGCGGTCGCCGCGATACCAGGGCATGTCGCGCTCGAGGAACAGGATGCGGTGGCCGCGGGCGGCAAAGGCGCGCAGCAGGGCGCGGTAGGTGGTGGCATGGCCGTTCCCCCAGGAGGAGGACAGGCTGAGCCCCAGCACGACGATGTCGAGCGGCCGGCTCACCGGGCGGCGTCCAGGGCGGGCGCCATGGCGCGGTGCGCGCGCAGCAGGCGGTCGACCTCGACCGCGCGCAGCGCATAGGTGTGGTCGCGCAGCACGCGCTGTCGGGCCGCCTCGCCGATGGCGCGGGCACGCTCCGGCGTCAGCGCGGCCAGATGCTCGGCGACATCGCGGCCGTCGCGCGCCACCAGCACCTCCTGCCCCTCCTCCAGGAACTGCCCGAGCCCGGTCCAGGCATCGGTGATCAGGCAGGCGCCGGCGCCGCAGGCCTCGAAGACGCGGGTGGCGGGGGAATAGCCGGTGGCCGCCATGCTGTCGCGGGCGATGTTCAGCACCGCGCGCGGCGTCACGTTGAAGGCGTTGTGGTCGCGGGTATAGACATGGCCGAGCAGCGCGACATTGGCCGGGCGCGACTTCTGCTCCCAGCCGCTGCCGCCCAGCAGGAAGCGCTGCAGCGGCCGGGCCGCCGCGGCGCGCAGGAAGAATTCCTCGACCCGCGCCTCGCGGTCCGGCAGGCGGTTGCCGAGGAAGCCGAGATCGGCGGCGAAGCGCGGATCGGGCGGCACCGGATGATGCGTGGTCGGATCGAGCGCGTTGTAGACCGGCTGGCAGCGCCGCGCGCCGAGCGCCTCATAGGCCGCGACAACCGGCGGCCCGCCGCCATAGGTCAGCACGTAGTCCAGCGCCGGCAGGGCGCGGCGCAGCGGATGCCCTGGCTGCGGCTGGATCTCGGCCAGGGTCGCCGGCGCGTCGACATCCCAGAAGATGCGGATGGCGTCGGGGCGGGCGGCGGCGACCAGGCCGGTGATCAGCGCGTCGTCGAAGACGCCGACGCCGCTGGCCTTGACCACGACGTCGGCCTGCGCCGCTTCCGCCACGACGCGGCGCAGCGCGTCCTCGGTCGCGTCATAGACGACGACGCGGGCCCAGTCGGGCGGCTCCATGTCGCGATGCTGCTGCCGGTCGAAGGCGTCGGGCTCATAGAAGGTGATCTCGTGGCCGAGTGCTGCAAGCTCGCGCAGCAGCCCGCGGTAATAGGTCGCGGCGCCGTTCCAGTAGGAGGACAGCAGGCTCGACCCGTAGAAGAAGATCTTCATGGCGCATGCTCCAGGCTGCCGAGGCCGAGCCGTGCCAGGATGGCCAGCAGCTCCTGCGCGCGGTGCGCGCAGCTGTGCCGCGCGCGGATGGTCTGCAGGCCCTGCGCGGCCAGGTCGCCGCGCAGGTCGGCATCGAGCATCAGTCGCGCCAGCTGCCGCTGCATCGCCGCCCCGTCCCCGGCGACGAGGAAGTCCTCGCCCGGGGTGAACAGGCCCTCGGTGTCGTCCCAGGGCGCCGAGACCAGCGGGATGCCGCAGGCCAGCGCCTCGAAGACGCGGATGGTCGGGATGCCGGGCAGCAGCCGGCGGTAGAAGCGGCGCGGCACATGCACCGTCGCCAGGTGGCGCGCGAAGACCGCCGGCGCCGCCGCATTGGCCAGCCAGCCGCGATAGCGCGCGCCATGCGCCCTGAGCGCCGCCAGCGCCTCGGGCGGGTAGCGCACGCCATGGATGTCGAGCGGCAGGCCCAGCGCCGCGGCCGGCTGCAGCAGGAATTCCTCGATCTCGGCGCTGCGCTCGCCATCGCCCCAGTTGCCGATCCAGACCAGCCCCTCGCGCGGCTGCGGCGTGGCGGGCGGATGGAACAGCCGCAGATCGGCGGCCTCGTGCCAGGTCCAGACGCGGTCGCCCCAGCCCCAGCGGCGATAGACCTCGGTCAGCGCGGCGCCGAAGGCCAGCACGCCGTCATAGGCCGAGAGGTCGAAGGCGCGGATCGCCTGCGGGTCGCTGACGGCGCGGTGATGCGTGTCGTGGAACAGCAGGCGGAAGCGCCCGCCGCCGCGCCGCAGCGCGCCGAGTGCTGCCACCAGCGCCGGGTCGTTCCATTCATGCACGATGACGACGTCGACATCCTCGACCAGCCCGGCCATCTCGGCATCCGCCGGATAGGTCTGCGGCTGCAGCTCGGGATAGGCGGCGGCGAAGGGCGCGAGCCCGGGGGCGCCGTGATCGGCCAGCAGATTGTCGAGGCTCCAGCTGCGCTCCGGCTCCAGCGCGCACACCGCGTGGCCGGCGGCGATCAGCTCGCGCAGCACGCCGCGCAGGAAATGCGCATTGCCGTGATTCCAGCAGGAGCGCAGGGAATGCGTGAAATAGGCGATCTTCAAACCAGCGTCTCCTGCATCGCCTCGCGATAGAGCGCGGCCATGCCCTGCTGCATGGCCTGCACCGTGTAGCGCGCCGCCCGCGCCGCGGCGGCGGCGCCGAGCTCCGCCCGCCGCGCCGGGTCGCGCATCAGCCGGTCGATGGCGACGGCCAGGCTGGTCGGCCGCGCACCGGGCAGGTAGCAGGCGGCCTCGCCCCAGATCTCGCGGAAGCCCGGCAGCTCGGCCAGCAGCAGCGGCGTGCCGGCCTGCGCTGCCTCCAACACGGCCAGGCCGAAGGGCTCGTAGCGCGCGGTGGACACGAAAAGGGCGGCGCGCGCATGGCAGTCCGCCATGCCGGCGGAATCGAGCTGGCCGAGCAGGTGCAGCGACGGCAGGTCGATGGCGCCGCCCTCAGGCCCGCCGGTCGGGCCTGCCGCCAGCACCGGCCATTCCAACCGCGCCGCGGCGGCGTCGAGCGCCGCGAAATTCTTGGCGCTGTCCCACAGCCGCCCGGCGGCGAAGACGAAGGTCTCCGGCAGCGCCATCGAGGTCGCCGCGGGCTGCAGCGGGCTGCGGCCGTTCATCACCACCGCGGGCGGTCGCGCCAGGCCGTAGAGCCGGGCCGTCACCGCGGCGAAGGCCGCGCTCGGCGCCACCAGCCGCGTCGCCAGGCGATAGCCGGCGGCGACCTGGTCGCGGCGCCAGCGCAGCTCGGGCGGCAGCGGCGCCGCGTGCTGCGCGGCCCACCAGCTGGCGACGCAGGAATGGCAGGCGATCACCAGCGGCTGGCGGAAGGCGCCGCCGGCGGCATAGGCGGGGCTGTTCAGATGCACCAGCTCGGCGCCCCCCGCCTCGGCCAGCGACGCCAGCGCGGCGCCGGCCTGCAGCACCGCCTCCGGCGTCGCCGCCGCCCAGTCCAGCGGCAGGCCGGTCGCCAGCAGCCGCAGCCCCGGCACGGCCGCGGCCTCAGCACGCTGCGCAGCGCCGGGCGCCGGGCCGGTGACCGCCAGGCTGACGCGCACGCCTTCCGCTGCCAGGCCGCGCGCCAGATCGAGCGCATAGGTCCAGACGCCGCCGACAGCGTCCGCGGTCATGAAGAGCTGGCGCGGCGCCGTCACGGCAGCGCGGGCGCCCTGCGCCGCGGCGCCTCCGCCTGCTGCAGCCAGGCGGCGAGCCGCGCCAGGCCTTCGCGCCAGGAGAGCGGCGCGGCGAGGCCCAGCTGCTGCCGCGCGGCGCCCCGGGCGGCAACCGAGTAGCGCTGGTCGCCGGGC
>NZ_MLCO01000528.1 GCF_001982615.1 Teichococcus deserti | reverse complement strand
GGCCCCGGCCGAGGCCCCGGCCCTCGCGGTCCCGCGCGACTGGCTGGCCATGGCCGAGCGCGGCCTCCGCCACAGCGACCCCGAGCGCTTCGCCCTGCTCTATGCCCTGCTCTGGGACGCCCGCGCCGAGCCCGGCCTGCTGCGCCGCCCGACCGAGCCGCGCATGCAGCGCCTCTCGGCCATGGCCCGCGCCGTGAAGCGCGACGCCCACAAGCTGCACGCCTTCCTGCGCTTCCGCGAGATCGACACCGCGGAAGGCCCGCGCTCCATCGCCTGGTTCGAGCCCGAGCACCACATCCTGGAGGCCGAGGCCGGCTTCTTCGTCCGCCGCTTCGCCATCCTGCGCTGGTCGATCCTGACGCCCCGCCGCTGCGCCCATTGGGATGGCGAGGCGGTGACCTTCGCCCCCGGCGCCCGCCGCGCCGACGCCCCCGCCTTCGACGCGGCGGAAGACCTGTGGCGCACCTATTTCGCCAGCATCTTCAACCCGGCCCGGCTGAAGCCTGAGGCCATGCGGGCCGAGATGCCCAAGAAATACTGGAAGAACCTGCCGGAGGCCTCGATCATCCCGCAGCTGATGCAGGGGGCGTCGGGCAGGGTGAAGGTGATGATGGGACAGGAGTTTGTGGAAGGGCGGAAGCAGAGGGGAAGCCACAGGCCAGGGGAATGAATTCCCCTGGACCCCATCTTTTTTCTGTCGGACTGCCGTGTCCACGTGGCGACAGGACGTGAAACGGCCCGGTGGCAGCGCGACCTGCGATCGAGCACTGTTCTATAAACCGGTAACCTACCGAGAGGCTCTGGCGACGGCACGGGTGATGGGCAGGTCCCCAGGCGGCCGGTCATCAGAAGGAAGATGGGGTCGGGGGAATTCATTGCCCCGACCGCCCAGACATCTGCCTACCTTAACCCGCCGGTAGCCAGACCTTGAACGTCGCCCCTTCGCCTTCCTTGCTTTCGATCAGCAATTGCCCACGGTGGCGGTTGACGATGTGCTTGACGATGGCCAGACCCAGCCCCGTGCCGCCGGCGTTGCGGGAGCGGCCCTTGTCAACCCGGTAGAAGCGTTCCGTCAGCCGGGGGATGTGCTCGCGGGCGATGCCGGGGCCGTCGTCGATCACGCTCATGGTCACGCCGGGGCGGTTGCCGGCGACGGTGGCGACCTCCAGCTTCACGAGGCCACCCGGCTGGCCGTGGCGCACCGCGTTCTCGAGCAGGTTGCGCAGCACCTGGGACAGCTGCTCCTCGTCGGCGGGGGCGGCGATCGCGTCCTCGGCCAGCGCCATCTCCAGCTGGACGCGGCGGCTGGCCAGGATCGGCGCCATGGCCTCCGCCTCGCGGCGGGCCAGCTCGGCCAGCGGCACGCGCTCCGTCGGGGCCTGGTGCTCGGCCAGCTCGATGCGCGACAGGCCGAGCAGGTCCTCGATCAGCCGGCGCATCCGCTCCGACTGCTCGGACATGATCGACAGGAAGCGGTCCTGGGCGTCCGGGTCGTCCTTGGCCGGGCCGCGCAGCGTCTCGATGAAGCCCATCAGGCTGGCCAGCGGGGTGCGCAGCTCGTGGCTGGCATTGGCCACGAAATCGGCGCGCATGCGCTCGACGGCGCGCTCGCGGGTGCGGTCGGACAGCAGCACCACCAGCCGGCCGCCATCGGCCAGCGGCGGGTCGAGCGGGATCACCTGGGCGGCCAGCTCGCGCGGGACGGGGACGGGCAGCACGATGTCGACGGTCTGGCGCTGCCCCTCGGCCAGCGCGCGGTCGACGGCGCCGGCCAGCGCCGGGTGGCGCAGCAGGGCGGCGGCGTCGCCGGCCAGCGGCCCGGCCTCGGCGGCGCGGGCGCCGAACAGCGCGCGGGCGGCGGCATTGGTGCGCAGCGCGCCGCGGTCGGCGCCCAGCACCAGCAGCGGGTCGGGCAGGCTTTCCAGGAT
>NZ_MLCO01000527.1 GCF_001982615.1 Teichococcus deserti | reverse complement strand
GGGGAAAGGGTCGGGCTGTCCTACGAATTCGAGTACTGACGGGCAGCAAGCATCCGGGGGAATGAATTCCCCCGGGCCCCCTTCTCTTTCTCTCCGTGCTGCCGCCCAGGGGGGCACCGTGGGGCACCCACGGCCCAGTCCCACGCAAGATTTTTTTGCGGGCGCGAACTGGGCGAGACGCCCCGTCAGCACAGCCGACTTTCGAAACCATCCACAGCGGCACGCATCCCTCCGGCGCGCTGCGCCCCGTTCCGCGCGCGGCCTGGCTGCGCTATCCTGCGGCCCATGGATGCAACGCAGGCGAGCCTCGTGACGCGGCGTCCGGCAGGCCCGAGCCCTGCCGGCGGCAGCGCCATGCCCCGCCGCCACGCCGCCGCCGCACCCTAGCTCCATCGCCCTGCCGCCGCCTGCTTCCGCCCGGGCGACCCTGCCCCGGGCGGCGAAACAGGTTTTGACCCCGAGGAACCCCTGCCCATGCGCGCTTTCGACGGCCAGATCTCCGGCAACCGCCCCATCTCCCGCTCGCCCGAGGAAAAGAAGCGCCAGCTGCGCGAGCTCAAGGAGGCCCTGGCCGCCCTGAAGCCCCACGCCGCCGCGACCCTGCGCGAGTCGCTGACCGCCAAGATCAAGGCCCTCGAGACCGAGCTCGCCGGCCGCCGCTGAGCCTGCCCGCGTGAGACCCCGTCGCCCGCCCTCCGCCGCGCTGGTGGGCATGGGGCTGATGCTGCTGGCGGCGCTCTGCGGCGCCGGCGTCAATGCCTGCTACCGGGCGGCGCTGCGCGACGGGCTGCCGGTGCCGCTGGTGCCCTTCGCCCGCGGCGCCATCACCCTGGCCGTCCTCACCCCCTGGATCCTGCGCAGCGGCCCGGTGGCAGCGCTGGCCACCCGCCGGCCGCTGCTGCACCTGGCGCGCGGCGGGGCGGGCATCGCCACCTTCCTGCTGCAACTGCTGGCGATCCTCTGGCTGCCGCTGGCCGATGCCGTGGCGATGATGTCCGCGCGGCCCCTCTGGGTCCTGCCGCTGGCCGCCCTGCTGCTGCATGAGCGGGTGCGCCGCGACCGGGCGCTGGCCGCCGGCATCGGCTTCATCGGCGTGCTGATCATCGCCCAGCCGGGCGGCGAGCTGTCGCTGGGGACACCGGCCGCCATGGCCGCCGGCCTGTGCAGCGGGCTGGTGCTGATCACCTTCAAGAAGCTCTCGACCACCGAGCCGCCGGCCCGCGTCATCGCCTGGTACGCGGCGCTGTCGGTGCTGTTCTGGGGCCCGGTCTCCGCCTTCGTCTGGCAGATGCCCAGCCTCTTCGCGCTGGCGATGCTGGTGGGGGGGACGATCTTCGCGCTGGTCTCCGACCTCTGCGCCTCGGCCGCGGCGCGGCGGGCGGAAGTCGGGCTGCTGGCGCCCGTCGAATATGCGCAGATCCCGGCCAGCGCCATGGTCGGCTGGGCCGTCTATGCCGAGCAGCCAGGCTGGGGGCTGCTGCTGGGCACGCTCGCCATGCTGGCGGCGACCCTCTATCTCGTGCGCCGCGCCCGCTGAACGGGACGCCTGCTCCGGCGGGGGCCGGGCGCGTGGTAAGGCATTGCGGCGGGGGGTCCGCCGTCGGGAAGAAGGTAGCCGGGCCGTCCTTTCAGACGGCCGGGCGGCCTGCGGCGGCGGCGTCGCGGCCGGTCGGCGGCGGGGCCGCCGGCGGCAGCTCCACCTCGATCGCCAGCGTGCTCATGTCGCCGCCGCGGTCGAGCGAGACATTCACCGCCTTCGGATCGATGGCGACATAGCGCGCCACCACCTGGATCAGCTCGCGCTGCAGCCGCGGCAGGAAGTCGTCGCCGCTGCGGTTGATGCGCTCATGCGCGAGCACGATCTGCAGCCGCTCCTTCGCCGCCCCCGCCGTGGTGGCCGGGGGCTTGCGGTTGCCGCGGAAGACGTCGAGCCAGCTCATGCAGCCCTCCCACCAAACAGCCGGGACAGGAAGCCCTTCTTCTCCGGGTCGATGAAGCGGTGCGGCCGGTCCTCGCCGAGGAAGCGGGCCACCGCGTCCTTATAGGCCGTCCCGGCGCTGGACGCCTCATCCATGATCACCGGATTGCCGGTGTTGGAGGCCTTCAGCACGCTCTCGCTCTCCGGGATGACGCCCAGCAGCGGGATCGCCAGGATCTCGCGAATATCCTCGAGCTTCAGCATCTCGCCGCGCTCGACGCGGTTGGCGTCGTAGCGGGTGACCAGGAGATGCTCCTTGACCGGGTCCTTCTTCTCCTCGGCGCGGCGCGACTTGGACTGCAGCACGCCGAGGATCCGGTCGGAATCACGCACCGAGGAGACCTCGGGATTGGTCACCACGATCGCCTGGTCGGCGAAGTAGAGCGCCAGCAGCGCGCCCTTCTCGATGCCGGCGGGGCTGTCGCACAGGATGTAGTCGAAGTCCTGGCTCAGCTCCTCGATGATCTGGGCGACGCCCTCGCGGGTCAGCGCATCCTTGTCCCGCGTCTGGCTGGCCGGCAGGATCGACAGCGTGTCGACCCGCTTGTCGCGGATCAGCGCCTGGTTGAGCTTCGCCTCGCCGTTGATCACGTTGACGATGTCGAAGACGACGCGCCGCTCGACGCCCATGATGAGGTCGAGGTTGCGCAGACCGACGTCGAAGTCGATGACCGCCGTCTTCTTGCCGCTCTGGGCGAGACCGGTGGCGAAGGCGGCGGAGCTTGTGGTCTTGCCGACCCCTCCCTTGCCGGACGTCACCACGATCACTTGCGCCATGAGTATCTCCCTCTGTTCCGATAGGTCTGAGCCAGTAGCCCTGGGCAGCGCGTCGGGGCTCAGCCCAACCGGTCGAATCGCATGTTCTCGCCGATCAGCCGCACCTGCACGGGCTTGCCGATCGGGGCATCCGTCAGCCCTTCCCGCACCGCGTAGTAGCCCGCGATCGAGACCAGCTCCGGATCGAAGTTCAGCGCGAAGACCCGCGCCTCCATGTTGTCGGCCCCGCCGGCGATGGCGCGGCCCCTGAGCGCGCCATAGACGTGCAGGTTGCCATCCGCAATCACCTCGGCCCCCGGATTGACCGTGCCGTTGATGATCAGGTCGGCGCCCTGCGCCCAGATCCGCTGCCCGGCGCGCACCGCGTGGTCGATCACCATGGTCGGCCGCATCGAGCCCGGCGGCAGCGGCTCGGGCGCCGCGGCGGCGGCCGGGGCGGCTGGCGCCGGCGCCATCTCCACCGGCTCGTCCTTGCCGCCGGCGGCGCGGACCGGCGGCAGGCCGGCGCCCTGGGCGGCCGCGCGCAGCTCCGGCGAGCCGCCGACGGTGCCGATGGGCATGATCTCGATGGCGCGCAGCTCGTTGACCAGCGTGACGAAGTCGACCTCATGCGGCGCGACGTTCAGGTCGTCGAGCCCGATCACCAGCGGCGCGAAGCGCAGGAAGCCGGGGGCGCGGCGGAACTGGTCGGCGATCGCGGGCACGATCACCTCCGCGCGCGGGTCCAGCAGCCGGAGCACCAGCAGGTTGAAATTCGCGCCCCGCAGCCGGAATGGCTCAAGGCGGGGATTGAGGGCGGGCGCTGACATCGGCTCTGGTGACGGTCCTGGATGGGTCTTCGTGGCTGGAACGGAGTCTCGGTCGACCTGACTCTGGCAAGATGATCCTGCCAGACGACTGTGGCAGAAAGCGCGGCGCAGCGGAAACCGGTCCTGCCGCCGCCGCTCGGGCAAGCGGCCCCCCCTGGCTTCCACGGGGGTCGGGTTATTGGGCATCCATCCGGCGGAGCGCCTGCCGGATGGGCATTCTGCCACCGATGGCCTCCCGGACTGCCAGGATTTCTTCATCTATACATGGGGGACCGGGCGAGGCGAAGGCCGGGCCGTGCAAAGCGCCGTCAGATTGCCTGCGCCGGCGGTGATTTTTGCCGTGCGACGTGGGCGATCGGCCACAGCCCCGGTCGCGCCTCTCCCCGGCATGGCGTTTGCAAAGCTGCTGGCGTCCATTCCCGGGAGACCCCGTCATGCCGCATCCGCACCCTTGCCTGAGGCAGCGCCGCCCGCTGCGGAAGACGGGGGGCGCCGCGTGGCGCGAGCATCCGGGCCGGCCCGGGGAGGCACACCGTCCGGCCCGCGAAAGCGGCTTGCGATGATCGCGGTGCCGCCGCTGACGCCCCGCGGCCAGCGCAGCGCCGTCCGGTCCCTGAGCCACCCGGCCTCGCCCGCCGAGCTGGCAGCCCGGCGCCAGGCCGATTCCGCCGCGCTCCGCGCCGCCCGGCCGGGCAAGCTGGACCTGGCCTATGCCGCCACGGCCGAATGCCGCTGGGACCTCTACCCGGCGCTGGCGCCCGACGCCCCGGTGCTGGTGCTGCTGCCGGGCGACGACTGGCAGGGCAGCCGGCTGGGCGCGGGCGCCGTGGCCCAGGGGCTGCTGGCGCATGGCTGGGCCGCCGCCCTGCCCGGCCACAGCCCGGCGCCCGGCGCCAGCCTGACCCGCAT
>NZ_MLCO01000526.1 GCF_001982615.1 Teichococcus deserti | reverse complement strand
CGCCGATGCGAGCGCCGAGCCCGGGCGCGCCGAACTGCTCGCCGATGGCGCCGCCCACCGCGCCGCCGACCTTGCCCATCACCGCGCCGCCCAGCAGCCCGCCGCCCAGGCCCCCCAGCGCCGGGCCGACGCCGACCGCCAGCGCCGCGCCGCCGGTGGCGATGACGGTGCCGACGACAGCGACGCCCAGCAGCGTGTTGCGCAGCCAGGGCGGGATCTCGTCGGCGATCTCCATGCCCGGCGCGGTGGTGGCGGCGCCGCCGATGATCACCGTGCCGCAGCCGCTGGCGATGCTGGCGCCGCAGATCAGCTTGTCGCCCTTGCGCGCCGCCATGCAGCCGTTGACGAAGACGCTGGGGCTGCCCTGGGCGATCAGCGGCGTGGCGTGGAATCCCGCGATGCCGGCACAGGGAGAAATGTCGCGCGTGGCGCGCGCCTGGGGCAGGCCGCCGGTGAAGACGTCGAACGCGCCGGTGATGATGGCGCCGCTGGGCGGGCCCGGGATCAGCTCGCCGATATAGGCGCCGGCCAGCCCGCCGCCGGCGCCGGAGGCGGCGATGCCCGCGCCGATCGCCACCGCCGCGACGCCGCCGGTGCCGACGATGGCCACCGCCGCCGCCGCGATGACGACGCCGGCCACCACCCCCGCCAGCAGCCCGGCCATGGCGCTGCTGTGGTTGATCGGATCGGTGAGCCGGGCGGCTTCAGGCATGGCTCAGCCGGCGGGAAAGCGCAGGCTGGCAAACATCTTTGCGAATGTCTCCTCGACGGCCGGGAAGTCCGACTGCAAGGCCGAGGCGACGATGGAAAAGACCTTGTCGTCAGGCAGAAGAAGGATGACCTGGCGCTGCTGCAGCAGGCCTTCGCCGCTGTGCCAGGTGAACATCATGTCGATGCCCGTGTGCTGCTGCAGCGTCACCGCGCCGCGGCGCAACAGCTGAAAATCCTGCAGGCGGCGGGCGAGCTCGACCAGGGTGCGGTCGGCATAGTCGGCGGCGTTGCGCGCGCCGCCGCCGCTGTCGCGGGTCACCACGAAATTGGGCAGCACCCGCCAGGAACCGGGCGGCGCCGCGAAGGCGGTGATGCTGCGGTCGGTCCAGTCCGACGGATAAGCCAGCTGCAGGTCGCCGGACAGATGCACGGGCACGTGGCGCTCACCCCCTTGTCGCGTCCCGCTCCTTCTAGGCCGGCCGCGAGAAACGTCCGAGGGCCCGGCCGATCAGCTTACGGTGAGGGTCGCGTCAGGCCATGACGGCAGGCGGCGCGGCCGAGCGTGCTGGCAGGCTGGCGGGCATGCGCCGGCCCATCAGCCGGCGTGGAACGTCACGAAGTCCTTCACCGCCTCCCGCGCCGAGACCAGGCGATTGGCGGGCTCCGCCGGGTCGGCCCAGCCCAGCGCCATGCCGCAGACGATGGTCTCGCTGGCGGGGATGCCCAGCTCCCGGCGCAGCACGCCGGGGAAACTGGCGATGGCGGCCTGCGGGCAGGTGTCGAGCCCCTCGGCCCGGGCGGCGATCATGAGGCTCTGCAGGAACATGCCGTAGTCCAGCCAGCTGCCCTGCTCCAGATCGTCGTCGATGGTGAAGACCAGCCCGACCGGCGCGCCGAAGAAGTCGAAGTTGCGGCCCTGCTGGCGCAGCCCCCCTTCGCGGTCGCCACGCGCCACCCCGGCGAGCTCGTAGAGCTGCCAGCCGACCTGGCGGCGGCGGGCCAGGTAAGGCTCGCGCCACCGGGTCGGGTAGTACTCGTATTCGCGCTGCGCCGGCTCCCCGGCCGCATGCGCCGCGGTCAGCGCCGCCGTCAGCCGGGCGAGCGGCGCCCCGGTCACCGCATGCAGCTTCCACGGCTGGATGTTGCTGCCGGATGGTGCCCGGGCGGCGAGCGCCAGGATGGCTTCCAGGGTTTCCCGCGGCACGGACCGGGGCAGGAAACCGCGGATGCTGCGGCGGGAGGTGATGGCCTCCGCCGCGCTCATCGGTGCTGCTGGCTGCGCGGTCATGCCGCCCCCTTTCCCTGGCTTCTGCCGGCAGGCTGGCGCCACGGCGGCCAGGGCGTCAACCGGCAGGGGCCGGTCAGGCGGCCTTGCCCACCTTCATCGGCAGGGCCTGGAGGCGGCGGGGGGCGCCTCGGCGCGCCCGTTCTCGCTGGCAGCGGCGGAGTGGCCGGCGGGGCCCGGCAGGCCCGGCGCATCGTCGCGGGTGAAGGCCAGGGGATGGGCGAAGGGGCGGCCCATGGCGGGAGCGTTGTTGCCGAGGTCATCGACCCCCTGGGCGAACGTCCCGCCCGGCAGCAGCAGAACAACCGAGAACAGGACGCGGCGTGTCATTCGCGCATGGTCCCCGAAGTGGCTCGCCGCGGCCGGGTATCGGCCGCGGCGAGGGGTCATGCGGGTCGCAGCTTACGGCTTGCTGACATCCTTGGACCCGTTCCAGGAACCGCCGCCGGCGACGACGAAATACAGGAACAGGAAGCAGTAGAGGATCGCCGCGTCGCCGCCGTTGTTGACGGGGAAGAAGCTGCGCGGGGCATGCGCCCACCAATAGGCCACCGCCATGGTGCCCGACATGACGAAGGCGGCCGGGCGGACGGCGACGCCGACCAGCAGCAGCAGGCCGCCGACCAGCTCGATGATGCCGGCGAACCAGGGCAGCGACATGGCCGCCGGGCCGTTGCCGCTGGGGAAGGCCGGGAAGCCCAGCAGCTTCTGCGTGCCATGCTCGAGGAAGATCAGCGCGGCGACGATGCGCAGCACCATCAGGGCGCGGGCCGGCCAGACGCTGCCGGGCGAGAAGAAGTCCATTATAGCCTCCGCTGTTGGTTCGATGCCCGCCGAGTGCCCGGGCCAGCTTAAGGTGAGCTTAAGGTGAGCTTAAGGAAACCTGCGCGGCCGCGCCGGCATTGCGAAGCCTGAATGACAACGCCACAAGGAGGGCCTGTCCATGATCAAGCTCGCCGCTGTCGCTGCCCTGGGCCTGCTGCTGGCCGCCTGCACCCCGGCGCCGCGGGTTGGCGAATCCGCCGCCCCGTCGCGCCTCACCGACCAGTCGGGGCCTGCGACCACCACCTATCCCCGCGCCTACAGCCCTTAAGCCAGGTTCAAGAC
>NZ_MLCO01000525.1 GCF_001982615.1 Teichococcus deserti | reverse complement strand
CCGCGCCTGCTTCGTCACCGGCTGAATGGTCGCGGCCGCGCAGCGCTGGCGGGCCGCCTACGCCGCCACGACCTACCGCGCCCGGTATCGCGGCCGGAGGGTGGCGGTCCGGCTGGGGCAGCGCGGGCCGGGATGGGTGGGGCAGGGGGCCTTCGTCACCGGCTGGAACCCGCGCTCGGTGGTGCAGGGGCGGCCGGCGAACCACCGCGCCCAGGCCCGGCTGCGGGCCGTGCTGCGCGGTCAGGGACTGCGCCTTGCCGAGGGCTTCGGCCAGCCGGATGACGACCATCCCGGCGAGCCCATGCTGCTGGCCTTCCCGCTGCGCCCGGCGCTGGCGGCGCGGATCGGCCGTGCCTTCCGGCAGAACGCCGTCCTGCTGGTGGCGCCGCGGCGCCCGGCGCGGCTGCTCTGGCTGCGATGACGCGGGAATGGCGCAGGATTCATGACGAACTGATTGCAGGAAGGCGGCGGGTGTCGAAGAATGGAGACGTCGTAGAGAAGCCCTGCCGATGTGCCGTTTCCTCGCCTATCGCGGCGACCCGATTTTTCTGTCGGATATGGTCTGCGCGCCGGCGCATTCGCTGATCCACCAGTCGATGCATGCCGACGAGGGCAAGACCGTCACCAATGGCGACGGCTTCGGCCTCGGCTGGTATGGCGAGCGGGAGGAGCCCGGCCTCTACCGCGAGATCCGTCCGGCCTGGTCGGACGAGAATCTGCGCTCGCTCTGCAGCCAGGTGCGCTCGCGGCTGTTCTTCGCGCATGTGCGGGCCTCGACCGGCACCTCGACGACGCGGGCCAACTGCCATCCTTTCGCGCATGGCCGGCAGCTTTTCATGCACAACGGCCAGGTCGGCGACTACGGGCTGATCAAGCGCCGCATCGAGGCGCTGATCCCCGACGCGCTCTACGCCCACCGCCAGGGCACCGGCGACACCGAGGCGCTGTTCCTGGCCGCCCTCGCCGAAGGCCTGGCGGAAGACCCGGTGGGCGCCATGGCCCGCACCCTGGGCCGCGTGCTGGGGCTGATGGCCGGGGCCGGCACCCGCCAGCCGCTGCGCTTCGCCGCGGCGCAGAGCGACGGCACGACGCTGACCTGCTTCCGCTGGTCCTCCGACAGCCGGCCGCCCTCGCTCTACTGGCGGCAGGGACGCTGCGGCGGCGTGATGGTGGTCTCCGAGCCGGTCGACGAACGCGGGGCAGGGTGGCAGCTGATCCCGGCCAACGCCGTCCTGGTGGCGAAGCCGGACGCGGCCGTGGAGATACGGCCGTTCAGCGTGGAAGCAGAGAAGGCGCTGGCAGCGTAGGACAGAGGTCGGCGAGGGGAATGAATTCCCCCGCGGCGCAGTGCGCCGCGCCCG
>NZ_MLCO01000524.1 GCF_001982615.1 Teichococcus deserti | reverse complement strand
GAATGAATTCCCCCGCGGCGCAGTGCGCCGCGCCCGTTCTTTTTCTGGTCACCGGCCATTTTCGGACCAGCGCCTAGCCAGCACGTCGCCAGGGCATTGCGGCGGGACGCCATCATGGAAAGACAGCACGCCCTCACAGGTCGCGCTGCCGCCGGGCCGTTTCACGTCCCGTCGCCCCGTGGACACGGCAGTCCGACAAAAAGAAGAAGGGGTCCA
The DNA here is from genome assembly GCF_001982615.1 of Teichococcus deserti. Lineage (GTDB taxonomy): Bacteria > Pseudomonadota > Alphaproteobacteria > Acetobacterales > Acetobacteraceae > Pseudoroseomonas > Pseudoroseomonas deserti. The sequence continues at coordinate 209 of NZ_MLCO01000524.1, read as the reverse complement.
GGGGAATTCATTCCCCTGGCCTGCCCGAATTCTTCTCTTACATCCCGCCGATATAATTAGGCCCGCCGGCACCTTCCGGCGTGCACCAGTCGATGTTCTGCGTCGGGTCCTTGATGTCGCAGGTCTTGCAGTGCACGCAGTTCTGCGCGTTGATCACCAGGCGCGGCGCGCCTTCCTCGACGCCAACCGCCTCATAGACCCCTGCCGGG
>NZ_MLCO01000523.1 GCF_001982615.1 Teichococcus deserti | reverse complement strand
CCCCGCCGACTGGCGCGACGGCCATTTCGCGCTGCGCGCCGAGGGGCCCGAGGGGCCGCTGGCGCTGGCCATCTCCGGCGGCCAGGTGATGGACATGACGCCGGCCTACGGCACCGTCAGCGCCTGGCTGAACGGCGCCGACCCGGTCAGCGCCATCGGGGCGGAGGGCGAGCCGCTGGCGCTCGACCTGACCGCGCTGTTGTCGGGCGAGGGTCCCTACCGGCTGCTGGCGCCTTTCGACCTGCAGGCGCTGAAGGCCTGCGGCGTGACCTATGCGCGGTCCATGCTGGAGCGGGTGATCGAGGAGCGCTGCCGCGGCGACGCCAGCCAGGCCGAGCGCGTCCGCGGCGAGATCCGCGGCATCATCGGCGACGACCTGGCGGCGCTCCGCCCCGGCAGCGCCGAAGCCACCGCGCTGAAGGAGAACCTGATCGCGCGCGGCTGGTGGAGCCAGTATCTCGAGGTCGGCATCGGCCCGGACGCCGAGGTCTTCACCAAGGGCCAGTCGCTGTCCGCCGTCGGCTCCGGCGCGCTGATCGGCATCCATCCCGGCAGCGACTGGAACAATCCGGAGCCCGAGG
>NZ_MLCO01000522.1 GCF_001982615.1 Teichococcus deserti | reverse complement strand
GCCCCCGCCCGGCGGCCACCCGATCGGCTGCGCCTGCTGCGCCCCGCGCAGCCAGGCAGCCGTGGCGCTGGACCGGCTGTTCCTGGGGCGCATGCGGGGGACCATCCCGTGGTTCGACGAAGTGGTGGGGGTGGCGCAGACCGAGGCCGGGCGGGCGACCATCATGGCCGCTTTGCAGGACACCGTGGTGAGCAGCAGGTTTAGATTCAGAGAAGAAACCTGAAGGTCGGGGGAATAAATTCCCCCGAACCCCCATCTTTTTTCTGATCACCGGCCATGCCGGGACCAGCGCTTCACCGGCACCCACGTCAGGGCATTACCGCGGGACGCCATTGGTCCCCTCACAGGTCGCGCTGCTGCCGGGCCGTTTCACGGACTGTCACCACGTGGACACGGCAGTCTGACAGAAAAAAGAAGGGGTCCAGG
>NZ_MLCO01000521.1 GCF_001982615.1 Teichococcus deserti | reverse complement strand
CCCCATCCTGCCGCCCGCCGCCGGCGGCGGGCGGCAGGATGGGGAGTGCGGCCGGCTCGGCGGCGGGCGGCAGGGTGGCGGCCAGCGCCGCGGCGATGCCGCCGGAGCCGACCCAGAGGACTTCCTCCGCCATCGGCAGGCTGGCGGCGGCCAGGCGGTCGAGGTCGCAGGCCTCCGCCGCGTCGCAGACCACGGCGTCCAGCCCTTCGGCGATGGCCTGCTGCAGGGCGGTGGCCAGGCTGGCGGGGCCGCTGCGGATGACGGCCAGCGGCAGGTGGCGGGCGGACAGGCCCACGCCCTGCAGCACTCCCGGCAGATGCGCGCTGTCATAGCTGTGGTCGCGCGCCCAGAGCGGCGTGGTCTCCAGCGCCACGCCGCCCAGCCGGATGCTGCCGGCTTCCGTGGTGCGGCCGGTGGCCGGGAAGGCGGGGGCGACGATGGCCAGGCGCGGCTGGCCGGCCTGGCGCAGTGCTGCGCAGGTGGCGGCGAGTTCCGCGGCGGGCTGGCCGCGCAAGGTCGAATCGATCTTCTTGATCAGCCCGACGCCGGCGCCGTGATGCGCGGCGAGAAGCGCCACATGCCGCGCGGCCGCCGCGACAGGATCGAGGCGGCGGCTGTCGGCATCGATCGCCAGCACGGCGGGGGCGGCGACCGGCCCCTGCCCCGCTGCCGCGCCGTGCCAGCCCACCGAGGCGGCGAGGCCGCGGCGGGCGAAGGCGATGGCGCAGTCGGCCGCGCCGGTCAGGTCATCGGCCAGGATCAACCAGCGCGGCGGCAGGACGGCCATGCGTCTTCTCCCTCAGGCCTGCGGCGCGCCGTCCCGCCTTCCGCCGAAGCGGCGGGCGGTCCAGGCGGTCAGCAGCGGCACCAGCACGGTGGTGACGATGACGGCGGCCGCGACCAGGATGGTGGCGTGGGCCGCGGCATCGGCATAGACCGGGTTGGCGGCGGCCACGATGGCCGGCACCGCCGCCGCGTTGCCGGCGGTGGACGCCGCGGCGACGCCGGCGACGCCCGTGCCGCCGATGGCGCGATCGGCGAAGAACAGCGGGATGCCGGTGACCACGACGACGGCGACGCCGAGGCCCAGGCCCAGCAGCCCGGCCTGCCACACCTTCGCGAGATCCAGGCCGCTGCCCAGCGCGAAGGCGAAGAAGGGGATCATCACCGGGATCGCCTTGCTCAGGAAGGCGCGCATCTCGCGGTCCAGGTTGCCCAGCAGCATGCCGACCAGCAGCGGCAGGATCGAGCCCACCAGCGTCGGCCAGGGGAAGGCCGAGAGGCCCGCGACGCCCAGCGTGATCATGGTCAGGAAGGGGCCGGATTCCAGCGTCATGACGGTATAGGCGCCGACATCGCGCGGCTCGCCATACTGGCCCATCAGCGCCATGTAGAGGCCGCCATTGGTGTCGTTCATCGCGGCGACGATGGCCAGCGTCGACAGCCCGGCGAAGAGGCCGGCGCCGACCGGGGCCTCGCCCAGGACCTGGCCGAAGATCACGCCCAGGATCATCGCCATGCCGACCTTCACGCCGAACAGCGTGCCACCCTTCTTCAGGATGTAGGGGGTCGCCTTGAAGTCGATGCTGGCGCCCATGCAGACATAGAAGACCGCGAGGATAGTCAGCGAGCCGTTGAACAGCGCCCCGGTGAAGGAGCCAAAGAACTTCGGCGTGTCGGGGAAGAAGGTGGCGATGAGGGCGCCGAGCGCCAGCGGCACCACCATCATGCCGCCGGGCACCGCCTCGATGCCACGCTTGATCGGTATCTGCATCAACGTCCTCGCTGACCCGGAGCCAGGGCCCCCAGGCCTTCGTTGTGCGCGAAATGCGCAAGTCTGGCGGGTTCCTTCTGCCCGCGGAGGCGCAGAGTCAATCGATTCTTGCGCGGATCACGCAGTTTTATGGCGGAAGACAGGAGTTCTGCGTGGAGCCTCTGCGCATTTTCCGCATGATGGCGAAGACACCTGGGTCAGGCCACCGGTTTTTCTGCGCGATTTGCGCAGTGATCAACGCGGCAGGGATTTTCGCCCCTTCTCCCTCGGCGCGGTTCAAAAGCCGCCGCCGGCATGGCAGTTTGCCAGCCAATGGCCCGCCTCCTCCCCGCGATCGCGAATGACCGCCGCTTCCTGATCATGCTGGCCCTCGGCTTCTCTGCCGGGGTGCCGCTGCCGCTGACCGCTTTCGTGCTGCGGCAGTGGATGTCGGAATCCGGCATCTCGCTGGCGGCGATCGGCTTCACCGCGCTGATCGGTCTGTCCTATTCGCTGAAATTCCTGTGGTCGCCGCTGATCGACCACGCGCCGCCGCCCTTCTTCCGCCGCTGGGGCCGGCGCCGCGGCTGGCTGGCCAGCATCCAGCCGGTGCTCGCCTTGGCCATCCTGGCGCTGGGCTTCACCAACCCCGCGGTGGATCCGGCGCTGACGGTGATGGTGGCGGTGCTGGTCGCCTTCCTCTCGGCCAGCCAGGACATCGTCATCGACGCCTACCGCATCGAGTTCCTGGAGGAGCGCCAGCAGGGGCTGGGCCTCGCCTACTACGTCTGGGGCTATCGGGGCGCCATGCTGGCGGCCAATGCCGGCGCGCTGACGGTCGCCGAATTCGCCGGCTGGCCGCTGGCCTTCACCTATTGCGCGGCGCTGATCGGCATCGGCTTCCTGGCCGTCTGGCTGGGGCCGGAGCCCGCCGCTGCCGCCCCGCGCGCCGCCATGGCCTGGTCCGCCCGGCTGCGCGCCGCCATCATCGACCCCTTCGCCGATTTCGTCCGCCGCAAACACTGGCTGGCCATCCTGCTGTTCATCGCCCTCTTCAAGCTGGGCGAGGCCATGGCCGGCGTGATGGTCGCCCCCTTCTACCGCGAGCTCGGCTTCAGCCGCACCGAGGTCGCCGCCGTCGGCAGCGTCTTCGGCCTGTTCGCCACGCTGCTGGGGGCGCTCGCCGGCGGCTGGCTGGTGGTGCGCATCGGCACCGCCCGCGCCCTGGTGCTGACCGGACTGGGCCAGATGCTGTCCAACCTGATGTATGTGGCGCTCGCCCATGCCGGCCACGACGTGCCCATGCTCTGGGCCCAGGTCGGCATCGAGAATTTCACCGACGGCCTGGCTGACGCGGCCTTTGTCACCTACCTGTCCAGCCTGACCAGCCGGGCCTTCACCGCCACCCAGTATGCGCTGCTGTCGTCGCTCGCCGCCGTGCCGCTGCGCACCATCGGCGGCAGCTCCGGCTGGCTGGCCGAATGGCTGGGCTGGCCCGACTTCTTCCTGCTGACCACCGCGGCGGCGCTGCCGGCCATGGCCATCATGATCTACCTGCTGATCCGCCTGCCCCCGGCGCCCGCCGCGCCGGGGGCAGGCGGATCAGCAGGTAGATCATGATGGCC
>NZ_MLCO01000520.1 GCF_001982615.1 Teichococcus deserti | reverse complement strand
GAGCCGCCGCCGGCCGCTGCCGCGCCGCCGACCGGCACGGTGACCGGACTGCCGGTGCCGCGCTTCGTCTCGCTGCGCAGCGACGAGGTCAATCTGCGGATCGGCCCGGACACCCGCTTCCCGATCGAGTGGACCTACCAGCGGCGCGACATGCCGGTGGAGATTATCCGCGAATACAACCAGTGGCGCCGCATCCGCGACATCGACGGCACCGAGGGCTGGGTGCACCAGTCGACCCTGGCCGGCCGCCGCACCTTCCTGGTGCGTGGCGCCGAGCGCAGCCTGCACCGCAGCGAGGGCGAGGGCAGCAGCGTCGTCGCGCGCCTGATGCCCGGTGTGGTCGGCCGCATCCGCCATTGCCGCGCCGAGAGCCATTGGTGCGAGGTGCAGATCGCCGACCACCGCGGCTACATCAAGCGCAGCGATATCTGGGGCGTCTCGCCGACCGAGGACGTCAACTAGCCTGAAGCGGGCCGGCCCTGCCTCAGTGCAGGCGCTGGCGCAGCTCCACCGCCAGCGCCCGGGCGCGCTCCGCGGCGTCGCCCTCCGGCACCAGGGCCAGGAAGCGGTCCAGGCATTGCAGCGCGGCGCCGATGCGGTCCAGCCGCTGGTGCATCAGCGCCGCCTCGCGCCACAGCGGCGCGGCGTCGGGGGCGAAGCGCAGCATGTCCTCGGTGCAGGCCAGCGCGCCGGCCAGGTCGCCGGCGCGCAGCCGCCGCAGCTTGATGTTGTTCTGCAGCCGCAGCAGCACGTCGCGCCGCGCGACGGGCCCCAGCATGCCCGGCTGCAGCTCGGCCTGCGGGCCCTGCATCGCCTTCAGCAGGGCGCGCAGCTCCGGCGCCTGCAGCGGCCCGCCGCCATGGAAGGGGTCGACCACCGCGCCGCCGCCCAGCCCCCCGGGCCGGCCTTCCAGCGCGATCAGGAAATGGCCGGGGAAGTCCAGCCCGTGCGCGGACCAGCCGGCGGCCTCGGCGGCGTGCAGCCAGAGCAGGCCGAGCGCCACCGGCAGGCCG
>NZ_MLCO01000519.1 GCF_001982615.1 Teichococcus deserti | reverse complement strand
GGGGGGAGGAGAGGGGGTGCGGTCTGCGCCCGGGGTTCTGCACCCGCCTGGCGCACCGGGCGGCCATCTCAGGGATGGCCGCGGGGAAGAGGACCGGCGCGCGGCCGGTCCTTCTCCGGATCAGGCGGCCTGGAACAGCTCCTGCGGCTTCAGGGTGTCGCCGCCCTTGTTCCAGTTGCAGGGGCAGAGCTCGTCGGTCTGCAGCGCGTCGAGGACGCGGACCACTTCCTGCGGGTTGCGGCCGACATTCAGGCCGTTCACCGAGGCCCACTGGATGGTGCCCTCGGGGTCGACGATGAAGGTGGCGCGGAGAGCAACACCTTCGTTCTTGTCGAGGATGCCCAGCGCCGACGACAGCTCGCGCTTGGTGTCGGCCAGCATCGGGATCGGCAGGTCGTTGATGTCCTTGTTGTAGACGCGCCAGTTCAGGTGCACGAACTCGCTGTCGGTCGAGGCGCCGTAGAGGACGGCGTCACGGTCGGAGAACTCGCCGTTCAGCTTGCCGAAGGCGGCGATCTCGGTCGGACAGATGAAGGTGAAATCCTTCGGCCAGAAGAAGACGATCTTCCACTTGCCGGCATCCGACTCGTTGGTGATCTCGACGAAGGACTTGCCCGGGCCCTCGAGGCCGTCCGGGCCGCCCTTCACGGCGGTGAGCTTGAACGCGGGGAACTTGTCGCCAACCGTCAGCATCGTGGATCTCTCCATTCTCGAAAGCTTGTCGCAGGGTCGATCGGCAATCCGGGAGGATCGGCCTCTCTCGCCGCGGTGTAGCCTGTTATGTATGCTGCGCCGCACACATGCCAATGAATAGTTTTCGACGAAACCATCGGCTGGATCGATGACCCCGCTGCCCAGCCCCCAGCAGCTGCGATACCTGGTGGGTCTCGCCGATCATGGCCATTTCGGCCGGGCGGCGCGGGCCTGCGCGGTGACGCAATCGACCCTTTCGGCCGGCATCATCGCGCTGGAGCGCCAGCTCGATGCCGCCATCCTGGAGCGCGGCCCGGCCAAGCGCCCGGTCTTCACCCCGCTCGGCCTGCAGCTGGTCGAACGCGCGCGGCAGGCGCTGGCCGCGCTGGCTGCCGTCGCCGAGACCGCCGCCGCCGCGCGCGACCCGCTGTCCGGGCCGCTGCGGCTGGGGGTGATCCCGACGATCGGGCCGTTCCTGCTGCCGCGGCTGATGCCGGCGCTGCGCGAGGCCTTTCCGCGGCTGCAGCTGTGGCTGCGGGAGGACATGACCGACCGGCTGGCCGACGACCTGGCCGCCGGGCGGCTGGACCTGCTGCTGCTGGCGCTGCCGGCAGCACTGCCCGAGGCGGAGACGCTGCGGGTGGCGGAGGACCCCTTCATCGCCGCCCTGCCGCAGGGCCACCGCCTGGCCGGCGAGCCCAGCGTCCCGGTGGCGGCGCTGGCCAGCGAGCGGATGCTGCTGCTGGAGGACGGGCAT
>NZ_MLCO01000052.1 GCF_001982615.1 Teichococcus deserti | reverse complement strand
ATAGGGGGCGGGCCCCGGCGCGCCCCCGCCTGGAGGCGTGAGCGGTCCCGGGGGGCCCCGCGGCGCCGGTCGTGCCGGGCGGGGCGCGGGCGCCGGGGGGCGCCACGGGGTGGCTGACGCATCTGGGCGGGGCGACGCCGGGGCAGGGCTGGGGCCGGGCCTTCCAGTCCTGGGTGCGGAACCGCGCCTTCTTCCCGCCGCAGGCCGCGATGGCGGGGGAAGACGGGACGACGGTGGTGGACATGGAGATCGCGCGCGACGGCCGCATTCTGTCGGCCCGCATCTCCAGCCGGTCAGGATCGCGCTGGCTGGATGCGGCATCGATCTCGCTGTTCCGGGACCAGGTGGGGCCGGCCTTCACCTGGGACATGCCGGGGGAGACGACGACGATGCGGTTTACCCTGCATTATCATTTGATCACGCGGTGACGGGTGCCTGGCTGATGGGAATCCAAGATGTGAGTTCCTAGATTGCTGAGGCTTCTCATCCCCTCAAAATCACCCCCTTCTGCCCCTCCGGCTCCGCCTCCAGATAGCCTTCCACATAGATCCGCTTTACCAGCATCAGCAGCACCGCGGCCATCGGCGTCGCCAGCAGCATGCCCAGGAAGCCATAGACCAGGCCGAAGGCGAGCAACGCGACGATGGTCACCGCCTCCGGCAGGTCGACATTGCGGCGCTGGACATAGGGGGTGACCAGGTAGCTCTCGACCGACTGCACGGCAAGATACACGCCGACCACCGCCAGCGCCTCCTGCGGCCCCTGGGCCAGGCCCAGCAGCACGCCGGGCACCGCCGAGAGCACCGGCCCCACCGTCGGGATGAAGGCCAGCAGGGCGGCGATCAGCCCGAGGACAGGGGCCAGCGGCACGCCGACCAGCCAGAGGCCGAGGCCGGTCAGGCTGCCCACCACCGCCATGCAGATCAGCTGGGCGCCCAGCCAGCCGCGCAGCGTCGCCGCCGCCTCCTCGGCGATGGCGCGGGCGCGGGGGCGCAGCGAGGGCGCCAGCAGCGCCTCGATGCCGCGGCGGTAGAGGGTGGGGTCGAGCGCGAAATACAGCCCCAGGAAGACCACCAGCACCAGGTTGGCCAGCGCGCCCAGCGTGCTGTTCAGCGCGGTGAAGGCGGTGGTCCCGCCACCGGCGGGCAAAGAAATATTGCCGGATTGCAGGCGGGACAGCAGCTCCTGGCCCCAGCGGTAGCGCGACAGCTGCTCGGACAGGCTGGCGGCGGCGGCGGGCACCTGCTGCCACAGCTCGTTCAGCTGGTCGGCGATCGGGCGGGCGGCCAGCATGCCCATGGCGGCGCTCAGCAGCAGCAGCGCCAGGATGAACAGCCCGACGCCGGCGCCGTTGGAAACCGGCAGCACCCGGCGCAGCAGCATGCTGCCCGAGAACAGGAAGACGCCCAGCAGGGTGGCGGCGAAGACCAGCAGCGGGACTTCCGGCAGCAGCCAGAGCAGCAGCCCCAGCACCACGGACAGCACGATCAGCGAAACGCCCCGGCGCGACATGCGCGACCTCCCCCGACAGCCCAGCGCGCACGAAAGGCGAAGGCTGGAGGAGCATCTCCCCCAGACCCCCGACGCGTTCCGTGCTGCAACCGCCATGGGGGTTCGGCGCCGTTCTGCCGCCGACCTTGCCGCGCCGCTTCTGCGGCGCGATAGCGGGGCAACGGCGCAGCATGGCGAAGGTTGCGCTGAAAAGTTAAGCTCCCGCTCCAGGGCGGCCCGGCCTGCGCGACGATGGCGTGACAAAGCGCGCAAATCCGCGGGGCATAGCGCGGATTCGGGCCGGGGCAGGGGCAAAGGGTCCCCAAGGCCCTTGCGCCATCCGGCAACCCCGCCTATCCGGCGGCGGCAATATCCCTGTCCCTCCTGCGAAGGAAGAAGCCCATGGCCGTCGAGCGCACCCTGTCGATCATCAAGCCCGATGCGACCCGCCGCAACCTGACCGGCAAGATCAACGCCAAGTTCGAGGAAGCCGGCCTGCGCATCGTCGCGCAGAAGCGCGTCCAGCTGTCCGACGCCCAGGCCGGCGCCTTCTATGCCGAGCACAAGGCGCGCCCCTTCTACGGCGACCTGGTCTCCTTCATGACCAGCGGCCCGGTGGTGGTGCAGGTCCTCGAGGGCGAGGGCGCGATCGCCAAGAACCGCGAGATCATGGGCGCCACCAACCCGGCGAACGCCGCCGAAGGCACCATCCGCAAGGAATTCGCCGAGAGCATCGAGGCGAACTCCGTGCACGGCTCGGACGGCACCGAGGCCGCCGCCCGCGAGGTGTCCTTCTTCTTCGCCGGCACCGAGATCGTCGGTTGATTTCCGACGCTGGGCCCGCCGCTGGCGGGCCCGGCGGGACGCGCGAACAAAAGGCGGCGCCCGGGCTCACCCCCGGCGCCGCCTTTCCCGTTTCCGGCGGGCTGCTGCCCTCAGCCGGCGAACAGGTAGAGGAAGACGAGCAGCAGGATGGTGGCGCCGATGCCCCAGGTGGTGGCCTTGGTGAAGACCTCCCAGCCATGGGTGCGCTCGGCGATGATGTCGTCCGCCTTCACTTCCACGTAGTCGATCTGGTGCGACGCCTCGGCCATGGGGTTCCCTCTCTCCGCGAAGCCTTTCCGCCCCAGCAATAGGCAGCGGGGCGGCGGCGGGCAATAGGTTTGGCGGCGCAACCGCAAGGCCGCGGCCGGGTTGCGCCGGAGTGTCATCCGGAGGACCGGCCATGCCGATCGCGCTCGAAGGCTCCTGCCGCTGCGGCGGCGTCCGCTTCACCTTCGACAGCCACACGCCGCATCCCTACCAGCGCTGCTATTGCAGCATCTGCCGCAAGACGGCGGGCGGCGGCGGCTATGCCATCAACATCATGGGCACCGCCGCCAGCCTGGCGGTGACCGGGCGCCCCGCCATCTACCGCGCGACGCTGCGCGCCGATGACGGGTCCTGCGAGACCAGCAGCGGCCAGCGGCATTTCTGCCCGGCCTGCGCCAGCGCGCTGTGGCTGGCCGATCCGAGCTGGCCCGACCTGATCCACCCCTTCGCCTCGGCGATCGACACGCCGCTGCCGCTGCCGCCGAGCTCGACCCACCTGATGCTGCTCTACAAGCCCGCCTGGGTGGTGCCGCAGATCGCCGAGGGCGATGCCGTCTTCGACGAATACCCCCTCGAATCGATCGAGGACTGGCACCGCTCGCGCGGGCTCTGGGTGGATTAGCGGCCCCGCCTCAGCCGAAGGCGCCGTCGCCGAAGGGCTGCCGCCCCTCGTAGATGCCGGTGGTCAGGAAATGCTGCAGCGGGTTGATCCCGGCCGCGGCGATGTCGCGATAGGCCTCCAGATAGCCGCTGGTGTCGAAGCCGGCCGAGGGGTCGCGCCCTTCGCGCCAGCCATAGTTCATGTAATGCGCCAGCGGGTCGATCCCCGCCTGCCGCACATCGGCATAGGCGGCGAGGTAGCCGCTGGTGTCGAACCAGGCGTTCGGATCGCGGCCCTCGCGCCAGCCAAGCGTGTAATAATGCGCCCCGGCCTGCAGCCCGGCCATGCCGACATCCGGATTGGCCAGCAGGTAGTGGGTGGCATCGAAGCCGGCGCGGATGTCGTCGCCGATGGCGGCCGCGCTGCGGCGCCCCTCGGCCTGGCCATGCTGGACGTAATGCAGCAGCGGGTCGATGCCGGCCGCGGCGACGTCGGGGTTGTAGATCCCGTAGAGCCGCAGGTCGAAATCGGCCCGGGGGTCGCGCCCCTCGCGCCAGCCGGCCTGGTTGTAGTGGTCGAGCGGGTTGACCCCCGCCGCCCGCACGTCGGCATGGGCGGAAAGATAGGCCTTGGTGCTGAAATGCGCCGAGGGGTCGCGGCCCTCGCGCCAGCCATAGGCGTCGTAATGGGCATGCGCATTGGCGCCGGCGCGGAACACGTCGGCATTGGCGCGCGCATAGTCGAAGGGGTCGAGCAGGGCGGTGGCGTCCAGCACGATGGCGCCGTCGCCATAGCGCAGCGTCTCGACCCCGATCAGCCGGTCGCTGTCCACCGCCTCGCCGGCCGGGTTGGCCTGGGTGACGCGATAGGTGGTGACGGTGACGCCCTCGGCGTCCCAGGCGGTGACCCGGCTCTGCAGCCAGTTGTCATAGCCCGGCGCCAGCAGCCGGCCGCGCAGCGCGGCGGTGTCGAAGCCGTCGCCGCCGACCAGCACGTCGTTGCCCTCGCGCCCCTCCAGCACGTCGTCGCCGGCGCCGCCCCAGAGGGTGTTGTTCGCCTGGTTGCCGGCGATGCTGTCGCGGCCGGCGCCGCCGATCGCATCCTCGATCAGCGAGCGGGCGTCGCCCTGGTGCAGCAGGGCGTTGAAGACGTTGCCGCGGGCGGTGTGGCCATCGCCGAGCTGGGCGAGCTGCGCGCTGCTGATCACCGAAGAGGCGCCAGGGGCGAGATCGACGTAGAGGTCATTGGCGTAGTTGGAGAAGTCGTAGGTGTCGCGCCCGCCACCATCCCAGACGGTGAGGAAGACGCGGTTGGCGCCCGGCTGGCCCTGGGCGATGCCGTCGATGAACATGGTCCCGGTCGAGGGATCCCAGCTGTAACGGGTGGCGCCGGCGCGGGTGCCGTAATCGGCGCCGTAGAGCGCCTGCAGCGCCGCGATGTCGAGCGTCATATAGGTCTGCGGCGCGTCCCATTCGCCGTAGCGGTAGGTATCGCGGGCGGAGCCGACATAGCTGCGGTAGCTCATCACCGTGTATTCGATGCTGTCGCGATCGCTGGACAGCTTGGCGCCGTCCTCATGCGGGTGCTTCAGCCCCAGCGCGTGGCCGATCTCGTGCATCGTCGCGTGATAGGCGTAGTTGCCGACCGCCGGCCGGGAGACATCGGCATCCCAGGGATTGCCGCCGCTGCTGAAGAACACGTCGCCGGCCGTCGACGAGTTCCCCGGATAGTAGCCCAGGGCGGTGGAGACCAGGCTGCTCTGGCCGAAGCGCAGATCGCCGCCGCTCTCGCGGTGCTGGATGTCGAGCCCGGTCAGCGCCTTGACCGACATGGCGCCGAGCACCGGCGACAAGACGCCCTCATCGGTCAGGATGGCCCGCACCGCCTCCTTCTGCATCCGCGTGACCTGCGAGAAGCCATTCGCCTCCCAGGGGCCGAAGCTGCCGTATTCGCCGGCGCTGCGGGCGAAGCTGTAGGTCGTCACCCCCAGCCAGCGCGTGCCGTAGATCAGCGCGTCGATATCGGCCTGGCCGGTGCGGGAGACGGTGCCGGCCATGAAGGCGGATGCGGCGGGATCGCTCTCGGCGGAGAGGAGGGCGAGGTCGGAGATGTCGGTCATGAGGCGGTGCCGTGGAGGATGTTACGGCATGGTTACTGTCTCGCCGGCGATGCCGCGAGGTGGAAAAATCGCAATGCGCTGGAAGCCTGGCCGGCGTGGCGGCGGCGCCACAGGGGCTTGGCTCAGCGGCCGAAGACCCCGGCCGAGAACAGCACCCAGGGCCCGCCCAGCACCAGCGCCAGCACCACGGCCAGGCCGAAAAGCTGCGCCACCAGCGCCATGGCCAGGCTGCGGAGGACGCCGCGCTTCGCCCGGGCGGCGGCCTCGGCGGGCGGTTCCTGGCCGAGCAGCAGCCCGCCGGCGCCGGGCAGCAGCCGGCCGTCGAGGCCCGGGGGATCGCCCGGCTCGGCCGGGGCCGGGATGCCGAGGGCGAAAAGCGGCTGGGAGGGCAGCACCAGCCGCTCGGCATAGCGGTAGCGGCGGCCGAGCAGCCCGCCGGTCAGCTCGGCCAGCAGGCCGGGCTCGCCATCCGGGCGGAGCGCGGCGCCGGTCCAGGCCCGGGCACGCAGCATGCGGGTGTCGACCGGGTCGGGGCAGACCAGGATGCGGTGGCCCTGCGGCGTCGCCAGCAGGAAGGGGTCGCGGCTGGCGCCGGATTCGACCACTTCCCAGCGGCCGCGGCGGCCGTTCGGCATGCTGCTGCCGGCGCGCCAAGCCTCGACCGACCAGGCCTCCCACAGGCAGGAATTGCCGGAGAGCGTCGCCGGCCGCAGCGCCCCGAGCGGCGCCGTGGTGCCCTCGACCAGCACGCTGCCGGGGGGCGGCTGGCGCAGCTGCCCCGCCGCCTGCCAGGTGGTCCAGGCCCGCCACAGGGTGGTGCCGAGGCTGATCGCGAGGATGCCGAGGAAGAGCAGCTTGAAATCGAGGCCAGCCATGCGGGCAGCCTAAGCGCTGCCCTGGCCGGGGCCAAGGAACAGAAAGAAAAGAAGGGGGTTCCGGGGGAATTCATTCCCCCGGCTTCGCTGCCGATCAGAACCCGACCTTGTCCGCCCCCTTGAGCTCCAGGATTTCCCGCGCCTCGTCCGGCGTGGCCACTTCCAGCCCCAGCCCTTCGATGATCTGGCGGGCGAGCGTCACCTGCTGGGCGTTGGATTCGGCGAACTTGCCCGGCCCGGCCCAGAGGCTGTCTTCCAGGCCCACGCGGATATTGCCGCCCATGGCCGCCGACATGGCCGCGATCGGCAGCTGGTTGCGCCCGGCGCCCAGCACCGACCAGCGGTAGTTGTCGCCGAACAGCCGGTCGGCGGTGCGCTTCATGTGCAGGACGTCTTCCGGATGGGCGCCGATGCCGCCCTGCAGGCCGAAGACCGTCTGGACGAAGAGCGGCCCCTTCACGATGCCCTGGTCGTAGAAATACTTCAGGTTGTAGAGGTGCGAGGTGTCATAGCACTCGAACTCGAAGCGGGTGCCGTTCTCGGCGCAGGTCGTCAGGATGTATTCGATGTCGGCAAAGCTGTTGCGGAAGATGATGCCCTTGTCGGATAGGTAGTCCTTCTCCCACTGGTGCTTGAAGTCCTTGAAGCGGTTCAGCATGCCGAACAGGCCGAAGTTCATGCTGCCCATGTTCAGGCTGGCGACTTCGGGCTTGTGGGTGGCGGCGGGGCGGACGCGCTCCTCGATGGTCATGGTCGGCGCGCCGCCGGTGGTGATGTTCACCACGCAGTCGCTGCGCTGCTTGATCACCTGCAGGAAGGGAGAAAACCCTTCGGGCGTCTGGTCGGGGCGGCCGTCGACCGGGTTGCGGGCGTGGAGGTGGACGATGGCGGCCCCGGCCTCGGCGGCGCCGATGGCGGCATCGGCGATCTGCTCGGCGGTCACCGGCAGGGCGGGCGACATGCTCGGCGTGTGGATGGCGCCCGTCACGGCGCAGGTGATGATGACCTTGCGTTTGGCCATGTCGTTTCCCTCAGCTTTTCTGTGACTGCTTGTGGGCGCGCAGCGCCGCCAGGCGGCGGTCGCGGGCCCGCATCTTTTCCGGAAGACCTTCAGCCGGTCCCCATTGCGACAGGATTCTTCCTGTCGCGGCCTCGCCATAGACCTCCGGCGAGGCCGGATCAGCGGCGAGCCGCTTGTAGAACCCCGTGTAGCGCGCGCAGTAATCGGCGATGCCGCCGGGCGCGTTGAGCTCGATCGTCTCGAAGGGCCCCATGAAGGACCAGCGCAGGCCGAGCCCGTCCTTCACCGTGTGGTCCAGGTCCTGCGGCGTGACATAGCCCTCCGACACCAGGCGGAAGGCTTCGGCCAGCAGCGCGCCTTGCAGGCGATTCAGGACAAAACCCTCGATCTCCTTCAGCACCGCGATCGGCACCTGGCCGATGCTGGCATAGATCGCCCGGGCCCGCGCGATCACTTCGGCGGAGGTCCAGTCGGCGCCGGAGAGCTCGACCAGCGGGATCAGATGCGGCGGGTTGACCGGATGCGCCACCAGGCAGCGGTGGCGGCCGGGCAGGGCCTCGGTGAAGAGCGAGGTGCGGATCGCCGAGGAAGACGACGCCAGGATGCAGTCCGGCGGCGCCAGGCGGTCGAGCTCGGCGAAGAGGGCCTGCTTGATCTCCAGCTTCTCCGGGCCGTTCTCCTGCACCAGGTCGGCCTTGGACACGGCGTCGGCCAGGCTCGACGCCGCGCGGATGCGCGACGCCGCGGCCACCGGGTCGTCGCAGAGCCCCTGGGCCGCGAGGTCCTTCAACCCCTCGGCGCAAAGCCCGATCGCGGCCTCGGCCACGCCCGGCGCCGTGTCGTGCAAGGCCACCTGCCAACCGGCGCGGGAAAAGATCATGGCCCAGGCGCGGCCGATCAGGCCGCTGCCGATGATGGCGACGTGTTGGCTCACAGCCACAGAACCTTCCTGCGCAGCTCGGGATCGTCGCGCAGCAGGCTGGAGGCGCCACGCCAGGTCACGGCGCCGCGCTCCAGCGCCACGGTGCTGTCCGACAGCGCCAGCGCGAGATCCAGATTGTGGTCGACGATGATGATGGACAGCTCCTGCCGCAGCCGGTCGAAGGCCTCGAAGAGCTCTTCGGTGACGGCGGGCGACAGGCCCTCGAAAGGCTCGTCCAGCAGCAGCAGGCGGGTGTCGCCGGACAGGGCGCGGGCGACGGCGACCATCTGCTGCTCGCCGCCTGACAGCGCGTCGGCGGGGGTGCGCCAGCGCTGCTTCAGGCGCGGGAAGACCTCCAGCACCTTTTCCTCGGGCCAGTGGTCGCCCTCGCCGGTCAGGCGCTTGAGCCGGCCCAGCGTCAGGTTCTCCGCCACCGACATGCCGGCGAACAGCCCGCGCCCTTGGGGCACGAAGCTGACGCCGAGGCGGGCGATGCGGTCGGCGCCGAGCCCGGCGATGTCGCGCCCGGCCAGCGTCAGGCTGCCGCTGGCGGGGCGGGTGATGCCGATGATGCTTTTCAGCAGCGTCGACTTGCCCGCCCCGTTCCGCCCAAGCAGCGCGAGGATCTCGTTCTGCTTCAGGTCGAAGGAGACGCCCTGCAGGATGTGGCTCTTGCCGTAGAAGGTGTTGATGCCTTCCGCCTGCAGCAGCGTCGCCTCCACCGCGGCCGAGGCGCGCGGCTTGGCGGCGATGGCGGCGGTGCCGCTGCCCAGATAGATCGCCTGGACGCGGGCATCGCCGCGGGCGTCTTCGACGCTGCCATCGACCAGCACCTCGCCGTCATTCATCACGGTGACGCGGTCGGCGAGCGCGAAGACGCGGTCGATGTCGTGCTCCACCAGCAGCACGGGGATGTCGGTGGAGACGCGCTTGATCAGCTCGCCCACCCGCGCGCGTTCCGCCGTCGCCAGGCCGGCGAGCGGCTCGTCGAGCAGAAGGATGCGCGGGCGGGTGGCGACGGCGACGGCCATGTCGACCAGGCGCTGGCCGCCATAGGACAGCGCGCCGGCCTCGGCCTTCTCGATGCCGGCCAGGCCCATCCAGCGCAGCAGCACGCCAGTGTCTTCCGCCATGTCGTCGTAATCGGCGGCGTTGCGCCACAGGCCGAAGCGCTTCGGGTGCCGCGCCTGGATGGCGAGGCGCAGGTTCTCGGCGATGGACAGGCCGGGGAAGAGGTTGGTGATCTGGAAGGAACGGCCGATGCCGGCGCGGGTGATGGCTTGCGGGGAAAGCCCCGTGGCGTCGCGCCCGTCCAGCATGACCTTGCCGCTGTCCGGCGGGAACATGCCGGAGAGCAGGTTGAAGGCGCTGGTCTTGCCGGCGCCGTTCGGGCCGATCAGCGCATGCAGCTGCCGGTCGCCGACGGCGAAGCTGGCGCCGCGCACCGCCTGGATTCTGCCGAACGCCTTCTTCAGATCCTGCGCTTCCAGCACGGCGCCCTGGGCGGTGCCCGGCCGGATGAAGCGCGGCGGCACGGGTTCCGGCGTCGCGGTGCGGCGGGCCGACATGGCCGCGTCTTCCACGGTCTTCTTCAGGAAGGGCGCGATCAGCCGCTTGCCGACGCCGACCAGGCCGTCCGGCGAGAAGACGATGAAGCCGACGAAGAGCAGGCCGAAGACCAGCAGCCAGTTGGCCGTGTAGATGGACAGAAATTCGCGGAACAGGATGTAGAAGAGCGCGCCGAGGGCCGGGCCCAGGAAGCTGCGCATGCCGCCGATGACGACCATGGCCAGCAGCTCGCCGGAGAAGGCGATGGCGATCGGCTCGGCCGAGGCGAAGCGGTGGTTGTAGGCCGAGAGCATGCCGGCCAGCGCGGTGACGCCGGCGGAGAGCACGAAGGCCAGCAGCTTGTAGTGGTTGGTGCTGTAGCCGACGAAGCGGGCGCGCTGCTCGTTCTCGCGGATGGCGACCAGCACGGTGCCGGCCGGGGCGTGGTGGAAGCGCCAGAGGCCGAGGACCACCAGCATGGCGATGACGGCGACGACGCCGTAATAGGTGCCGGCATCTTCCAGGAAGGCGTAGCGGGCGATGCCGCCGAAGCCGTCCTCGCCGCCGGTCAGCGCCGTCCAGCGGAAGGCCGTGGTGAACAGCATTGCGGTCAAGGCGAGGGTCAGCAGGGAAAAATAGACGCCGGAGCGGCGCAGGATCAGCAACCCGGCGAGCGTCGCCAGGGCCAGCACCATGGCGAGGCCGAGGATGGCCGGCAGGATCATGTCGCCGGGGAAGAAATGGCGTTGCAGGATGCCGGCGGCATAGGCGCCGATGCCGAACCAGGCGCCATGGCCGAAGGAGACCAGGCCGGTATGGCCGACCAGGATGTTCAGTCCCATCACGGCGATGGCGAAGACGACGACATCGGTTGCCGACTTCATGGTCAGGCCCAGGAAGGGCAGCAGCAGCGGCAGGGCGATCAGGGCCGCGGCGGCGATGGCCAGCGGGCGGAGGTCACGGAGCATGGATGGGGCGCCTCACTCGAACTTCGCGATGCGTTCGCCGAAGAGCCCGCGCGGGCGCAGCAGCAGGACCAGCAGCATGAGGAGATAGACCGAGGCCTCGGTCGCCGGCGGGAAGGCGTAAGCCGCGATGCCGCGCACCACGCCGACGATCAGCGCCGCGACCACGACGCCCCAGAAGGAGCCGAGCCCGCCGATGACGACGACGACGAAGGCGAAGGTCAGGATCTCGGCGCCCATCGCCGGATGCACGCCGATGACCGGGGCCAGCATGACGCCGGCCAGCGCGGCCAGGCCCACGGCGATCATCACGACCGCGGACATATAGGGCTTCAGCGAGATGCCGAGGGCGCCGACCATGTCCGGGTTCTGCACGCCGGCGCGCACCACGCGGCCGAAATGCGTCCGCTGCAGCAGCAGCCAAAGGCCCGCGACGCACAAGGCGGCGACCAGCAGGATCAGCAGGCGATATCGAGAGTAAATAAACTCGCCGATGAAGACCTGGCCGCGCAGCTCGGGCGGGATCGAGAAGGGCAGCGGCGGGGCGCCGAAGATCATGCGCAGGGACTGCTCGGCGACCATGGCCAGGCCGAAGGTCAGCAGCAGCGACAGGATCGGGTCGGCGCGGTAGAAGCGGCGCAGCAGGAAGCGCTCGATCACCAGGCCGAGCAGGCCCACCAGCACGGGCGCCGCCACGAAGGCGCCGCCGAAGCCGATATGCGGGGCCAGCGCCACGGTCAGATAGGCGCCGATGGCATAGAAGGCGCCATGCGCCAGGTTGACGATGCCGCCCAGGCTGAAGATCAGCGACAGGCCGAGGGCGATCAGCAGGTAATAGGCGCCGATCAGCAGGCCGTTCAACACCTGCTCGAGAAGGAAGACGATTTCCAAGGCGGGGCTCCTGCGCCGGGAAGGGCGCCGGCAGCGCGATGACGCGCGCCGGCGCGTTCTGTCAGGTCGGGAAGGTGCAGCTGGCCTCTTCCGGGGTGGAGGCGATGGCCTCCAGGCTCTCATCCGGCCCGGGCAGGGCGGCCGAGGAGGTGAAGAGGTCGTAGCGGTCCTTCTGCTCCGCGGCGGGCAGGGCGGAGATGGCGTACATCTCGGTCATGATCTGGTGGTCGCGGGCGCGGAAATAGGCTTCGCGCGACTTCTGCACGTCGAACTTGGCGCCGCTCTCCAGGTATTCGACGATGCGCGGGCCGTCGGTGCCCTTGGTCTCGGCCATGGCGCGGGCCAGGATCTTCACCGCGTTGTAGTCGCCCCAGGCCTGGTTCTCCGGCGGCCGGCCGAAGCGGCCGCGGAAGTCGGCGGTGAATTTCTTCGCGCCCGGATTGTCCAGGCGGTGGTGCCACATGGTCGGCCAGGTGCCGAGGAAGTTCCCCGCGCCGGCACCCCAGGCGAGGGCCGTGTCGAAGCCGAAGCCGGCCACCGGGAAGCGCAGGCCGAATTCGGAATACTGCTTCAGGAAGTTGGTGATCTGCGCGCCGGCCAGGTTGGCGACGATCACATCCGGCCGCGCCTGTCGCAGCTTCAGCAGGAACGGGGAGAAATCGGTCAATTCGGTCGGGATCAGGTCCTCGTTGGTGACGTTGCCGCCGTTCTCGCCGATGAACTTCTTCGCCACGCGCAGCAGGTCATGGCCGAAGGCATAGTCGGCGGTCAGGGCATAGATCTTCTTGCCCTTGATCAGCCCCTGCTGGACGAGGGCGCGGCCCACCGCCTTCACATACATCGAGTTCTGGCCCTCGATGTGGAACATGAACTTGCGGCAGTCGCTGCCGCGCAGCGCGTCGGAATTGGCGCCGGTGTTGATGAACAGCGCGCGCTCGCGCTGCACCACCTGGCCGATGGCCAGCGCCGAGGCCGAATTGATCTCGCCGACGATGCAGGAGACCTTGTCGCGCTGGATATAGCGCTCGGCCTTGGCGCTGGCGGTCTGCGGGTTGACGCTGTCCTCGAACAGCATCTCCAGCTTGCGGCCGTTGATGCCGCCCGAGGCGTTGATCTCGTCGGACGCCATCTGCGCGGCCTGCACGGCGAACTCGCCCAAGGGGCCGAGGAAGCCGGTGCGCGGCGTCAGGTGGCCGATGCGGATGACATCGGACTGGGCGTAGGAAATGGCGGGGGCGGCCAGCAGCGCGGCGGCGCTGAGCATCGCCCCCCGCCGCGTGATGCGGGGAAGCTCGGTCATCCTTGGGTCCTCTCCTCATGCGGGCAGCGGGTTTCTTTTGGTCCGCTTGCCGATCCCTTGATCACCCCGAAAAATGTGATCTGTGATCACGGTCAGGCTTGCCTATCCCTGCCGGATTGTCCAGAGGGAATGCGTGACCCTCGCCATCGCCACCCTGCCGCTGCTGGAACGCCGCACCCTGGCGGAGTCGGCCTATGCCCATCTGCGCGACCTCCTGGCCTCCGGCCGTGTGGCGCCGGGGGAGAAGCTGTCCTTGCGGGACCTGTCGGAGGCGCTGGGCGTCTCGGTCATGCCGGTGCGGGAAGCCGTCAGCCGGCTGATCGCCGACGGCGCGCTGGAGGTGGCGCCGAACCGCGCCGTGCGCGTCCCCGTGATGGACGGCCGCCAGTTCCGCGAGCTGGCCGATGTGCGCGCGGGGATCGAGGGCTGGGCCGCCAGCCTGGCCGCCACCGCCCGCAGCGAGGCGCAGCTGGACGGGATCGCCCGCGCCGAGGCCGCCATCCGCGGCGCCGAGCGCTCCGCCGATCTGGGCCATGCGGTGCAGCTGAACCGCGACTTCCATTTCGCCATCTATGGCGCGGCGGGGCTGCCGACGCTGGTCGACGTGATCGGCGGGCTGTGGCTGAAGGCCGGGCCGGTGATCAACCTGGACCTGCGGCATTCGCGCGACCGGCTGACGGCGGGGCATGCGCTGCGCTGCCATGCCGCGGCGCTGGCCGCGATCCGCGCCCGCGACGCCGAGGCCGCGCGCGCCGCCATCGCCGAGGACATCACCCGCGCCGCCGACTTCATCATCGACAAGGGCGGGCTGCCATCGGGTTAGCTTCGCTGTCGTCGTCTAGGGGAGGAAACGAAGAATGGACATGGGATTGCAGGGCGCCCGGGTGCTGGTCACCGCCGGCGCCAACGGCATCGGCCGCGCGGTGGTGGAGGCCTTCCTGGCCGAGGGGGCGCGGGTCTTCACCTGCGACGTCGATGCGGCGGGGCTGGCGACGCTGCCGCTCGGCGTCGGGCATCGCCGCGCCGATGTCGCCGATCGCGCCCAGGTGGCGGCGCTGTTCGAGGCGGCGCTGGAGGAGCTCGGCGGGCTGGACGTGCTGGTGAACAATGCCGGCATCGCCGGGCCGACCGGGCGCCTCGAGGAGATCAACCCGGAGGACTGGGACCGCTGCGTCGAGGTCTGCCTGACCAGCCAGTTCAACTGCGCCCGCCTGGCCATCCCGCATCTGCGGCGCTCGGCCAATGCGAGCATCGTCAACCTGTCCTCGGCGGCGGGCAAGCACGGCTTCGGGCTGCGCACGCCCTATGCGGCGGCGAAATGGGGGGTGATCGGGCTGACCAAGTCGCTGGCCATCGAGCTCGGCGACGATGGCATCCGGGTCAACGCCATCCTGCCCGGCCTGGTCGCCGGCGACCGCCAGCGCCGCGTGCTGGAAGCCAAGGCGCAGCAGCGCGGCATCGGCTTCGCCGAGATGGAGCGTCAGGCGTTTTCGTTCACCTCGATCAAGGAATACGTGACGCCGCAGCAGCTGGCGGATCAGATCCTTTTTCTGTGCTCGCCGCGCGGCCGGACGATCTCGGGGCAGGCGATCAGCGTGGACGGCGACACCCGGATGCTGTCGTGATATCCGCCTCAGCCGGCCCCGCGGGCCGGCTGGTCCGGCTGTCCGCCGAGGCTCAGCCCGCCTCCTCCGGCAGATCGGCCAGCTCGCCGATGGTGATCGGCTTGTAGGGCGCGCGGGGGCGGAGCGCCCCGGCCTCGGCGACGGGCACGCCGCGGGTCTCGGCGATCAGGGCGGCGACGGTGGTGCCGCAGAAGCGGCCCTGGCAGGGACCCATGCCGCTGCGCAGATAGGCCTTGGCCTGATTCGGGCCGGTGGCGCCCATCCGGGCCGCGCGGCGCACCTCGCCGGCGGTGACCTCCTCGCAGCGGCAGATGACGGTGGCGTCGTCGGGCGGCGCCAGCACCGCGTTGGACGGGCGGTAGAGCCGGTCGAGGAAGGGCCGCAGGGCGAGGGCCGCCTTCAGCGCCGCGCGCGGATCGGCCGCCCGGGCATCGCGCGCGGCAGCGTCGATCCGGCCCAGCCGATGCGCCGCATCCAGCGCGGCCAGCGCCCCGGAGGCCACCGCCGCCTGCCAGCCGCCGATGCCGCCGCCATCGCCGGCGATGGCGACGAAGGCATCGCTGCTGGCGCCCCAGGCGTCCAGCCTGGGCCGCCAGCAGCGCTGCGCCCCGTCCCATTCGTGGTCCAGCCCCATGGCGCGGGAGATGTGCGTGCCCGGGATGACGCCTTCATGCAGCAGCAGCGTGTCGGCATCGACGGCGCCGCCATCCTGCCAATGCACGCGCTGGACGCGGCCCTCGCCCTCGGCGCGCAGCTGCTGCACGTCGCGGATGATGCGCATGCCCGAGCTCCGGGCCTCCAGCATCAGCGCCGCCCCCTTGGCCAGGGCGGCGCGCCCGGCCCAGAGCCCGCCGCGCGACCAGGCGGCGCGGAGCGAGCCGGGCCGCGTCGTCTCCAGCAGCGCCACCGGCGGCGCGCCGGCGCGGGCCAGCTGCACCGCCAGCAGCCACAGCAGCGGTCCCTGGCCGGCGAGGACCGTGCGGCCCTGCGGCACCGCGCCGGCCTGCTTCAGCAGGATCTGCGCCGCACCCGCGCCCATCACCCCGGGCAGGGTCCAGCCGGGGATCGGCACCGGCCGTTCCTGCGCGCCGGTGGCCAGCAGCAGGCGGCGCGCGGTGATCTCGCCGGGGCCGGTGGGCGTCTTCACCGACAGCAGGCCGGTCTCGGTGTCGGCGTGCCAGAGCGTGGTCTCCGGCCGGTAGTCGACATTCGGCATGGCGCGGAAGCGGCGCACCAGGGCGGCACCCGCCTCGGCATATTCGCCGCGCAGCGCCGGATCGCCCGCCGCGCGTTCGACGTTGCGGAAGATCTGGCCGCCGGGGGCGGGCTGCTCGTCCAGCACGGTGACGGCGAGGCCGAGGCCGGCGGCCTGCAGCGCAGCACTCATCCCCGCGGGACCCGCGCCGATGATCGCCAGGTCGAAGGGCAGCGCGCTCATGCCTGGTCGTCCCGGTAGGCCAGGCGGGCGCCGTCCTGGCGGGCGATGCGCATGCCGGGGCGGACGGCCACCATGCACGCCTGGCGGTTGGCGACGCCGTCGATCACCGCCAGGCAGTCGAAGCAGACCCCCATCATGCAGAAGGGCAGCCGCGGCGCGCCGGTCACCGGGGTGGTGCGGTTGGCGGGCATGCCGGCCAGCAGCAGGGCGGCGGCGGCCGTCGCGCCCTCGGGGACGGCGGTGGGGCGGCCCTCGACCAGGACGTCCACGGTGGGGGCGCCG
>NZ_MLCO01000518.1 GCF_001982615.1 Teichococcus deserti | reverse complement strand
CTTCGCCCGGCGCAGCCCCTGCCTGAACCGGCCGCGCGGCCGGTCAACGGATCGGCCATGATTCCGGACGAAGATTTCATGCCCCGCCGCTGGCGGCGGGCATCATCGCAAGGCAATCTGCGCCGCATGACCCAGTCCCGCCGTGCCCTGCTGGCCCTGCTGCCGCTGCTGCCTGCCCTGACGGCCCGTGGCCTGGCGGCGCAGCCGGCCGCAACGCCCGCCGCCCCGGCAAGCCCGGCCGCGCCCGCCAATCCGCCGCCGCTGACGGCGCGGCTGGTGCATGGCGGCGCCCCCTGGCGGCTGCGCGCCCGGGTGATGGAGACGCCGGAGAAGGTGCTGCATCTGGGCTTCCGCGGCCCCGGCGCGCCGGAGGCCGAGATCATCCTGCCGCGGCCGATGGGCACCGCCGGGCGGCTGCGTGTGGTGTCCATGGCCGGCCGCCAGGTGGTGGCCGCCTCGATCGAGGGCAATATGGGCACCGGCATCAGCCAGCGCCTGGTGGTCTTCATCGGCTGCGATGCCGAGGAGCGGCTGCGCGTCATCGGCATCGAGAGCCGCGCCGCGCAGGAGAACCGGCAATGCACCTCGGAGACGGTGCTGGAGAACCGGCTGCAGGGCGATGGCCAGGGCGGCATCCGCGTCCATAGCAGCTTCGCCCGCACCCGCGGCGACTGCGGCCAGCAATGGGACGGCAAGCCCTACCGGGAGGCCTGGACCGACCGGC
>NZ_MLCO01000517.1 GCF_001982615.1 Teichococcus deserti | reverse complement strand
GATCAAGGACCCGCTGACCCACATGGTGCGCAACAGCGCCGACCATGGGCTGGAGACGCCGGAGATCCGCCGCGCCGCCGGCAAGCCCGCGCATGGCACCATCTCGCTCTCCGCGCGGCAGGAGGGTGGCCGCATCGTCATCGAGCTTGCCGATGACGGGCGCGGGCTGAACATCGCCCGCATCCGCTCGCGCGCCATCGAGCGCGGCCTCGCGACCGAAGCCGCGGTCGCCGCCATGGACGATGCCGAGGCCGCGCGCTTCATCTTCCGCCCGGGTTTCTCGACGGCGGCGGCGGTCACCGCCGTCTCCGGCCGCGGCGTCGGCATGGACGTGGTGCGCAGCAACATCGAGCGGATCGGCGGCACCGTCGACCTGCAGACGGTGGAAGGCCAGGGCACGACGCTCATCATCCGCATCCCGCTGACCTTGGCGATCATCTCCGGCCTGGTGGTCCAGGCCGCCAACGAGCGCTTCGCCGTGCCGCAGGCCGCGGTGGTCGAGCTGGTGCGCGTGGGCTCGGGCGGTGCGGCCGTCGAATGGCTCGACGACGCCCCCGTCATCCGGCTGCGCGGCCAGCTGCTGCCGCTGGTGCAGCTCGGCGCGCTGCTCGGCATCGCGACGCCGCACCCCTCGGGCTCGGCGGCCCAGGGCTTCGTCGCCGTCCTGCAGGGCGACAGCGCCCGCTACGGCCTGTTCGTCGACGGCGTCTTCGACACCGAGGAAATCGTGGTCAAGCCGGTGGCGCCGATCCTGCGCGACCTGCAGGCCTTCTCCGGCAACACCATCCTGGGCGATGGCGGCGTCATCATGATCCTCGACCCCGCGGGCCTCGCCCGCATGGCCGGCCTCGGCAGCGCCCGCAAGGAGGCCGCCCAGGCGGTCGCCGCCGCCAGCGAGGAGACCGGCGCCCAGCTGCTGCTGTTCCGCGCCGGCGCCCAGGCGACGCCGATCGCCGTGCCGCTCGGCCTGGTGGCCCGCCTCGAGGCGCTGCCCTCCGACAGCATCGAGACCGCCGGCAACCGCCCTGCCGTGCAGTATCGCGGCCAGCTGATGCCGCTGCTGCCGCTCGGCCCCTGGACGCAGCCGCCCTCGGGCAGCACCCAGCACCTGCTGGTCTTCCAGGACGGCACCCGCAGCCTCGGCCTGATGGTCGACGAGATCCTCGACGTCATCGAGGAGCGGCTGGTGCTGCGCCCGTCCACCGACCGCGCCGGCTTCCTGGGCTCGGCGG
>NZ_MLCO01000516.1 GCF_001982615.1 Teichococcus deserti | reverse complement strand
CCCCCGCGCCGCGCCCGGCCCCGGCCGCCCCGGCGCAGCCGCCGGCCGAGGAGATGGGGCTGGACATCCCGACCTTCCTGCGCCGCCAGAGCAACTGAGGCTGGCGCCACCGGTGCCGCGACCCCGTCGCGGCACGACTGGACAGACAACCCCGGGCCGCAAGGCGCGGGGTTTTTTCATGGGCGAAGGGCTTCACGAGCGGTTCACCCGGACTGTCACACAGGACACGGAAAATCCTCGCGAAGCCGTTATGATGCGCCGCAAAAACCCTTCTTTGTCAGTGCGATAGAGGGAAAACTTCGAAGGAAATAAACGGAAACAAGCGTTGACTCGCATGGGCCCGGACCCGGTGTCATCTAGATGCTGACGGAACCATCCGGGGCAGCCTTCCCGCCCGACGATGCGTTTCCGAAGCAGATGTATCGGGGCAATGATGGACGGTTTTCTGGCGGCAGGCATGGAACGGCGCAGGACGCTCAAGGCGCCCATCGGCTGCGTCGGCATCGGCCTGCATTCCGGCCGTCGCGCCAGCCTCACCCTGCATCCCGCGCCCGCCGGCGACGGCATCGTCTTCCGCCGCAGCGACCTCGGCCTCGAGATCCCGGCGCGCTTCGACCTGGTCTTCGACACCCGCCTCTGCACCGCCATTGCCCTGCCCGGCCAGCCGCAGGCGCGGCTCGGCACCATCGAGCATGTCATGGCGGCGCTCGCCGCCTGCGGCATCGACGATGCGGTGATCGAGGTGGACGGGCCGGAAGTGCCGATCCTGGACGGCTCGGCCGCGCCCTTCCTGTTCCTGATCGACTGCGCCGGCGTGACCACCACGGCCATGCCCCGCCGCAGCATCGAGGTGCTGAAGACGGTGCGCGTGCAGGAGAGCGACGCCCCCGGCAGCGCCTGGGCGCAGCTGGAGCCGATCGCGACCCCGGGCTTCGAGGCCGCGCTGGAGATCGACTTCCCCTCCAGCGCCATCGGCCGCCAGCAGCTCAGCCTGCGCGTCACCGAGGCCTCCTTCCGCGCGGTCCTGGCCGATTCCCGCACCTTCACCCTGGCCGAGGATGTGGCGCGGCTGCGCGCCGCCGGTCTCGCCCAGGGCGGCAGCCTGGACAACGCCGTCGTCGTCGACGGCCCGCTGGTGCTGAACCCCGGCGGGCTGCGCCATGCCGATGAATGCGTCCGCCACAAGCTGCTGGACGTGGTCGGCGACCTGGCCCTGGCCGGCGCGCCGCTCTCGGCCCGCTTCAGCGGCAGCCGCTCGGGCCATGCGCTGAACAACCGGCTGCTGCGCGCCCTCTTCGCCGACGCCGAGGCCTGGCGCTGGACCGACGAGGCTCTGGTGCCGGCCTTCTCGCCCCGCGCCCCTGCCCGCCGCCAGGCGGAGCCGGTCGCCGCCTGAGGCGCGCCGCGCCGCCCCGCCGGTGGCGCTTTCCCGAAGCACGAGTCCCCCAGGCCGGCCCCTCCCCGGGCCGGCACCCCCGAAACCGGCGCGGCACCCCCCGCGCCGGTTTCGGGGGTGCCGGCCCGGGG
>NZ_MLCO01000515.1 GCF_001982615.1 Teichococcus deserti | reverse complement strand
GCCTGGCGCGCCAGGCCGCCGATGCCTGCCGCGTGGCCCTGGCCGCCGCCGAGCGCGATCGCCTGACGCAGGAGGAGGCGATCGCCGCGCATGGCGCGGTGCTGGCCCGCGAGACCCAGCGCGCCCGCGGCGACGCGGCGGAGATGGCGTTGTGGTCCGTCTGGCTGCGCGCCGCCGAGCGCCAGCGCCGCCGGCTCGAGTTCGAGCTGCGGCGTCGCGCCATGGTGGAGGAATCGCTGCGCGAGCAGCTTCGGGACAATTTCGCGCAGCTGAAGCGGCTCGAGCTGGCACTCGAGCAGCACCAACAGAAAGAAAGACTGGCGGCCGCCCGCAAGGCCGAGCAGCGCGCCGAGGAGATGGAGCTGCTGAAGCCCCAGCTGCTGCAGCCGCGGGCCGGCTAGGCCTCGCCGCGCGGCCGGCCCAGCCGCTCCAGATCGGGCTTCTCCTTGAAGCGGGCCCAGGCCTGCAGCAGCTCGCGCAGCTGCTCCTCCTGGCTCGTGCGCTCGCGCCTGAGGATCTGCATCCGCTTGCGCAGCTCCAGGATCAGGTGGCCGCGCGGCAGGTCGGCGCCGCTCTCGAAACGCTCGACGAAGATGCGGCCGAGCTCGGGGTCGTCGCGCTCGATGCAATAGGCGGCATAGGCCAGCACCGAGCCGCGGCCGAACTCGATCATCTTGCGGCCGAAGGTGCGCATCTCCAGCAGGCGCGGATGCTGCTCGACGATGCGCATGACCTCGGCCGGGGTCGGCTTGGCATTGCGCGTGCCGGCAGGCTTCAGCTCGTGCTTCCACAGCAGCACGGCCGCGGCGGCGATCAGCGGGCGGTCGCCGAAATGGTCGAAGGCGGCGCCCAGCTGCGGGCCCTTCTTGGCGTGGATGTCGTAGGTGGCATAGGCCTCCTCCGGCAGGCCGCGCATCACCGGCACCTCGATCGCTTCGCCGGCCTGCAGCACCGCCGACAGCCGGTGCTGGCCGTTCAGCAGCCGCCCCGACCGGCTGAAGCAGATCGGCTGCGCGTTCATCATCCAGTTGCCGGCGCGGATGTCGCGGGCGATGGCATCGACATGCGCCGCCACGATCTTCCGGTTGCGGCTGTTATGCGCGAGGTACGCCTCGGCCTGCTGCGGCGAGATGCTCTCGATCGCCAGCGGGAAGACGTTCTCCTCGGACGCCAGCCGCTCGACCGCTTCCTGCAGGCTGCGGGCGGTCTCCTCGGTCTCGCTTTCCATCCCCGGATCGTCGAGGCCCGGATAGCCGGCGAGCGCCGGGAACTCCTCGCCCTTGGTCGGATTGGCGGTGCGGTCGATCCAGGTGTAGCTGCGCTGCGGCTCGCCCGCGATGGTGGCGTTCAGCGCCTTGATGCAGAGCGCGAAGAGCGTCACCGGCTTCAGCCGCGTCGCCGGGTCGCCGCGGGTGATGTCGATCAGGTCGCGGATGCGCGCGCCCGGCTCCATCGGGCTGTGCTTCTCCGGCCAGGCGATGGCGTCGAGGAAGCGGCGCGTCGCCCCCTTGTCCACCCGGAAGCCCATGAAGAGCAGCGGCGTGCGCACGGCTTCCGACAGCGCCGTCGCCTCGCTCTCCAGCGACATCTTCACCGCCTGCTCCAGGTCGGGATTGGCGCGCAGCACGCGGTCCATGCGCGACCAGCTGGCGGTGCCGGCGCCGCGCAGCATCTTGCCGTCGTCATAGCGGATCAGTTTGACCAGGGCCGACTGCAGAGCATGGGCATGCGGGATGCCGCGGGCTTCCAGGACGCCGGCGAAGGAGCGGCGGCGCTGCTGGTCGATGGTGTGCAGCACGTCGTCGGGAATGTTCTGCGCCAGCACGGTCAGGAAGGGCACGCCGGCACGGATGCAGGCGCGCAGCCGCTGCACCCCGTCCAGCAGCACGCCGCCGCGCGACAGGATCAGCGGCATGCCGTTCAGGATCCAGCGGCCTTCGCGCATCGCCTCGGCATAGGCGGCAATGGCGGTGGCATTGTCGCCGGCGCTGGGACGCTTGCGGCTGAGCAGCTCGGTCGCGGTCGCCGGCGTCACCAGCTCGATCGAGAAGGCCGGTCCGTCCGCCGCCTGGCCCTGAAGCTGGACGATGCGGCCGCCCTGCTGCGGGCCCGCGCCCATCCCCTGGGCCGTCGCCGTGCCGCGCCTGGCCGTCCTGCGTGCGGTTCCCGTCACCCGCGCCATGCCCTGCCTGCTCCCGCTACGCCCATCCGCGAGGGCGGACCAGGGCTCCGATGGGTTTCGTTTAGACTTTTTTCGCTCTTCCGGCCAGACGCAAAAATGCACGAAGGCAATTTTTCTGCGATATTTTTTCGCATGGATGGCGATGCCGGCCCGGTGCCGTCAGGCTTTGCTTTACGATGTTCTCGATCAGCGAAGTGGTCCTGCGGTTGCGCAGCTGCTAAAAACCGGGGGTTGCCGTCGGGATCGGCCGCGCCTCGCAGGGCTGCCGTGTCACGCCAGGCCCCGTCATTCAAGGAAGGAGAAGCCCTCCCCATGACCGGTACCCCCGCTGCCGCCGCGCCCGCGGCCATCCCCGCCACCAGCCTGGCCGCCGCCTCCGCCGCAGCGCTGCAGGCGCCCTCCCTGCAGGGACCCGCGATGACAGGAACGGGGGGCGTCGCCGCCCCGTTCTTCGTCAACCACACCATCCGCCTGACCCGGGCCGAGGTGCTGGAGGCGCTGCGCAGCGCCGCGCTGCACCGTGCGCGGGAGACGCTGCGCCTGGTCGAGCCGGCGCCGCGCGGGGTCGAGCTGGAAACCCGGCTGCTGTCCGGCGCCATGGTCGAGATCGACGGCGCCGCCGTGGTGATCGAGGCGCGGCTGCCCGATGACCTGGCCGCGCTGCTGCGCCAGCCGGCCCCGGCCCCCGC
>NZ_MLCO01000514.1 GCF_001982615.1 Teichococcus deserti | reverse complement strand
GCTGCTGCTGTCGGGCTTCGCGGCGTTCTTCACCGGCATGACGGGCTGGCATGGCGGCAAGCTGGTCTTCGACTATCACATCGGCACCGCGCCGACCGGAAGGGGCTGACCGCGCGGCTGCAGCAGCCAGGCCGGCCCTGTCCATTCGGCGAACAGCGGCTTGCCCAGCACCAGGAACAGGATTGCCGTCATGCACAGCAGGGCCGCCGCCACCAGCGGCCCGCCGGAGGGCGCATCGTATTCGCCGCGCTGCTCGCCGGCCTGCAGCGTGACATGGCCGAGCCAGGCATGGATCAGCACCAGCAGCCCGACGGCCGCCAGCTTGGCGAACATCCAGGGCACGAAGACGCCGCGCAGGAAGACCAGCGCCGTGCCCGCCGCCACCGCGATCACGGCGGCCGGGGTGACCAGGCGGACATAGGCGTTGTGCGTCACCAGCCGCCGCCGGGTGAAGTCGGCCTGCGCATCCTCCGGCCCATGCCGCGCCAGCAGCAGCGGCAGGCCGACCAGCCCGGCGCACCAGAGCGACAGGGCGGCGATGTGCAGGAACTTCAGCGCGGCGACCATCATGCCGGCAGGCCGCCGCGCCAGGCGCGCCGGCCGATCAGGGCCACCGCCAGCGCATAGGGAATGATGCCCGCCACCCACATCAGCAGCCCGGCCAGCTGCTGGTCGGCCAGCTGCGCCAGGCCCCAGGGCTCGGTGGTGCCGAAATGCGCCGCGTAGAGCGGCCGGGCGGCGAAGGTCAGCAGCGCGCCCAGCAGGCCCATCTGCGCCATGCCCAGGATTGCCGCCAGCCCGCCGGCCAGCGGCGGCGCGGCGAAGACCGCCCGCCAGGACCAGACCGCGCTGCCCAGCAGCGTCGCCTGCATCAGCCAGTAGACGCCGGTGCCCGCCAGCGCCGCGTCGTAGAGCGCCGGGAGGTGCCAGGCCCAGAGCACCGCGGTGGCGACGGCCAGGCTGAGCCCCGGCGCGCCCGGCCGCGCGGCCGGCCAGGCCAGCGCGATCAGCGGCGCCGCGGCGGTGACCAGCAGCAGGTGGTGCAGGGCGCGGGCGGAGAACAGCGCAACGCTCAGGGCGCAGAGCGGCGAGACGAAGGCCAGGGCCAGCACGCCGACCGCCGCCATCGCCAGGCCCGGCCGCGGCGACCGGCGCGCCAGCAGCAGCGCGGCACCCAGCCCCGCCAGCAGCAGCGGATCGAGGTTCCAGCGGCTGCCGAGCTCGAAGG
>NZ_MLCO01000513.1 GCF_001982615.1 Teichococcus deserti | reverse complement strand
GCGCTGGACGCGGCCCGCGCCGGGCTGGAAGCCGCCGAGGCCGCCCGCGCCGCCGCCCAGGAGGCCCATGCCACCGCCCGCCGCGCCAGCGCCGAGGCGGAGGCCGCCCGCAGCCGCGCCACCGCCGAGCGCGACGCCGCTGGCCAGCGCGCCCGCCAGGCCGCCGAGCAGCGCGACCGCATGGCCCGCGAGCGCGATGCCGCCCTGGCCGAGCGCCCCGACCCGGCCGCGCTGCAGGCCGCCCAGGCCGCGGTGGCGGCGGCCGAGGCGGGGCTGACGCAGGCCCGCAAGGCCCTGGCCGAGGCCGAGGCCGCCCGCGCCGCCGCCGCCCAGGCGCATGCCGCCGCCCGCACCGCCGCCGGCACCGCCGAGGCCGCCCGCGCCCGCGCCAGCGCCGAGCGCCAGGGGCTGGACGACCTGCTGCGGGCCCGCGCGCCGAAGGCCGCGGCGCCGATCCTGGACGCCATCGCCGTGCCGCCTGGGCTGGAGGCGGCGCTCGGCGCCGCGCTGGGCGAGGCGCTGGAAAGCCCGGCCGACCCCAAGGCTCCGCGCCATTGGCGGGTGCTGCCGCCGATCGACGCGTCGCGCCCGCTGCCGGCCGGGGCGACGCCGCTGGCCGGGCTGGTGCAGGCGCCGCCGGAACTGGCCCGGGCGCTGACCCAGGTCGGGCTGGTGGAAGACGGCGCCGCGGGAGAATCCCTGCTGCCGCAACTGGCGGAAGGCCAGTGCCTGGTGGCGCGCGACGGCGCGCTGTGGCGCTGGGACGGGCATTGCCTGCAGGCCGGCGCGCCCAGCCCGGGCGCGGTGCGGCTGACCCAGCGCAACCGCCTGCGCGCCGCCGAGGCCGCCCTGGCCGAGGCCGAGACCGCCGCCAAGGCGGCCGCCGCCGCCGCCGAGGCGGCGAAGCAGGACGAACAGAAAGAAACCGCCGCCGAGGCCGCCGCCCGCCAGGCGCGCGGCGCGGCGGAATCCGCGCTCGGCCGGGCGCGGGATGCCGACCAGAAGTTGGCCGGCGCTGCCGCCCGGGCGGAAAGCCGCCTGGCCGCGCTGGGCCCGCAGCTGGAGCGGCTGCAGGCCGAGCATGACGC
>NZ_MLCO01000512.1 GCF_001982615.1 Teichococcus deserti | reverse complement strand
CGCCCGGGCAGGCCGCGCTGCTGACCCCGGATGGCGAGCTCTTCACCCCGCGCCCGCGCGAGCTGCCGGGGCTGCTGCGGGAGCTTGGCCCGCCGATCCTGGTGCATGCGCCCGCGACGGCGAAGCGGCTGAACCTGCCCGGCCTGCCCGGCGCCTATGACTTGCTGGAGCTGTTCGCCTTCTGCCTGCCGGCGACGCCCGCGCCGCCCACCCCGAGGGGCCTGGCGCTGGCGCTGGAGATGGAGCCGCCGGCCGATGCCGAGGCGGCCGCCGCCCTGCTGCCGCAGATGGCGGCCGAGCTGCTGCGCCGCCTGGCCCGCGCCCGCGGGGCGGTGCTGAACAAGGATGCGGGCGCGCTCGCCGCCCGGATGCGCGATGCCGGCGACTGGCCCTGGGCGGAATCCGTCCTGGCCGCCATCGGCCATCCTGCCGCGCGTGGCTCGGCCGATGCGCTGAAGGTCTGGCGCGTCCTGCCGGACTGGGAGGAGGAGGCGCCGCCGCCGCCGCCGGCCAGCCACAGCGTCACCCCCTCCGACGCCCGCGCCCGGCTGGCCGAGATCCTGGGCGAGGGCGCCGAGCAGCGGCCCTCCCAGGCGGATTTTTCGTCCGCAGCCTCGATGGCCTTCACCCCGCGGGAAAACCCGGGCGAGCCGAAGCTGGTGCTGGCCGAGGCCGGCACCGGCACCGGCAAGACCCTGGGCTATGTGGCGCCGGCCAGCCTCTGGGCCGAGCGCAACGGCGCGCCCGTCTGGATCGCCACCTATACCCGCAACCTGCAGCGCCAGCTCGACCAGGAGCTGGCCCGGCTCTACCCGGACCCGGAGGACCGCCGGAAGCGCGTCGTCATCCGCAAGGGCCGCGAGAATTATCTTTGCCTGTTGAACTATGACGAGGCGGTCACCGGGGCCATGGCCGGGCGCATCGTCGCGCTGTCGCTGGTGGCGCGCTGGGCGCTGGCCACCCGCGACGGCGACCTGCTGGGCGGCGATTTTCCCGGATGGCTTTCCGAGCTTTTCCCGGCCGGCGCCATCTCCCTGCTGGCCGACCGGCGGGGGGAGTGCATCCACTCGGCCTGCCCGCATTGGAAGCGCTGCTATGTCGAGCATTCGATCCGCCGCGCCGCCGGTGCCCATCTGGTGGTGGCCAACCACGCGCTGGTGATGGTGCAGGCGGCGCTGGGCGGCGGCGAGGACGGGCCGGCGCTGCGCTATGTCTTCGACGAGGGCCACCACCTGTTCGACGCCGCCGACGGCGCGTTCTCGGCCGAGCTCTCGGGCGCCGAGATGGCCGAGCTGCGCCGCTGGCTGATGGGCAACGAGGGCGGCCGCGGCCGCGCCCGGGGCCTGCGCCGCCGGCTGGAAGAGCTGCTGGTCGACCACCCGGCGCTGCTGCCGCCGCTGGAGCTGACCGAGCATGCGGCGCGCGCCCTGCCCGCCCCCGGCTGGTGGGACCGCTGGGCCGCCCTGCCCGAGGCCGATGCCGAGCGCGCCGAGGACCGTGAGGAGGAGCCCGAGGACCCGCGCGGCCCCACCG
>NZ_MLCO01000511.1 GCF_001982615.1 Teichococcus deserti | reverse complement strand
CGGCGGCGCCGCCGGCTTCGGGCCCGCCTTTGCCCAGGCGCCCGCCAACCCCGCGCCCCCGATCAACCAGACCACGACGACGACCAACGCCCCCATCGCCCTGCCCGGCTTCGGCGATCTGGTCGCCCGCGTCCGCCCCGCCGTCGTCACCATCACCGCCACCGAGCGCGCCCAGCCCGAGCAGGCCGACAGCCCCTTCCCCGAGGGCTCGCCGCAGGACCGCATGTTCCGCCGCTATTTCGGCAACGAGAACGGCGGCAAGGGCGGCGCCCAGCCGGCCCAGCGCATGCAGGCGCTCGGCTCCGGCTTCATCGTCGATGCGGAAGGCCACATCGTCACCAACAACCACGTCGTCAACGGCGCCACCGAGGTGAAGGTCACCCTCGACGACGGCCGCGAGCTGCCCGCCCGCATCGTCGGCCGCGACCCCCGCACCGACCTGGCCCTGCTGCAGGTGAAGAGCGACACGCCGCTGCCCTTCCTCAAGCTCGGCAATTCGGACGCGGCGCGGCCCGGCGACTGGGTGGTGGCCGTCGGCAACCCCTATGGCCTCGGCGGCACCGTGACCGCCGGCATCGTCTCCGCCCGCGGCCGCGACATCCACAGCGGCCCCTATGACGACTTCCTGCAGATCGACGCGCCCATCAACCGCGGCAATTCCGGCGGCCCGCTCTTCGGCCTCGACGGCGCGGTGATCGGCGTCAACACCGCGATCTACAGCCCCTCCGGCGGCTCCATCGGCATCGGCTTCGCCATCCCCTCCAACCTGGTCGCCTCCGTCGTCGCCCAGCTGCGCGACCACGGCCGGGTCGAGCGCGGCTTCATCGGCGCCAGCACCCAGCCGGTCGACGCCACCATGGCCCGCGCCCTGCACCTGCCCAAGCCCGAAGGCGCCCTGGTCGCCGAGGTCGAGAAGGACAGCCCCGCCGCCCGCGCCGGCCTGAAGCCCGGCGACGTGGTCACCGCCGTCGACGCCACGCCCGTGAAGTCGCCGCGCGACCTGGCCCGCGCCATCGGCGACCTGCGCCCGGGGGCGGCCACCACCCTGACCTTGCGCCGCGACCAGGCCGAGCAGCGCGTCGCCATCAACGTCGCCGCCCTGCAGGACCGCGAAGCCGCCAATGCCGGCGAGAGCGAAGAGTCCAGCCAGCGCGGCCAGCTCGGCATCGCCCTCGCCCCGCTGCGCGAGGCCGCCCGCGCCGGGCTCGAGCTGCCCCGCGGCACCGAAGGCGCCGCCATCGTCGGCGTCCGGCCGGACAGCCCCGCCTCGGAAGCCGGGCTGAAGCCGGGC
>NZ_MLCO01000510.1 GCF_001982615.1 Teichococcus deserti | reverse complement strand
ACTGGCACGGCCGAGAGCACCGGCGTCGGCGAGGCGCGGCGGCGCAGCGCGCCATGCCCCTTCACCAAGGCCACCAGCTCGTTGGCGAAGCTCGCCTCCTCGGCGACCGACGGCTTGGGCAGGCAGTCGGCCGCACCCCGGCGCATCGCCTCCATGGCCGCCGCGGCGCCCTTGGTGGTCAGCGTCGAGCAGACGATGACGCGCAGGCCCGGATCGGCCTGCAGCAGCAGCGGCAGCGCGGTCAGCCCGTCCATCACCGGCATCTCGATGTCGATGACGGCGACGTCGATGCCGCCGCGGCGGATGGCGGCGACCGCCTCCTCGCCGTTGCGGGCGCGGGCGACGACATGCAGGCTGGGATCGGCCTGCAGGATGCGCGCCATGGCGGCGCGGATCACCGCGCTGTCGTCGCAGAGCAGGATGCGCAGCGGCGCCGCCGCCGTGGCGGCGGCGGCCGGCGCCAGGTCCAGCGTCACCGGCGCGAATCCGCCGTCGCGCGGGCGCCGAAGGCCAGCAGGCGGTCGGTGTCGAGCTCGATCAGCAGGCCCTCGGGCAGGCGGTGCACGGCGCTGGCATGCTCGCGCCAAGCATCCGACAGGGTGGCGGGGGCGTCCTCGCGCTCCTCGCCGGTCAGCGACAGCACCTCGCGCACGCCGTCGGCGAGCAGCGAGTAGAGCTCGTTCTCATGCTCGACCACGACGCTCATGCGGCTCTCGTTGTTCTCCGCCTCGGGCAGGCCGAGCCGGTTGCGCAGATCCACCGCGGTGACGATGCGGCCGCGCAGGTTGAGCACGCCGGCGACGCCCGGGGGCGCCAGCGGCACGCGGGCGATCTGCTCGTTGCGCAGCACGTCGCGCACGCGGGGCACCGGGATGCCGCAGAGCCGGCCCGCGATCAGCAGGGTCAGCAGCAGGCGGGGCTCTTCCGAAGCGGCGGCCTTGGTCATGGCTTTCGGGCTCTGGCCAGTGTGGCTCTGGGCGGTCATCGCGGCGCTCATGCGGCCTCCTTCACGCTGCCAACCGCGCGGGCCAGGGCCGCGAGGACGCGTTCGCTGTCGAACTTGCCGACATAGTCGTTGAAGCCGAGCGACAGGCCGCGCGCCTTGTCGGCCGGGCTGATGCGGCTGGTCAGCGCCACCACCGGCGTCTTCTGCCAGGTGCCCTCGCGGCGCATCTCGGCGACGAAGCCGAAGCCGTCCATGCCGGGCATCTCGATGTCGCTCAGGATGGCGTCGAACATGGCGCCGCCGGCGCGCAGCTTCAGCGCCTCGGAAGGCTCGCCGCATGCGGTGACGTCATAGCCGGCCGAGGTGAGGGCGGGCACCACCAGCTGGCGGAAGAAGCCGCTGTCCTCGACCACCAGCACGCGCGGCGGCAGCTGCTCGGTCTTGCCGAACCAGTTCGGGTCGCCGAGGCGCAGCCAGTAGGAGCAGTCGAGCACGTCGGCGGCGCGGCCGGCGATCACCGCCGAGCCCAGGAAGCCGGC
>NZ_MLCO01000509.1 GCF_001982615.1 Teichococcus deserti | reverse complement strand
GGGCAGCAGGCTGGACCAGGGGCGGCGCTCGGGGGTGGGCAGGTCCAGCCCCTGGCGGAGGGTGACGCTCATGCGGCGACCTCCGCCGGCGGGGCGGCCGGCGCGTGCAGGTGCTGGGTCTGGGTGTCCCAGAGCTGGCGGTAGACGGCGCAGCGCTCCAGCAGCACGGCATGCGGCGCGAAGTCCAGCACCTGGCCGCGGTCCAGCACCAGGATGGCGTCGGCCATGACCAGCGAGGCCAGGCGGTGCGAGACGATCAGCATGGTGCGGCCGCGGGCGATGGTCGCCAGGTTCTGCTGGATGATGGCCTCGCTCTCGGGGTCGAGGGCGCTGGTGGCCTCGTCGAAGATCAGCAGGCGGGGCTCGGTCAGCAAAGCGCGGGCGATGGCCAGGCGCTGGCGCTGGCCGCCGGAGAAGTTCGCCGCGTTCTCCTCGACCAGGGTGTCGTAGGCCATCGGCAGGCGGTCGATGAACTCGGCGGCGCCGGCCATGCGGGCGGCCTCGATGATGGCGGTCATCGGTGCGTCGGGGCGGGCGGCGGCGATGTTCTCGCGGATGCTGCCGCGGAACAGGAGATTGTCCTGCAGCACGACGCCGACGTTGCGGCGGAGGTGCGGCAGCTCGATCTGGCGCAGGTCGACGCCGTCCAGCTGGATCAGCCCTTCCTGCGGCAGGTGGATGGCCTGGACCATGCGGGTGACCGTGGTCTTGCCGGAGCCGGAGCGGCCGACCAGCCCGATCACCTGGCCGGGCTTCACCTCGAAGCTGATGCGGTCCAGCGCCGGGGTGGCGGCGCCCGGATAGCGGAAGCCCACCCCCTGGAAGCTGAGCGTGCCGGTGATCTCGGGACGCGCGCGGCGGTCCTGGCCCTGGCGCTCGGGGGCGGTGTTCATCACCGTGCCCAGCATCTCCACCGAGAGCGCGGCTTCCTGGTACTCGTTGATCAGCGCCACGATCTGCACCAGCGGCCCGGTGACCCGGCCGGACAGCATGTTGAAGGCGACCAGCGCGCCGATGCTGAGCTGGCCGTCGAAGACCAGCAGGGCGCCGACGCCGAGCACGCTGATCTGCATCAGCTTCTCGAGCCCGGTGGTCAGCACGTTGCCGGTGGCGGCGACCTGGCCGACGCCGGCATGCTGGCGCATGGCGGTGGCGACCTTGCCGTCCCAGGCCTTCTCGCGCGCCGGCTCCAGCACCAGCGACTTCACGGCGCGCATGTTGTGCAGGGTCTCGACCAGATAGGCCTGGCGGGCGCCTTCCGACTGGTACAGCGCGTTCAGCTTGCTTCGGAACAGCGGCACCATGCCGCCGATGACCGCGGCGATGGCCAGCGAAAAGCCCAGCACGACGGCGGTCAGCACGCCGCTGTAGAGCACGAGAAGGACCAGCAGCACCGGCAGGGCGGCGGCGTCCAGCAGGGTCTGGAACAGCCGCCCGGTCAGGAAGTGGCGCAGCTTCTCGGTCTGCTGCAGGTGGCGGGCCAGCACGCCGGCGCTGTTGCTCTCGAAGAAATGCAGCGGCAGGCCGAGCAGGTGGCGGAAGGTGCGCGAGGTCAGCCGGGCGTCGATCTTGTTGCTGGCCAGCAGCATCAGCCGCTGCCGGGCATAGCTGAAGAGGCCGTCGAAGACGGTGAGCAGCACGAAGACGGCCACCACCACGGTCAGCGTCTGGTAGCTGTGGTGGGTGATGACCTTGTCGATCAGCACCTGGAACAGCAGCGGGATGGCGAAGCTGATCAGGTTCGCCATGATCGCGGCGATGGCCACGCCCTGGAACAGGCGGCGGTGGCGGATGATCTCGGGCAGGAACCAGCGCAGGCCGAAGCGCTGGTTCTCGTCGGTGACCTTGTTGGCGCGGCGGGCCACCACCAGGCGGCCGGACCATTCGGCCAGGAAGGCCTCGCGGGTGACCAGTTGCACGCCGGCGGCCTCGTCGCGCGGGTCGAGGATGGCGGCCAGCTTCGCCCCGTCGGCGGCGGCCATGACATGGACCAGGATGAACCAGCTGCCGTCGCGCCGGGTCGCCAGCGCCGGATAGGCGGTGCCCAGGCTGCCCGCCTTGTCCCAGTCGCAGCGGGTCAGCGCCTTGCCGGACAGCCCGGCCGCCTTCAGGCTGCGCAGCACTGCGCCGGTCATGTCGCCGGCGCCCGGCACCGGCAGCTCGGCCGGGGTCAGGTGCTGGCCATGATGCATGGCGAGCAGGAAGACGCATCGAAGCGCCGTCAGTTCCGGGGCTAGTTCTGGGGCCAAGGCCGCTTACCCACCAGGGCTGGAAGTTTTTTCCTGCCCTTAAGAAACGCCCGTCATGTTGCCCGGGCATTAACCAATCGCGGGCGGGCAGCCGGCTTGTCCGGTCGGCAGAAAACCCAGTAGAAACAGTCGCGAAGCATGACCGTTTCGTGGTCGTGAACATACCGGCCTGACGTTCACTTGCCGTTAACGTTCTGACCGGATGGTGCGCCCGGGAAGGTCGCCCGGGTCAAAAGGTCCCGTGCCACCCCTGGCTCCTGGCGCCGCCGGCGGGGGGTCTGTTCCAAAAGCGGCTGAAGAATCCGGCCGGATCAGTCCCGAAAAACCTGGGCGGGCATGTGGAGAAACTCGTGGCCCCGTTGCAGCACGGCCTTTCGCAGGCCGCTTGGCATCGTCCGATGCCGGCTTCGCTGACGCCCTTCATGGCGTGCCGCCCCGATTCCCGCGCCCTCCTGGCCTTCGAGACTGCCGGTCCCGGCACCTCTGACCATGGCCGTCACGCCGCCCGCGCCCCCGCGGGCGGTCCTGCTGCCGCCTAACCCCCAC
>NZ_MLCO01000051.1 GCF_001982615.1 Teichococcus deserti | reverse complement strand
AGGTGGGGGGGGGATCGAATTGTGCCAGGAGGCCGCCTGCGGCCCGTGCCGCCGGGGCCGCCGCCCCGGGGAGGCGGCCGAGGAGCCCGAGACCGCGAATGACGCTGCCGCCTGACCCGCAGCCCGAGACGTTGCCCCCCGAGACTGCCGCCCCCGGGGCGCCCCGCGATCCCGCCGGCATCGCGCCGCTGGAGCATGCGCTGCGCCTGGCCGAGGCGCTGGTCTTCGCCTCCGACCGACCGGTCGCGCCCGAGCGGCTGCAGGCCGTCCTTCCCGAGGGCCTGCGCGCCGAGGCGGTGCTGACCCTGCTGGCCGCCCGCTATGCCGGCCGCGGCGTCGAGCTGACCGAGGTCGCGGGCGGCTATGCCTTCCGCACCGCGGCCGACCTGGCGCCGGTGCTGACCCGCGTGGTCGAGACGCCCCGCCGCCTGCCGCGGGTCGCGATGGAGGCGCTGGCCATCATCGCCTATCACCAGCCCGTCACCCGCCCCGAGATCGAGGAGATCCGCGGCACCAGCCTGTCCCAGGCGACGCTGGAGCTGCTGCTGGAGCAGGCGCTGATCGCGCCGCGCGGCCGCAAGGAGGTGCCGGGCCGCCCGACCCTCTGGGCCACCACGCCGCGCTTCCTGGAGCAGTTCGGCCTGCGCGGCCTGACCGACCTGCCGCGGCGCGAGGAGCTGCTGGCCGGCGAGGCGGGCCCGACCCTGCCCGACATGGCCCCGCCCGCATGACCCTGCGGCTGGAGGGGATCCGCCACGCCTATGCCGCCCGCGCCGTGCTGCAGGGCGTCGACCTCTCCGTCGGCCCCGGGGAGATTCTCTGCCTGCTGGGCCCTTCCGGCGACGGGAAGACGACCCTGCTGCGGCTGGTCGCCGGGCTGGAGGCGCTGCAGGCCGGGCGCATCGCCATCGGCGAGCGCATCGTCGCCGAGCCGGGGCGCGAGCTGCCGCCGGAGGATCGCCGCGTCGGCTTCGTCTTCCAGGACTATGCGCTGTTCCCGCATCTGACCGTCGCGCAGAATGTCGGCTTCGGCCTGGGCCGGATGCCGCGGGGCGAGCGCGCGGCCGCGGTCGAGGCGGCGCTGGCCCGGCTCGGCATGGCCGGCTTCGCCGGCGCCTGGCCGCATATGCTCTCCGGCGGGCAGCAGCAGCGGGTGGCGCTGGCCCGCGCGCTGGCGCCGCGCCCCGCGGTGCTGCTGCTGGACGAGGCCTTTGCCAGCCTCGACGCCCGGCTGCGCGAGCAGGTGCGCGACGACACGCTGCGCCTGCTGCAGAATGCCGGCATTGCCACGCTGATCGTTACCCATGACGCCGAGGAGGCCATGCTGATGGCCGACCGCATCGCCCTGATGCGCGGCGGACGGGTGGAGCAGCTGGATCCGCCGGAAGACCTCTATCTGCGGCCGCGCTCGCGCTTCGCCGCCAGCTTCCTCGGCCCGGTCAATGCCCTGCCGGTGACGCTCCGCGGCGGCCAGGCGCATGGCCCGCTCGGCAGCCTGCCGGCGGCGCTGCCCGACGGCGAGGGCGAGCTGCTGCTGCGCCCCGAAGGCATCGTCGTCCTGCCCGAGGGCGAGGGGGTGCCGGCCACCGTCGATTCCTGCCGCATGCTGGGCGCCCATCGACTGGCGGCGCTGCGCCTCGACAGCGCCGCGGCGCCGCTGCAGGTCCGCCTGCCGCCCGGCCAGGCGCTGCGCCCCGGCGCCCGGGTCGGCCTGGCGCTGGATCCGGAACGCGCCTTCGTGTTTGCCGCCGAAGTGCCTAGATAAGGAGGGCAGGCGAGGGGACGGCGCCCGGGACCAAGCCCCGGGGCCAGCTCAGGCGCCGGTTTCGCGGGCAGGCCACGTTGGCGCTGCCCTCGGTTCCTGCTAACGGAAGCGGCCCCCACCCGGGGGAGATGGGAAGCACATGTTCGATTTGGCCTGGTCCGAAATTGCCCTGATCGCCGTGGTCGCCGTCGTCGTGATCGGGCCCAAGGATCTGCCCGACGCGGTCCGCCAGGTGGCCAAGGGCGTGCAGAAGCTCCGGCGCATGGCTTCCGAGTTCCAGAGCCAGGCCGACGAGTTGGTCCGCGAGGCCAAGCTCGAGGATGTCCGCGACCAGATCCGCGACATCCGCAACTTCGACGTCAAGGGCACCATTGAGCGCCACCTCGACGAGGATGGCGGCATCCGCAAGACCTTCAGCGAGGACCCGCTGCGCGACGCCTGGAAGCCGGGCCCGGGCGGCATCGCCGAGCCGCCGGCGGGCTCCTCCTTCTCGACCGAGGCGCTGCCGCCGGTGCCTGCCGCCGCGCCGCAGCCGCCCGCCGACGCACCGTCCTGGGTACCGCCCTCGGTCGCGGCCGAGATCCGCCCGCCGAGTCCGCCGCCCGCGCCGCCAGCGCCCGAGCCGGCGGCCCCGCCGGCCATGATCCCGCCCGGCATGACCGAAACCGCCACCCCGGCCGCGACCACGCCCGCGCCGGTCCAGGCGACGCCCGCCGAGGCCAGGCCGGCCGAGCCAAAGCCAACCGAACCAAAGCCGACCGAGCCAGCTCTCGCGAGCGCCGCGCCGACCCCGGCCGCGGAGCCGGCGAAGACGGACGGCTCCGCCCAGCCGGCCACTCCGCCCGCGACCCCGGCCGCGATCCCGGCCGCGACCCCGCCCGCAACCCCGACAGTCTGAGCAGCGCAAGTGGCCACCGACCAGGAAGACATCATCGACGACAAGCCGATGCCTCTGATCGAGCATCTGCTGGAGCTGCGCACCCGCCTGCTGTGGTCGCTCGGCGCTTTCCTCCTCGCCTTCGCCCTCTGCTACTATTTCTCGGGGCAGATCTACGGCTTCCTCGCCCGGCCGCTGGCCGACATCCTGCACCAGCAGGGCGGCGGCGAGCGGCGGATGATCTTCACCGCGCTGTATGAAGCCTTCTTCACCTATTTGAAGGTGGCGCTGTTCGGCGCGGTCTTCCTGAGCTTCCCGATGTGGGCGACGCAGCTCTGGCTGTTCATCGCGCCGGGCCTCTACCGCTCCGAGAAGCGCGCGATCATGCCCTTCCTGGTGGCGTCGCCGGTGCTCTTCGTGCTCGGCGCGGCGCTGGCCTACTATTTCATCTTCCCGCTGGCCTGGAAGTTCTTCATCTCCTTCGAGACCCCGCCCGGCGGCGGCAGCCTGCCAGTGCAGCTCGAGGCCAAGGTCAGCGAATACCTGTCGCTGGTCATGCACATGATCCTGGCCTTCGGCATCGCCTTCCAGCTGCCGGTGGCACTCACCCTCATGGCCAAGGTCGGCATCGTCACCCAGGCCGGGCTGAAGAAGGGCCGCCGCTACGCCATCGTCGGCATGTTCGTCGTCGCCGCCGTCATCACGCCGCCCGACATCATCAGCCAGATCGGCCTCGCCGTGCCGCTGATCCTTCTCTACGAGATCTCCGTCCTGGCCGCCGGCTGGGTGGCGCCGAAGCGCGACGACGAAGACAAGAGCTGAGTTACCGACCATGCATGACATCCGCATCGTCCGCGCCGATCCGGCGGGTTTCGACGCTGGCCTGGCCCGCCGCGGCCTGGCGCCGGTCGCCGAGAGCCTGCTGGCCCAGGACGCCGCCCGCCGCGCCGCCCAGACCGCGGCGCAGGAGCTGCAGGCCCGGCGCAACCAGCTCTCGAAGGAGATCGGCCAGGCCAAGCGCAGCGGCGCCGACAGCACGGCGCTCGAGGCCGAGGCGGTCGCCGCCCGCGGCCGCATGGAGGCGCTGGACGCCGAGGCCAAGGCGGCCGAGGACGCCCAGAACAGGGTGCTGGAGGCGCTGCCCAACCTGCTCGACGCCGGTGTCCCCGAGGGCCGCGACGAGAGCGACAACGTCGTCCTGCACCAGCACGGCGCGCCCGCGAACTTCGCCTTCACGCCGAAGCAGCATTTCGAGCTGGGCGAGGCGCTCGGGCTGATGGATTTCGGCGCCGCCGCCAGGCTGGCCGGCGCCCGCTTCACCGTGCTGCGCGGCGCGCTCGCCCGGCTGGAGCGCGCCCTCGGC
The DNA here is from genome assembly GCF_001982615.1 of Teichococcus deserti. Lineage (GTDB taxonomy): Bacteria > Pseudomonadota > Alphaproteobacteria > Acetobacterales > Acetobacteraceae > Pseudoroseomonas > Pseudoroseomonas deserti. The sequence continues at coordinate 11,338 of NZ_MLCO01000051.1, read as the reverse complement.
CAGTGGATGATCTCTCTCCACGCCGACGAGCATGGCTATAGCGAGATCTCGGTCCCGCTGCTGGTCAACGATGCCACCATGTACGGCACCGGCCAGCTGCCCAAGTTCGAGGAGGACCTGTTCCGCACCACGGATGGCCGCTGGCTGATCCCGACCGCGGAAGTCCCGCTGACCAACCTGGCCGCCGGCGAGATCCTGGCCGAGAGCGCCCTGCCGCTGCGCTTCACCGCCCTGTCGCACTGCTTCCGCTCGGAGGCCGGCAGCGCCGGGCGCGACACCCGCGGCATGCTGCGCCAGCACCAGTTCGCCAAGGTGGAGATGGTCGCCATCACCCGCCCCGAAGACTCGGAAGCCGAGCACGAGCGCATGACGAAATGCGCCGAGCGCGTGCTGACCGAGCTCGGCCTGACCTGGCGCCGCGTGCTGCTCTGCGCCGGCGACACCGGCTTCTCGGCCGCCCGCACCTATGACCTGGAGGTCTGGCTGCCCGGCCAGCAGGCCTGGCGCGAGATCTCCTCCTGCTCCAACTGCCGCGACTTCCAGGCGCGCCGCATGGCCGCCCGCTACCGTCCGGCGGAAGGCAAGGGCACCGCCTTCCTGCACACGCTGAACGGCTCCGGCGTCGCCGTCGGCCGCGCGCTGATCGCCGTGCTGGAAACTCATCAGCAGGAAGACGGCAGCATCGCCGTCCCCGCCGTTCTGGCGCCCTGGATGGGCGGCATCACGCGGATCGGCTAAATGGCCGAAGGCGCTTGCCGAAGCGCCCCGCTGCCCATAGTTTGCCGGGCATCGGGGCGTGGCGCAGCCTGGTAGCGCATCTGCTTTGGGAGCAGAGGGCCGGAGGTTCGAATCCTCTCGCCCCGATACCGAGATCCCCCAGCGATTCCCCGTGGCGGTCCCCATCCGCCCGAGCAGTCAGGCAGCGAGAAGCATGAGCCGCGACGTCGCCATCGCCCGTATCTTCAGCCAGCCGCGCTCGGCCATGCAGTCGGGCAAGGCCAGGACCGGCGGCTGGATGCTGACCTATGCCCCGGCCGAGCAGCGCCGCCAGGATCCGCTGACCGGCTGGTACGGCTCGGGCGACACCCGCAACCAGCTGCGCCTGAGCTTCGCCACGCGCGAGGCGGCCGAGGCCTATGCCCGCGCCAATGGCCTGGCCTTCGAGGTCGAGCCGGAGAAGCCGGGCCCGGCGATCAAGCCGAAATCCTATGCGGAGAACTTCCGCTATGGCCGCGCCGAGAACTGGACCCACTAAGTCCCGATCTCGACGCCAGGGGCACCCTTAGCTCAACTGGATAGAGCAACCGGCTTCTACCCGGTTGGTTGGGGGTTCAAGTCCCTCAGGGTGCGTTCTTTCGGGCTGCCGCCTCCGCCTGCGGACGGCGGGCGGAACGGTGCAGGCCCGCGCGACCTTTGATCGGTCGCCGGACAGGAAAACGGCCCCGTCCTGCGGGGCCGTTGTCATTTCCGCGGGGCGCTGCGTCTATTGCGCCAGCAGCTGCCGGATCTGTGGCTCGATGCCGGCGCTGAGCATCGCATAGCCCACCATGGTCAAGTGCAGGCTGTCGAAGGCGATGTCCTTGGTCAGCCTTCCATAGCCGTCGACCAGCGAGCTGCCGACATCGCTGTAGAGGATGGTGCTGCCATCGGCGCAGCGGCTGATCAGCGCATTCACCTGCTCGATCGTCCGGCGCATCGGCTCGGCCGCGGTGTCGCCGCGCGGCAGCAGGCCGATGATCAGGAACTTCGTGCGCGGCGACTTCGCCCGGATCGCCCTTAGGACTTCCGCAAGCCCGAGCGCGATATCCTCCGGACGGCTCTGCGCCGAGACGTTGTTGGTGCCCAGCAGCACCACCGCGACCTTCGGCCGCAGCGAAGCCGGCCAGTGGCCATGCGCCATCCGGTACAGCGCGCCCTGGGTGAAGTCGCCCATGACGCCCAGATTGGCCGGCGCGCGATGGCCATAGAACTGCTGGAAGATGGAGGGGAACCAGCCCTGCACCAGGGAATCGCCGATGAAGACCATGTCCACGCGGGACAGATCGGCGCCGGCGATCTGCCGGTCCAGTTCCTGGACGCGGGCGCGCCAATGCGGCTCGGCCAGGTATTCCTGGCCCGCCTCGCGCGGCGGCGGGGTGCGGCTGGGCAGGTTCGGGCAGACCGCCTGGGCGAAGGCGAGGGCAGGGGACAAGGTCGCGGCCAGGGCCAGCCCGGCGAGCGTCAGGCGCCTCACCATCCGGCTCATCGGGCAGCGATCCGGTCGCGCACCAGGAAGCTGACCGGCGTGCCCTGCGGCGCCATCAGCCAGACGCTGTATTGCTGCCCGGCCTCCAGACGGCCCAGATCCAGCAGCGGCGCCCGCTGCCCGCCGCAGGAGGCGATGACCTTCGCCGCCGCCGGGTTCAGGTTGCGCGCTGCCCCCGTTTCCGCCGCCACCTTGGAGAAGATCGCCTGGTTGCCCGGGTCGATCGACAGCCCGCCATCGGCACAGCCGGCGATGGCGGGGTAGAAGCCCAGCCGCGCGCGGGTCTGGTTGAACTCGACCTTGTCGGTGATCACCACCGCGCCCAGCCTGTCGCCGTCGCGCCGCAGCAGCACCGTGTTGTAGCCGCCGCCGGGGATCTGCACCGTCACCTCGGTGGTCAGGGTGCCGTCGCTGATCACCAGCTTCACCGGCCGCTTGGCCACGTCCTCGGCCACCATATAGGCAGTGACGCGCTCGGCCGCGCCGTCGGGCAGCGCCACCTGGTTGTCGTAATCCGGCTTCACCGTCACCCGGCCGGGCAGGGTATTGGCGAAGCGGACGAAGGCGAAGCCTTCCGGCAGCCGCTGCTCGTAGAGCATGGGCTGGGCCTCGGCGGGCCGCGCCGCCCCCAGACCCGTGCTCAGAACCGCGGCCATGCAGAGGCCTAGCCAGGCAGAAGAAACACGCATCAGACCAGCCTGTCCTGGGGAAAAACAACCGATGGAAGGCACCCCGCGCTCAGCGCGAGGTGCTCGCCAAGCGCGCTCAGCGCGCAATGCTCGACTGCTGCTGAAGCTGGCCGATGCGCAGCCGCTGCGCCATCGTCAGCGCCCGCTGGGCGCGGCGCGTGTCGCTCTGCGACCGGGCCGAGCGCGATTCCATCATGTAGAGCTGCACGTTGCTGGGGGCCTGCCGCTGGCCGAAGCTGATCAGCTCGTCGGCGCGCTGCCAGTGGCGCATCTGCAGCGCCGCCTCGCCGGCGGTCATGATGGCTTCCAGCCGGTTCGGCTCGCGCGCCAGCACGCTTTCGGCGATCTGCTGGCCTTCCTGGCGATAGCCGGATTGCAGCCGTAGCCGGGCCAGCGCCAGCAGCAGCCCGGCGCGGTCAGGATCGGTCTGCAGCGCCTGCAGCAGCAGCTGGTTGGCCTGGGCATATTGCCCGGCCTCGCTGTACTCGTCGGCGGTGACGGCGATCAGCGAGGCGCGCATGCCCATATACTGCTCGCGCTCCTCGGCGGTCATCTGGGCGTTCTCCAGCCCCGCCATCAGCGTCGCCGCATCCTCGCGCTGCTTCGCCTCCAGCAGCGCGCCGGCCAGCGCCAGCCGCGCCTCCAGGCTCAGCGTGCGGCCGGTATTGGCCGCGGTGCGGGCGGCGGCGATGGCCTCGCGCCCCATGCGCTGCCGGCCGAAGGCGCGCACCACGGCGGCGCCCGTCTGCCCGGTCGCGTCCGGCCGTGCGGCGATCGCCAGCAGCGAGCGCGTCGCCGCCGGAGAAGGCAGCTGCGCTTCCCACTGCGTCACCTCGACGCGGATGGTCGCACCCTCCAGCATCTTGCGCAGGTCGGCATTGCGCTGGCCGGCGGGGATGCGGCTGACGCGGTCGACGACGTCGCGGTCGCGCTCCTCCGACTGCGCCAGCAGCGCCGCGGCGAAGAGGGATTCGCGGTCGCTGCGCGCGGCCAGGTCGCGCTCCAGGCTGTCGGCCTCGGCGGTCTCACCCTGGAGGCGCAGCAGGCGGATCAGGTCGTGCATCGCCCAGGCATCCTCGGGCGCGACCTGGATCGCCTGGCGCAGCAGGGCGATGGCGCGGGCCGGGTTGCCCTCGCGCTCGGCAGCCTGGCGGAAGCCGGCGGAGCGGGCCTGGGCGAAGCCGCGCGGCGGCACGAAGCCGGTGGCCTGGGCCAGGGCATCGGCCTCGGCCGAGCGCCCCTGGCGCTCCAGCGTGGTGTAGAGCCCGCCCTGCGCCTCGCGCGAATTCGGCCGCCGCCGCAGCGCCTCGCGGAAGCCTTCCTCGGCGGCGGTCCACTGGCCGCGCTGCAGCGCGATCTGCGCCAGGATGATGGTGGCCTCAGCGCGCTCGGCCTCCGAGCCGCGCTGCAGCGAGCGCTGCGCCTGCCGCTCGGCCTCGTCATAGCGCTCGCGCTGGATCGCCTGGCGCGCCAGCATGTTGGGCGTCATGACGATGCGGCCGGTGCCGCCACCGCCGCCCGGTCCGCCTGCCACGGTGTCGAGGCCGAGCGCCCGGCGGAATTCGGATTCGCGGTCCGGGGCGAGGGCCACGCCGCGCTGCATCAGCGCCTTCCAGTCGGCGTCGCGCTTCTGCAGCCGGCGCAGGATCGCCATGCCGAGGATCGAATCGACGTCTTCCGGGTTCTTCGCCAGCGCCGCGCCGAAACCGGCCTCGGCCTCGGCGAAGCGCTTGGCGTTCAGCGCCTCGAAGGCGCCCTGGCGGAACTCGTAGGTCGGGTCCTGGCCGAAGGTGCGCACCTCGTTGTAGCGCGCCTCGATCTCGGCATCGCCCGGATAGGCGGCGCGATAGACCTCGATCGCCGCCGTCGCCTCGCCGCCCGGGCCAAGCCAGAGCAGCGCCTGGCGCCAGGCGGTGCGCGCAGCCGTCGCGGTCTGCGGCTGGCGGGCGAGAACCTGCAGCTCCTCGATGCCCTGGGCGCGGGTGGTCTCGCGGAAGGTCAGCACCTGGGCGAGCGCCAGCTTCATCCGGGCATTGTCCGGCTGCCGGGCCAGCGCCGCGGACAGGCCGCGCCGCGCCTCGCGGAAGTCGTCGGCCGAAAGGCCGGCCTGGGTCTGGTAGTATTCGACGGCGAAGGCGTCGGGCACCTCATTGCTGCCGAAGGCGGTGCGATAGGCCTGCAGCGCCTCGGCGCCGCGGCCGGCCTGCACCAGGCGCCGCGCCTCGGCGATGCCGGACTGGTCGACGCCGGTGACGCGCATGGCGCTCTGCGCGCGGGCGACGTCGGGGCTGTTGGGGGCGATGGCGTTCAGCCGGGCCAGATAGGCGGCGGCCTGCTCGGTCTCGCCGGCCGAGGCCGCGACCTGCACCGCCATGGCCAGCGCCCGGGTGTCGTTCGGCTGGATGCGCAGCAGGCGTTCCAGCGACTGCAGCGCCGCCTCGGGCCGGTTCTGCGCCTGCCAGTAGCTGGCCTGGTCCAGCAGCAGCGAGGTGGCGGTGTCGCGGCCGCCGGCCGGCGGCGATCCGGGCGCGCCGATCACCGGCGGGGCCGGGCCGCCATCCTGGCCGTAGAGGGGGGTCGCCGGCATCGGCGGCCCCGGCGTCAGGGTGTTGCCGGGCGGCGAGGCGGGCGGCATGGTCGAGGGCGGCGAGCCCTGGGCCAGGGCCGGCGGGACCAGCGCGCTGTGGCCAAGCAGCAGGGCCAGCAGACCGGCGGCGCCGACCCGACGCCACAGGGTCGAGTTCCAGACGGCCCGTGCGGGAAAGTCCCACGCATCCAGGCAGGGCGATGCCTTCACGAGCAGATCAACCGGCATGCCAGCCTCCAGCGCAGACCTCCCGAGCGGTAATCGGAGGCCGCAAAAGTCTGGCACAACCCCTGCTGTGCGCAAATCAATTTTATCGTCGTCAAAATGCGAGCCGCGCGTGATTCTTGCGACACGCCTTGTCCTTTGATCAACCTGGGGCGCAATGATCCTGCCGCCTTCCTCGCCAATGCGGCCAGTCACGCTGGCGCCAGAGTGGCTGCTGTCTTGCGCAGGCCCCCGGGCCGGCCTTCAGTCCACGGCGAGCGGCGCGCGGGCGGCGGGCCGGGCAGGCAGGGCATCGGCCTCCGGCGCCGAAGGGCCATGCCCATCCATCTGCAGCTCGGCGAGCACCGGCAGATGGTCGGACGCCGCGGCGCCGGCGGTGTCGCGCCAGCTCCGTCCCAGCAGCCCGGCCGGGCGGCAGAAGATCTCGTCCAGGCGCAGCAGCGGGAAATGCGCCGGGAAGGTGCGATGCGCCGTGCGGGCCGGCAGCAGGGGGGACAGCGCGCGCCAGACCGGACCGCGCCAGGACCAGTCGTTGAAGTCGCCCATCACCACCAGCGGACCCTCCTGGGCACGCACCAGGGCGGCCAGCCTGCGCGCCTGGCGCTGCCGCTCCCGCCAGCGCAGGCCGAGATGGGTCGCCATCACGCCAAGCTCGCCCGATGGCGTCTCGATGCGCGCCAGGATGGCGCTGCGCGGCTCGCGCCGCTCGACGGACAGGTCGTGCACCGTGGCGTCGCGCATCGGCCAGCGGCTGAGCAGCATATGGCCATAGGCGCCTTCCTCGGTGCCCTGCATGGTCTCGGCCACCATGTCATGCCCGGCGAAGCATTCCTTCAGCGCCTGGAAAGGGGTGGGGCGCTGCTTCGGGCGGCTGTCGATCTCCTGCACCGCCAGCAGGTCGGGGCGGTGCCGGCGGATCAGGCCGAGCACGCGCTCCAGCTCGTAGCGGCCGTCGCGGCCGATCCCGGCATGGATGTTCCACGTCATGGCGCGCAGGATCATGCGGCGCGCGCCCCGGCCTCGACCTCCTGCTCGGCCTCGCGCGCGGCCTGCTCGGGGTCGCGGCCCTCCGCCTCCGCCTCGGCGCGGGCCTCGGCCATGGCGCTGCGGCGGCGGAACCAGGAGACCAGGCTCTGCAGCCCCCAGGAGACGGCGCCCCAGGCCACCAGCACGGCGACGAAGCCCAGGATGTCGCGCAGCGAGGGCTCGGTCATGATGCGCAGCAGCCGGTCGCCCAGCGCCGTCATCAGCACCAGGCCGGGCGCTAGGCCCAGCGCCGTGCCGACCATGTAGTCCAGCAGCGGGATGCGGATGGCGCCGGCCACCAGGTTGACCAGGGTGAAGGGGGCGATGGGCATCAGCCGCACCATGGTCACCGCCAGGATGCCGTTGCGGGCGATGCTGCGGCTGATGCGGTTGATGCGCGGCCCCAGCAGCTTGCGCAGCAGCTTGGGCCCGAGGCGCCGGCCGACCATCCAGGTCAGCAGCGCGCTGACCAGGGCGCCCACCGCCGCATAGGCGAGGCCCGGCCAGATGCCGAAGGCCGCCGCCGTCGCCACGATCAGCACGTTCACCGGGAAGGCGATCAGCCCCAGCACCATGAACAGGCCCAGCGCCAGCAGCGGCCCCCAGGCGCCATTGGCATTCTGCATCGAGGCGCTGAAGGTCTCCGGGTTCAGGAAGGCCGAAAGCGGGGTGTAGCGCCACATCAGCACGATCAGCAGCACCGGCGCCGCCACCAGCGCCACCCGCAGCCAGAACGGCATGCCATGCGGCGTGCCGTCCTCGGCGGTGAAGTCGGCCAGCAGCATCTTGGTCCCGATGGCGCGCGCCGGATCGGCCACGGCCTCGATCTGCGGCAGGCCCTCGCCCTCGGCAAGCTCGCCGTCCTCGATCGGCATCAGCCGGCGGGCGCGGCCGGAGAGCTTGTCGATGGCGGCGAAGAGCGAGCCGCCGGCCATGGCGCGGGCGACCTCCTCCGGCGTCGCGTCCAGGTGCTCGGCCAGGAAGCGGTCGCGGATGCGGGCGATGCCGGCGCGGGTGCGGTCATCGGTCGCCTCGATGGCCAGGTCGCATTCGCTGTCGGTGCCCATCGAGCGGTTGCAGAGATTGGCCGAGCCGATCCGCAGGCAGCGGTCGTCGACGATCATCACCTTGGCATGCACCATGACATCGGCGACCGGGCCCTTCTGCGGCCCGCGCTTCGCCCCCACCTCGGGGTAGAGCAGGCGGACCCGGTCGGCGACGCCGGCGGCCCGCAGCAGCGCCATGAAGCGGATGCGCCCGGCCAGCATGGTGCGGTGCTCGAGCCAGGTGTGGTGCGTGCGCGGCCCCAGCACCACCACCTCCAGCGCCGGGTTCTCCTGCAGCCGCTCGGCCAGCTTCTGGGCGAGGCCCAGATGGGTCAGGAACTGGTTCTCGACATAGAGGTGGCGCTCGGCCGAGGCAATCATCGCCTCGAACAGCCGCTCCACCTCGCGCAGCTCGGGCAGGTGCTGGAAGCTGCCGCGGGTGCGGGCAATGCCGATCGCGGTCTCCGTGAAATCCGGCGCCAGGCCACGCGGCCACAGCGAGGCGGCGTGCGGCGGCGGGTCGCCGCGCGGCGGCAGGTCCTCGCAGGCGGCCTCGGCCCAGCGCTCGCGGAACAGGTCGGCCAGCGCCGCGGCCGCCTCGCCATCCACCATCATCTGCACGTCGTGGAAGGGCGGGTAGGTCTCGTCGCGCGGATCGGTGCGGTGCGGGTTGACCGCCTTGTGGGGAGAGCTGTCCCAGCGGCGGATGGTCAGGTCCAGCCCGCCGGCGGTGGCCAGGGCGTCATCGATCACCACCACCTTCTGGTGATGCGAGGCGCCGAAGGCCACCTGGTCATCCAGGCAGAGCTCGATCTGCCGCGGCGTGCCCCATTGCAGCGCCAGCGCCGGCAGCAGCTCCCGCTCCAGGGCATAGAGGACGGAATAGTCCCAGAGCAGCAGCTTGATGCGCAGCTGCGGCCGGCGCTCCACCAGCGCCGCCAGGAAGGGGCCGAGCAGCGCCGGCAGCCCGTCCCGCGCCTCGCCGGAGGGGCCGACCAGCGGGGTGCGGCTGTCGATGTCCCAGCCGGCGATCAGGATGGAGCTCCTGGCCGACTTCATCGCCTCGCGCAGGGCGCCGTAATAATTGGCGGCATCCACCAGCACGGCGGCGCGGTTGGCCTGGGCCAGGCGCCACACCGTGTCGCCCGGCCGCAGCAGCGCGGCCGCGGGCGGGGCGGAGGTGGCATCGGCCGCGGGGTGGAGGGCGGTGTCGGTCGGAGGGGCCATCACCCGCTGCAACGCAGCAGCGGGCGGAAGGTCACCGATCAACACCGCGACAATTTCAGCCTCGCGCGGAAGGCACGAGCACCGGGATGTTGTCGAGCAGGCGGATGTCGCCGAGCCGCGCCGCCACCAGCAGCCGGGCCGCGCCGACCTGCCCCACCGGCCAGGGCTTCAGTGAGGCGGGCTGCACCAGCGCCAGGTAGTCCGGGGTGAAGCCCGCCGCCGCCAGCGCCGCGCGGCCCTCGGCCAGTGCTGCCTCGACCGGCTGTCCCGCGGCAAGCGCCTCGCCACAGCGGGCCAGCAGCGCGGGCAGGGCCGCCGCCTGGCCGCGCTCCTCGCCAGACAGCCGCTGGTTGCGCGACGACATGGCCAGCCCGTCGGCGTCCCGCACCGTGGCCAGGCCCTGGATGGTCACCGGCAGCAGCAGGTCGGCCACCATCCGCCGCACCACCTGCAGCTGCTGCCAGTCCTTCTCGCCGAAGACCGCGACATCCGCCTGGGCCATCATGAACAGCTTGCAGCAGACCGTGGCCACGCCGCGGAAATGGCCGGGGCGGGCATCGCCCTCCCAGCCCTCGGCCGGGCTGCCGGGCTTGGCGCCCGGATCGATGACGCAGGTGTCGCCCGGCGGATAGATGACGGCGGGCGTCGGCAGGAAGGCCAGGTCGCAGCCGGCGGCGGCCAGCTTGGCCAGGTCGCCGGCCTCGTCGCGCGGATAGCGGTCCAGGTCCTCGGTCGGCGCGAATTGCAGCGGATTGACGAAGATCGAGGTGACGACCACGTCGGCCTGCCGCCGCGCCTCGGCCACCAGGGCCAGGTGGCCGTCATGCAGGGCTCCCATGGTGGGGACCAGCCCGATCCGCTGGCCTGCCGCCCGCCAGGCGCCGGTCGCCGCCCGCAGTCCCGCCAGTTCCCGCTCGATCCGCATTGCTTGCCCTCCCGGCTTTGTCTTGGCCGCCCCTCCTGCCGAAGCCGGCCAGCCGTGGCAAGGCTTGACGCCGCCGCCGCCGCGCGGGATCAACCCCGCGCCTGATCTCATCGGCCGCCAGGCGCGAAAGGTTCCTTCGATGCAGCGTGTGTTCTCCGGGATCCAGCCCTCCGGCATCCCCACCCTCGGCAATTATCTCGGCGCCATCCGCAACTGGGTGCCGATGATGGCCGACCACGAATGCATCTATTGCGTGGTGGACCTGCACGCCATCACCCAGCCCTTCGACCCGAAGACGCTGGCGACCCAGACGCGCGAGATGGCCGCCGCCCTGATCGCCTGCGGCGTCACCCCGGACAAGTGCACGCTGTTCGTGCAGAGCCACGTCCATGCCCATGCCCGCCTGGCCTGGATCTTCAACTGCGTGGCGCGCATCGGCTGGCTGAACCGGATGACCCAGTTCAAGGACAAGGCCGGCAAGGACCGCGAGAACGCCGGCAGCGGCCTCTATGTCTATCCGAATCTGATGGCCGCCGACATCCACGCCTACCACGCCACCCGCGTGCCCGTGGGCGAGGACCAGAAGCAGCACCTGGAGTTGGCCAACGACATCGGCGAGAAGTTCAACCACGACTACGGCGTGGACTTCTTCCCGCATATCGAGCCGATGATCCAGGGCGTCGCCGCCCGCGTCATGTCGCTGCGCGACGGCACCAAGAAGATGTCGAAGTCGGACGCCTCCGACCAGTCGCGCATCAACCTGACCGACGATGCCGACACCGTCGCCCTGAAGATCCGCCGCGCCAAGACCGACGCCGAGCCGCTGCCCGGCGAGATGTCCGGCCTGGACGGCCGCCCCGAGGCCCGCAACCTGGTGGGCATCCTGGCCGCCATCACCGACACGTCGCCGGCCGACGTCCTGCGTCAGCACGAGGGCCAGGGCTTCGGCAGCTTCAAGAACACTCTGGCCGATGCCCTGGTCGCCCACCTGTCGCCGATCCAGTCGGAAATGCAGCGCCTGCTGGCCGATCCGGGCGCGGTCGACGCCTCCCTCCGCCAGGGCGCCGACCAGGCCCGGGCGATCTGCGAGCCGATCGTCGATAAGGCGGAAGAACTGGTTGGGTTTCTGAAGCGGTCCTGAAGAGTAGTGGGTAGGTCGGGGGAATGAATTCCCCCGAGCCCCCTTCTTTGTTCTGATCATCGGCCGTGACGTGACCATCGCCCTTACACAGGCGATACCAAGGCATTGCGGCGGGACGCGGTACAATAAAAGCGCCGCCTCATAGGTCGTGCCAACGCCGGGTCGGGCCACGTCCCGTCACCACGTGGACATGGCAATCAGACAGAAAAAAGAAGGGGTCCAGGGGA
>NZ_MLCO01000508.1 GCF_001982615.1 Teichococcus deserti | reverse complement strand
GTGGCGGCGGGGGTGGCGCCGGCGGCACCGGGGGGGCGCTGCGGGCGATCTCCGGTGGCTTCCCGGGCGGCAATCCTGCGAGCCGGGCGAAGAGATCGTCGGACCGCGCGTTCAGGTCGAAACTGAGAAAAAGATAACCGAAGCCGAGCAGGGCCAGCGCCACCGGCAGCGCCACCCAGGCCGGCACGCTGCGCCGCGCCGGGCTGTGCGGCGCGGTGACGCCCCGCCAATGCGGCGACAGCTCCCGCTCGAACGGGCCGCGCAGCTGGGCGAGCAGCTGGTAGAGCCCCTCGCGGATGCGGTCGAGCTCCATGCCGCCGCCCCGCGCCAGGCGGTAGCGGCCCTGCATGCCCAAGGCGAGCGTCAGATAGGCCACTTCCAGCGCATGCCGGTAGCGTCCCGGATCGCGCTGCATGCCGGAGAGCAGATCGAAGAAGCGCTCGCCCGACCGCACTTCCTGGTGGAAGGACGAGACCAGCGACTGCGCGCCCCAATGGCTCGGCGGGCCCCAGGGGGTGGCCAGCGCCACGTCGTCCAGCGCCGCGCACAGCGCGTAATGCGCGGCGCGCAGCTGGTCGGGGCTGGTGTCGCCAGAGCGCGCCTCGGCCTCGAATTGCCGCAGCGCGCGGATGGCGCCCTGGCGCAGCGCCTCCGGGTCGGCGACATGGGTGGCCTGGGTCAGCTGGGCCAGCAGCTCCAGCAGCGGCGCGGCGGCGGCGGCCAGGGGCGAGATGCCGGTGCGCGGCAGCGCCTCGATCTCCCGCGCCACGGCGCTGGCGGGGGCTGCCATGGCGGGGGCGCCCGGCGCGGCGAAGGGCAGCGCCGGCGCGGCGGGCGCGCCCGTGCGCTGCTGGGGGGCCCGTGGCTGCGGGCCGCGGATGATGGTGCGGTCGGCCTCGTCTTCCGGTTCGGAGAAAGGATTGTCGCTCATCCGCGGATCGCCCAGAGCTCCATCTGCAGCCCGGGGAATTCACCCGAGACATGGATGGCGAAGCCGCCCGAGGCCTGCATCTGCTGCCAGTGCGGGCTGCCGCGGTCGAGCTCGAAATAGGTCGCGCCGGCATTGAAGGGGATCTGCCGCGGCGCCACCGGCAGCGGGCGAACCGCGATGCCGGGCAGCGCGACATTGACCAGCTCGCGGATATGCTCGACGGCGCCGATCTTGACCTGGTTCGGGAAGAGGCGGCGCAGCTGCTCGCCAGGGACTTCCGCCTGCACGGTCAGCACGAACTGGCTGGCGCGCAGGATGCTGCGGTCCATCAGCGGGCCGACGCGCACGCCATGGCGGCGTTCCTGCAGCGGGATGGCGACGGCATTGGTTTCCAGCACCATCGACAGCGCTCGGCGCAGATCGGCGACCACGGGAGAAAAAGCCCGCTGCAGGTCGTCATGCCGATAGGCCGGATAGGGCCGCGCCCGCCGCCCCGGATCGGTGAAGGTGGCGAGCTCGCCTGCCATCTGCACCAGCACCGAGAACAGCGCTTCGGGGTGGATGTTGCCGGCATCCGACCAATGCGCCAGCAACGGCAGCCAGCGGTTCAGCGTCTGCAGCAGCAGAAAATCGGCGACCTCGGCGACGCCGCGGGCGCCGGGCTGCGACAGCCGGGCGGCCAGGGCCTCGGCGCGCTGGCCCAGCATGCCGACCAGCTCCGGCGCCAGGTTGCCGATCGCCGGCCAGGCGGAGACGCGCAGGCAGGGCGGGATGAAGCGCTCGTCGACGATGACGCGGCGGTCGCTCTGCACCTCGACGATGCGGGCGAGGCCCAGGCAGGTGAAGCCCGCCCGCTCCTCGCTCTCCAGCAGGAAGCGCAGGCGGGGACGGCCGACCTGCAGTTCCGCCGGCTGGGTGCTGTCGGAATGGGTATCAAAAGCGTCGAAGCTGCGCATCCCATAGCGCGCGCCCGACAGCTCAGGCATTTCCCCGAAGGCGACCTCGGGGCTGCCTGGCTGGCGGATCGGCGCGGCGAGATAGACGATCTGGTTGCGCGTGCCCTCGGGAAGATCGAGCGGCGGCGGCTGGTCGGCGGTGCCGGGAATGGCGAAGGGCGTGCCGTCCTCCAGCACGCCGGCGGCATTGGCCAGCGCGAACTTCCCCGCCGCCAGCAAGTCGCGGTCCAGCGACAGCTCGGTGAGGCCCCAAGGGTGCGGCCGCAGCGAGGCGGAGCGCGCCTGCACCAGATGCTCCAGATAGCGGTCCTGCTGCTGGAAATGCTGGGCGCGCAGGAACATGCCTTCCTGCCAGACGACCTTGTCGGTCCAGACCATGGCTATTCGCGCCCTCCGCGCCCAGGTGCCGCATCCTCATAGGCCCGGGCGAAGGCCTTGCCGAAAGCGCTGTCGAAATCATCGTCGAATTGCGCGACGGTCTGGCGGTGCAAGGCCTTGTAGGCCTCCCACAGCCGCTTCTCCTTCGAGCCCGGCATCAGCCCGCCGCCGGTGTCGCTGGCCTCCAGCGGCGCCGGCGACAGCCGCGACAGCAGGGCGCGCGCCGCCGCCTGGGTGGCCGCCAGCGTCGCCGCCTGATGCGCGGCGAGGTCGGCCACCGTCTCCTCCATCGCGCCGCCTTCGGGGTTGCTCAGCAACGCCTGCAGCGCGGCGAGATCGGAGGCCGCGAACTTCACCGGGTTGTTGCCCGCCGCGCGCAGCATGGTCTGCTCGATGCGGAATTCTCTCTTGATATCGGCCCGCGCGATCAGCAGGGCGCGGATGCCGGCGACGGCCGCCCGCGTCACCGCGCCGGCGGCGCGCAGGGCGGCGGCGGCATCGGCCCCGGTCAGCGCATGCGGCGGCAGGCCGGCGCCCTGCAGGAAGGCGGCCAGGGCAGCAGCCTCGCCACCAGCCAGAGCCGGCGGCGCCGGAGCGTGCTGGGCGACCTGCGGCGGTGCCACGGGCGCCGGCGCCATGGGGGCCGGTGGCGGCGGCGGCTCGGGCGCGGCGAAGGGCAGCGGCGCGGCCTGCGGCGGCGGCGGCGGCGCAGGAGCCACGGGCGGCGGAACCGGCTGCGGGGGCGGCGCCGCGGCCGGCATGTCCAGGTCCCAGTCGTCCGGGATCACGCTGGCGCTGCGCGTCGGTGGCGGGGTGAAGGCGTCATGCGCCGAGGGCCGGTGGTCCGGCATCGGCGCCTCGCCCTCGCCGAAGGGGTCGGGCGCCTCGGGGCCGGTCTCGCCGAAGGGCCGGCGCGGCGGCGGCGCGGCGCCCATCGGGTCGAACAGCGGGTCCAGCGCGGCGCCCGGCGGCGGACCGCCGAAGGGCAGCGGCGGCGCGGGCTGCGGTGCGGCCGGCGCCGCGGCGAAAGGATCGCCGCCGCCCCAGGCGGAGCCCGGCGACGAGGCCCCTGCCCCGGCGCCGACGCGCAGCTCGATCTCCCAGGCGCCGAGCCGCAGCCGGTCGCCATCGGCCAGCGGCGCGGTGCGGTCGCGCCCGACCGGGGTCGCGGATCCGTTCAGGAAGCAGCCATTGGTCGACAGGTCGCGGATCTGCCAGCCGCCGGCACGGAACTCCAGCATGCAATGCTTCTTCGACAGGACCCGGTCCGGATCGGCCAGCACCCAGTCGCTGCCGGGCGCCCGACCGATGGAGAAATCGCCGCGCGCCTGGCGCGTCTCCGGCACCGCGCTGTCGGGGCAGCGGAGGACGGAAAGGGTCAGCTCCATGCGGGTTCCTCCACCGACAAGCGCCCGGCGCCACCCGCCGCGATGTCGCGCAGCGCCGAGAGAAAACGTTCATAGCGCGCGGCCGCCCGCGCCGCATCGCCGCGAACCGCGGCCAGGGCCAGGGCGCCGGTCACCGCGACGCCGGTCAGGTGGGCTGCCGGCGCGACGGGCGTCGCGCCCGGCGGCGCGATCGAGCGGCCGGACCAGAAGGCGGCGACGGCGGCCCAGGCCTCGGGCCCGCGGCAGCCGGATTCCATGGCCAGCGCCATGCAGCGGTGGCGCACCGCCTCGTCGGCGCGGCGCACCCAGGATTCGGCCGCCTGCAGCGCCTCGGCCTCCAGCGGCGCCAGGGCGCGCGGCGGGGTGGCGCGGGCGGCCATGCAGGCCCACCACACCGCCTCGCGCTTCGGCAGCGCGTAAGCCGCGAGCCGCGCCGCATCGGCGGCGCGCCCCTGCCGCTCCAGCCGCGCCACCCCCTCGGCCGCGTCGGCGGCGCCGCGCAGGCAGGCCTGGCCGGCGGGATCGAGCTCCAGCCAGGGCAGCAGCGGGGCGACGGCGCCGCTGAGCTTTCCAGGGG
>NZ_MLCO01000507.1 GCF_001982615.1 Teichococcus deserti | reverse complement strand
GCCGGCCGTCGCATAGCCATGGCTGGTGGCATTGGCCGAGGGCTCGTCGACCATGATGTACATGGCGTAGCGCGGCGCCTGCATCGGGAAGGCGCCGACGAAGGCGGCGATGCGCTTGTTCATCAGGTAGCCGCCGCGCGGGCCGGTCTTCTGCGCCGTGCCGGTCTTGCCGCCGAGGAAGTAGCCCGGCACCTCGGCGCTCTTGGCCGAGCCGTCGGTGACCACCAGCCGCATCAGCCGGCGCATGGTCTCGCTGGTGCGCTCGCTGATGATGCGGGTGCCCTCGCGCTGGGTGCCGGGCGGCACCGCCATCAGCGTCGGCTGGCGCAGGATGCCGCCATTGGCGATGGCGGAGACGCCGGTCACCACATGCAGCGGCGTCACGCTGATGCCGTGGCCGAAGGAGATGGTGTACATGTTGATATCGCGCCAGCCATTGGCCGGCGGCACCAGCGGCAGGGCGGTCTCCGGCAGCTCGACCTGCTGGCGCGACAGCATCCCCGCCCGGCTGAGGAACTCACGCTGCCGCTGCGGCCCGAAGGTCTCCGCCATGTGCGCGGCGCCGAGATTGGACGAATAGGCCAGCATCTCGGGGAAGGTGATCCAGCGGTTCTTGCCCTTGTAGTCGCTGATCGTGAAGCGGCCGTAGCGGATCGGCCGCGAGGCGTCGAAGCTCGAGCTGTAGACATTGGCCGTGCCGTATTCGAGGGCGGCGGCGGCGGTGAACAGCTTGAAGGTCGAGCCCGGCTCGTAGACACCGACCGTGACGCGGTTGAAGCGCTGGTCGGGCGTGGCGCCACCGACATCGCTGGCGTCGTAGTCCGGCAGGCTGACCATGGCGACGACCTCGCCGGTGTTGACGTCGAGCACCACGCCCGCGCCGCCGATGCCGGTGAAGTCGCTGATCGCCTGGCTGACCGCGTCGCGCAGCGCCAGCTGCACGCGGACATCGATCGACAGCCGCAGCGGATCGCCGCGATTGGCGCGCAGCTGCTCGTCGAAGCGGCGCTCGATGCCGGAGATGCCGTTGCCGTCGACATCGACATTGCCGAGCACATGCACGGCGGCGCGGCCCTGCGGGTAGTAGCGGCGCTCCGCCTCCTCGAAGTCGAGGCCGGCGACGCCGAGATTGATCACGCCCTGCTGCTCGCGCGGGGTCAGGGCGCGGGCGACATAGACGAAGCCGCGATCGCCGGAGAGGCGCTCGATCAGCTTCTCGCGGTCGAGCTGCGGCAGCACGGTGCGCAGCTTGTCGGCGACCTCGACCGGATTGGGGATGACGCGCGGATTGGCCACCAGCGCGGTCACCGGCAGCGAGATCGCCAGGATCTCGCCGTTGCGGTCGGTGACCGGGGCGCGGCTGGCGACATGCGCCGCCGGCGGCTGCATGGCGCGCACCGCGGCGTTCAGCCGCTTCGGCTCGGCCGGCGCGATCACCGTGGACCAGGTGGCCTTCATGGCGACGGCCAGGAACAGCGCGCCGAAACCAAGCGCCGCCACCACCAGCCGGCCGCGGCTGCGCTCCAGCTGGGCGCGGCGGGCCAGGTCGGGCTGGGTGACGCGCACGGTCACCGCCGGCGAGGGCGTCGGCTCCAGCAGCTCGGGCGCGCCGGCATGCGGGCGGCGCAGCGGCGGCGAATCGGGCGAGGGCGGCGGCAGGTGGGTCATGGCCGGCTCACTGGTTCCAGGCGCCGCGGACGGGCACCGGCGCAGCCAGCGGCACCGGCGGCGCCAGGCTGCTGCCGCCGGCCATGCCGAGCGCCGAGCCGCCATTCGGGATCGTCGCGGCATTCGCCCGGCCGATCGGCAGATGCGCGGCGGTGCGCAGCAGGCCCGGTTCAGGGCGCGGCTCGGGGCGCGGCGTGGTCCGCGCATCGGCGACCATCGGCGGCGGCGCCGGGCGCGGCGCGGCCAGCACCGGCGTCGGGGCAGGGGCGGGCGCGGGGGCGGCGCGGCGC
>NZ_MLCO01000506.1 GCF_001982615.1 Teichococcus deserti | reverse complement strand
GGGCCTTGGGGCCGAGCCCGTCGAACAGGTCGCCCAGCGTCACCACGCCGCCCTCGATCGCCGCCTGGCCGCGCGGGGCGACCAGGCCCTGCGCCGCGGCAAGATTGGCCGCCAGGCAGAAAATGCCGGACAGGAGGGACAGGCGGCGGAAGCTGCCGGGCGCGCAAGGCATCAGCCGCGCATCCGCGACAGGGTGGAGAGCATCTCGTCGCTCGCCGTGATGACCTTGGAGTTCATCTCATAGGCGCGCTGGGCGGTGATCAGGTTGGTGATCTCCTGCACCACGTTGACGTTGGAGGTCTCGACGAAGCCCTGCAGCACCTGGCCGTAGCCAACGGCGCCCGGGTTGCCGAGCTGGGCGTCGCCCGAGGCCGGGGTCGCCATCAGCATGTTGTCGCCGACCGCCTCCAGGCCGCCCTCGTTGGCGAAGACGGCGAGCTGCAGCTGGCCGACATTCTGCAGCGCGGTCTGGCCGTCCATCTTGGCCAGCACCTCGCCGGCGGCGTTGATGGTGACGTCGCGGGCGCCGGCGGGGATGGTGATGCCGCCGCCGACCTGGAAGCCGTCCACCGTCACGATGGTGCCCGCCGCCGACAGGCCGAAGGTGCCGGCGCGGGTATAGGCGGTCTCGCCCGAGGGAAGCTGGACCGGGAAAAGACCATTGCCGCGGATGGCGACGTCGAAGGTGTTCTCGGTCTGCGACAGGTTGCCCTGCTCGGAGATGCGGTAGATCGCCGCCGTCCGCACGCCGAGGCCGAGCTGCGCGCCGGAGGGCAGCACGGTGCCCTGGTCGGAGCTCTGCGAGCCGCCGCGGCGCAGGTTCTGGTAGATCAGGTCCTGGAACTCGG
>NZ_MLCO01000505.1 GCF_001982615.1 Teichococcus deserti | reverse complement strand
GGCGGCATCCGGCATGACCACGGGAAGCGTCAGCGGCTCGTTGCGCAGGCGCGGATCGAAGAAGGGCTCCGGCAGCCGCGCCAGGTCGCGGGTCAGCGGCAGCTTCTCCAGCGTCAGGTGCAGCACCGACAGGTCGGAGACGGTCGACCACAGCAGGCCCGACAGCGGGTCGTTGCATTCCACCGCATAGCGGCCGGTGAAGCGGAAGTTCAGCCGGTTGCTGTCGGCGAAATAGACCGGGTTGATCGGGAACTCGATCGGGCCGAAGGCCGGGCGGGCGCGCTCCGGCGTGATGGTGCCGACGAACTGCTCGTTCATCGCGATGGCGATCTGGCTGAGCTCGGGGATCAGCGCCGGGCTGGTCGCGCCCTGCAGCACCAGCCGGGCGGCGGTGACCACCTCGTCCGAGCGCACGCCGAACAGCAGGCCCTGCAGGTCCGAGGTGCCGCGCAGCTGCATCGGGCCGGCCAGGCCCAGCTGCTTCAGCGTGCGGCTCTCGATGCGCGAGCCGCCGCTGGCGGTGGTGCCGCCGCTGCCATTGCCGCTGCCGAACATCACCGGGCCGGAATTGGACGGCGGCGCGCCGAAGGGGCCGGAAGGCGGCGCCATCGGCGTCAGGCCGGGGATGTCCGCGGCCGGGGCCGGCGCCTGGTAGGGCGCGGGGGCCGGGGC
>NZ_MLCO01000504.1 GCF_001982615.1 Teichococcus deserti | reverse complement strand
TCTGCGCATTGTGCGGGCCGGGCAGGGCGGGCGCCTTGTCCAGATCGGTCATGATGCCGGCCGTGTCGCGCAGCGCGCGGCCCTCGGCCCAGACGCCGCCCGGCTGGGCCGTGCGGCCCGAAATCGGCACGACGCGCGCCACGCGGCGGGCGGCGAAGCGCGCGCCGGAATCGTCGTCCATGCCGATGACGGCGACATCGTCGGCATTCTGGTTGTCGAAGACATGCGCCTTGGCGGCGGCATAGCCGGCCATGTCGCCATGCCGGTCGATATGGTCGGGCGTCAGGTTCAGCTGGATGGCGATGTCGAAGCGCAGCCGCTCGGTGCGCTCCAGCATGTAGCTGGACATCTCCAGCACATAGGTGCCGTCGTCGCCGAGCAGGGGCAGGCCGAGCGCCGCCGGCCCCAGATTGCCGCCGACCTCGCTGGAGAAGCCCGCCTCGCGCAGCAGGTGGTGCAGCAGCGCGGTGGTGGTGGACTTGCCATTGGTGCCGGTGACGCCGACGAAGCGCGCGCGGCTGCCGCTGTCGCGGACGGCGCGGTAGAGCAGCTCGGCGTCGCAGAGCACCGGCACGCCGGCGGCGCGCGCGGCGGCGGCGGCCGGATGCGCCTTCGGGCGGAGATGCGGGATGCCGGGCGAGAGCAGCAGCGCGTCGAAGGGGAAGCCCTCGACCTCCGCCGGATTGCCGACGGGCAGGCCGGCCGCGACCGCAGTATCCCGGCTGGCGGCATTGTCGTCCCAGCAGAGGACGGAAGCGCCCCAGCCCACCAGCCGATGGGCGGAGGGCAGCCCGGCGCGGCCGAGCCCGACCACCGCCAGCCGCTGGCCGGCGAAGGGCTGGAAATCAGGCGCGTTGCGGCGGGCTGCGGCGGTCATCTCAGCGGATCTTCAGCGTGCTGAGGCCGACGAGGGCCAGGATCATGGCGATGATCCAGAAGCGGATCACGATGGTGGGCTCGGCCCAGCCCTTCTTCTCGAAATGGTGGTGCAGCGGCGCCATCAGGAAGACGCGGCGGCCGGTGCGCTTGAACCAGAAGACCTGGATGATCACCGAGACGGTTTCGACGACGAAGAGGCCGCCGACGATGGCCAGCACCACCTCGTGCTTGGTGGCGACAGCGACGGCGCCCAGCGCGCCGCCCAGCGACAGGCTGCCGGTGTCGCCCATGAAGACCTTGGCCGGCGGCGCGTTGAACCAGAGGAAGCCGAGGCCGGCGCCGACGAGCGCGGAGCAGAAGACGGCGAGCTCGGCGGTGCCGGCGATCGGGTTCAGCTGCAGGTAGTCGGCGAAGATGCGGTTGCCGACCAGGTAGGAGATCAGGCCGAACACCGCGGCCGCCAGCATCACCGGCACGGTCGCCAGGCCGTCCAGCCCGTCGGTCAGGTTCACCGCGTTGGAGGCGCCCATCATCACCAGCATGCCGACCAGCGGGAAGAGGATGCCGAAATTGATCAGCGCCTCCTTGAAC
Organism: Teichococcus deserti; assembly: GCF_001982615.1. Classification (GTDB taxonomy): domain Bacteria; phylum Pseudomonadota; class Alphaproteobacteria; order Acetobacterales; family Acetobacteraceae; genus Pseudoroseomonas; species Pseudoroseomonas deserti. The sequence goes on along the minus strand of NZ_MLCO01000504.1, from coordinate 1,256 downwards.
ACCGGCATGGCCAGCTTGTTGGCCAGCACGCCCGGCATCAGCGAGGTGATCCAGACCGCGGCGACCAGGCCGACGCCGGCCTGGACCAGCAGCTTGGTGCGGCCGGAGACGCCCTTGGTGTTGCGCTTGGTGACCTTCAGCCAGTCGTCCCAGAAGCCCAGCGCGCCATAGCCCAGCGTCACCAGCAGCACCGCCCAGACGAAGCCGTTGCGCAGATCGGCCCAGATCAGCGTCGAGGCGGTCAGCGCCACGAGCATGAGCATGCCGCCCATGGTGGGCGTGCCCTTCTTGGTCAGCAGGTGCGAATCCGGCCCGTCGGTGCGGATCGGCTGGCCGCCATTCTGGAAGCTCTTCAGCCAGCGGATCATGGCGGGGCCGAAGAACAGGCTGATGAACAGCGCTGTCATGCAGGCGGCGCCCGCCCGGAAGGTGACGTAGCGGAACAGGTTGAACAGGATGAACCCGTCCGCGGACTGGGACAGGAAGGTGAAGATCATGACTGCGCCCCTTCGCGCACCGCCGGCAGGGGACCGGGCAGCGCCGATGTCAGGGCCCGGACCACCACCGCCATGCGGCTGCCCAGGGACCCCTTCACCAGAATGACATCGCCCGGACGCACGGCCTGCCGCACCAGCGGGGCCAGTTCATCGCTGCTGTCCCGATGCGCGGCCCGCCGGTTCTCCGGCAGGGCGTCAAACAGGCCGCGCATCAGTGCACCGCAGCAAAATACCATATCCGCCGCGGCCAGGACATCGGGCAGCAGGGATGCATGCAGCGCGGGGCCGTGCTCGCCGAGCTCCCGCATGTCGCCGAGCACCGCGATTCGCCGTCCCTGCGGGCCCGGAACCTGGCTGCCCAGCACGCCGAGCCCCGCGCGCATCGCCGGCGGCTGGCCGTTATAGCTGTCATCGATCAGCAGGGCCGATCCACCATCGAGCGCGAGGGTCACGCGCCCGCCGCGCCCGGCGCCCGGGCGGAATTCCGCCAGCGCGGCGAGGAAGCCCGCGCGCCCGGCGCCGAGCGATTCGGCGACCGCGATGGCGGCCAGCGCATTGACCGCGAGGTGCCGCCCCGGCGCGGCGAGGGCCAGCGTCACCTGCTCGCCGCGCAGCGACAGAAGGGCCTCGCCGGATTCGGCGGCACCGCGATAGTCGAGCAGGCGGTAATCGGCGGCCGCATCGGCGCCGAAGGTGACGACGTGCAGCCCGGCCTCCGCCGCGCGGCGGGCGAGGGTGGGGAAGCTCGACGAATCCCGC
>NZ_MLCO01000503.1 GCF_001982615.1 Teichococcus deserti | reverse complement strand
CCACATGGCATGGGCGGGCGCCGGCGCCCGCCCATGCCATGTGGGTGATCGGCTTCGTCTTCGCCGCGACCGGCATCGTCACCGCCGCGATCGCCGCGCACCAGCCGGCGCTGCTGGCCGCGGCCGGCGCCTCGCCGGAGCTGGCGCTGCTGGCGGCCTCGCTGACCGGGCCCGCCCAGGTGGGGGCGCGGCTGCTGCAATTCGGCCTGCTGGGCAATCTGCACCCGCTCTGGACCTCGCGCTTCGCCTGCGTGATGCAGGGGCTGGGCACGGTCGCGCTGATCCTGCTGGGCGGGCCGGCGGCGATCGCCTTCACCCTGCTCTATGGCGCCGGCAACGGGCTGCACACCATCGCCCGCGGCACCCTGCCGCTGGCGGTCTTCGGGCCGGTGGGCTTCGGCCAGCGCCAGGGGCTGCTCTCGGCCCCGGCGCGGCTGCTGCAGGCGGGGGCACCGCTGGCCTTCGGCCTGCTGCTGGAGGGCTATGGGGCCGGGGCCGGGCTCGTCGCCGTCATCGCGCTCAGCCTCGCCGCCTTCGCCGCGCTTTTCGCGCTGCGGGTGCGCTGAGGCCGCAGGGCTCGCCGGTCTCTTCGCACTTGCGGAATGCCAGGCGGACGCGCATATGAGCGCCGTCGGCATCCTGCGGAACACGTGGCGATTCCGGCGCGCCCTGGTCGCGTGAACGGTAGGCTCGCTCTCGAAGCGGCCGCCCAGGCCAGGGCCCCGGGCTTTACGCCCCCGGCGCTTTCCCTCGGTACGACCCATCCACGCGGGGCGTCCTGACCCGCCCCCGGCGTGGCCTCAGGCGCACGCCCGATTCTGGATGTTTCGATGACCGATTTCGCTTCCCTCGGCCTGGCCGAACCGCTGCTGCGCGCGCTTGAGGCCGAGGGCTATTCCACCCCCACCCCGATCCAGGCCCAGGCCATCCCGCTGGTGCTGCAGGGCCGCGACCTGCTGGGCATCGCCCAGACCGGCACCGGCAAGACCGCGGCCTTCGCCCTGCCGCTGCTGCACCACCTGGCCGACCGCAAGGCGCCGGCGCCGCGCGGCGGCTTCCGCGCGCTGATCCTGTCGCCGACGCGCGAGCTCGCCTCGCAGATCCATGACAACATCCGCTCCTATGGCCGCTTCCTTGGCCTGACCTCGACCGTCGTCTTCGGCGGCGTCGGCGCCAAGCCGCAGATCCGCGACCTGGCGCGCGGCGTCGACATCCTGGTGGCGACCCCGGGCCGGCTGCTCGACCATGTCCAGCACGGCGCGGCGCGCATGCAGGGCGTCGAGGTGCTGGTGCTGGACGAGGCCGACCAGATGCTGGACCGCGGCTTCTGGCCGGCGATCCGCAAGCTGACCGGGCTGATGTCGAAGAACCGCCAGACGCTGTTCTTCAGCGCCACCATGCCGGCCGAGATCGCCAAGATCGCCAACGAGATGCTGAAGGACCCGGCCCGCGTCTCCGTCACCCCGGTGGCCTCGACCGCCGAGCGCGTCGAGCAGAAGCTGATCCACATCGACGCCAGCCAGAAGCGCGTGCTGCTGACCGAGATGCTGCGCGACCTGCCGATCGGCCGCGCCCTGGTCTTCGCCCGCACCAAGCACGGCGCCGACCGCGTGGTGAAGCACCTGAACACCGAGGGCATCAACGCCCATGCCATCCATGGCGACCGCAGCCAGGGCCAGCGCGAGCGGGCTCTGTCCGAGTTCCGCACCGGCCGCGCGCCGATCCTGGTGGCGACCGACATCGCCAGCCGCGGCATCGACGTCGACGGCGTGACCCATGTCTTCCAGTTCGACCTGCCGGACACCCCTGAGGCCTATGTTCACCGCATCGGCCGCACCGCGCGCGCCGGCGCCTCGGGCGAGGCCATCGCCTTCTGCGCGCCCGACGAGGTGGCGAAGCTGAAGGCGGTCGAGAAGCTGATCGCCATGCGCATCCCGGCCGAGGACCGCCGCAGCGATGCGGGGCGCGCCGAGGCCGCCTCGGTGGTGCCGAAGGCGAAGCCGAAGCCGCGCGGGCGCCGGCCGATGGGTGCGCCGGGCGGGGCGCCGCGCAACGGCGCGCCGCGCGGGCCGATGCCGACCGGCGGCAATGGCGACGGGCCGCGCCGGCGTCCGATGGCGGCGCGCTGAAGCACAGCAAGGCCAGGGGCGCTGCCCCTGGACCCCGCCGGGGGGACAGTGTCCCCCCGGACCCCGCCGTCATAAAAATCACACGCGGACCGGTTGCCCAATCGCGGTGACGGGGACAGGCTCAGCCCACCACAAAGCTGGATGAGCCATGCCGACCGAACACGACAACCGCGTCGAAACCATCGCTGGCGACGCGACCGGGTGGCGCCGCCACCTGCACGCCAATCCCGAACTGTCCTTCCAGGAATACAAGACCAGCGACTTCGTGGCCGAGAAGCTGGCCAGCTGGGGCATCGAGGTGACCCGCGGCATCGCCGGCACCGGCCTGGTCGGCACGCTGCGCGGCAAGGGCCGCGGCAACTCGCCCCGCGCCATCGGCCTGCGCGCCGACATGGACGCCTTGCCGATGACCGAGGCCACCGGCCTTGACTATGCCAGCCAGACCCCCGGCGTCATGCATGCCTGCGGCCATGACGGCCACACCACCATGCTGCTGGGCGCGGCGCGGTACCTCGCGGAAACCCGCGACTTCGACGGCACCGTCCACTTCATCTTCCAGCCCGCCGAGGAAGCCGGCGGCGGCGGCCGGGTGATGGTGGAAGAGGGCCTCTTCACCCGCTTCCCCTGCGACGCCGTCTTCGGCATCCACAACGACAGCGCCATGCCGCTGGGCAAGTTCACCGTCACCCGCGGCATCACCAACGCCGCCGCCGACACCGTGACGCTCCGCATCAAGGGCCTGGGCGGCCATGCCGCGCGGCCGCATGCGGCGATCGACCCGGTGCTGGTGGCCAGCCATGTCGTCGTCGCCCTGCAGAGCGTCGTCGCCCGTCGCGTCGACCCGCTGGATTCGGCGGTGCTCTCGCTCTGCAGCATCCATGGCGGCACCGCCTGCAACGTCATCCCCGACGAGGTCGTCATCCAGGGCACCATCCGCACCCTGAAGCCGGCCACCCGCGACGCCATGCAGCGCCTGCTGACCCAGGTGGCGACCGCGACGGCCGAGGCGCATGGCGCCAGCATCGAGATCGACTACGAGCGCGGCTATCCTTCCGTGGTGAACAGCGACGCGCCCGTGGAGCGCGCCCGGCTGGCCGCGGTGGCGCTCTCCGGCGAGGAGATGCTGATCCGCGAGCGCAACCCCACCATGGGTGGCGAGGATTTTTCCTACATGGCCAACACGGTGCCGGGCTGCTTCATCCGCCTCGGCCAGGTGGATGACGACAAGACCTTCCCCGTCCATCACGTGAAGTACGACTTCAACGATCGCCTGCTGCCGACCGGCATCGCCTTCTGGGCCTCGCTGGTCGAGCAGGAGCTGGCGCCGCAGGGCTGATCAAAAGGGAAGGGGGCCTGGCGGCCCCCTTTTCAGTCGGTCGCGATGACCTTGACGTAGCTGCCGGGCGCTTCCTCGAGCGCCGGCAGCCCGCCGCTGCCGGGGATGCGCGCCGGCACCTGCGCCTTGTCCAGCCCGGAGACCCAGCGGTGCCAGTCCGGCCACCAGGAGCCCGCGAGCTCGGTGGCGCCGGCGAACCAAGCATCGGGCTCGGCCGGCTGGCTGTCCGAGACCCAGTGGCTGTACTTGCCCGATTCCGGCGGGTTGGCGACGCCGGCGATATGTCCCGAGGCGGCGAGGACGAAGCGCACCGGCCCCTGGTAGATCTGCGTCGCGCGATAGGTGCTCTTCCAGGGCGCGATATGGTCCTCCCGGGTCGAGAGGATATAGGTCGGCAGCTTGATCCTGCCGAGGTCGAGCGGCACGCCGCCCAGCGTCACCCCGCCCGGCTTCACCAGGTCGTTCTGCTGGTACATGCGGCGCAGGTAGAAGCTGTGCATCGCCGCCGGCATGCGGGTGCTGTCGTCGTTCCAGTAGAGCAGGTCGAAGGGGAAGGGTTCCTGCCCGAGCAGGTAGTTCTGCACCACGAAGGACCAGATCAGGTCGTTGGCGCGCAGCATGTTGAAGGTGGCGGCCATCTCCCGCCCCTCCAGGTAGCCGCGCTTCTGCATGCGGTCCTCGAGCGACTGCAGCTGCTCCTCGTCGATGAAGACCGACAGCTCCCCGGCCTCGGCGAAATCGACCATGGTGGTGAAGAAGGTCGCCGACTTGATCCGCGTGTCCTTCTTGGCCGCCATATGCGCAAGCGTGGAGGCCAGCAGCGTGCCGCCCAGGCAATAGCCGATGGCGTTGACCGCCTTTTCCCCGGTCGCCTGCTGGATGGCGTCGAGCGCGGCATAGACGCCCTCGACCATGTAGTCCTCGAAGCTTTTCTGCGCGAGCGTCTCGTCGGGGTTCACCCAGGAGACCATGAAGACGGTATGCCCCTGCGCCACCGCCCAACGGACGAAACTGTTCTTGGGGCGGAGGTCGAGGATGTAGAACTTGTTGATCCAGGGCGGCACGATCAGCAGCGGCCGCTTCAGCACCGTCTCGGTCGCCGGGCTGTACTGGATCAGCTGCATCAGCGAATTCTGGTAGACCACCTTGCCCGGCGAGACGGCGATGTTCTCGCCGATCTGGAACTTGCTCTCGTCGGTCATGCGGATGCGCAGCTTGCCCTTGCCGCGCTCCAGGTCGGAGAGCAGGTTCTGCAGGCCCCGCAGCAGGTTCTCGCCGCCGGTCTCGGCGGTGCGGCGCAGCACCTCCGGATTGGTCATCAGGAAGTTCGACGGGCTCATCGCGTCGACGAACTGCCGCGTGTAGAAATCCACCTTCTGGGCGGTCTTCGGGTTCAGGTCGTCGGCGGCATGCGCGACATTGGTGAAGTAGCGGGCCGAGAGCAGGTAGGACTGCTTGATGAAGTCGAAGACCTCGTTCTCGCGCCAGGCCTCGTCCTTGAAGCGGCGGTCCTTCGGGTCCTCGGCGATCACCGGCGGGATGTCGCCGTCGCCCCACATGCGCCGCGCGGTGTTCTGCCACAGCGTCAGATAGTCCTGCCAGAAGCCCAGCTGCGCCTGCACCAGCCGCGCCGGATTGGCCATCAGCCGCGCCGTCATCTCCATGAAGGCGCTGCCGATATGGCTGGGGTCGGGACTGCCGGGCGTGGCCTCGGCCTCGCCGGCCTGGCGCTTCAGGAAGTCGGCGACGATGCGCTGCCCGCGCTCCGCCACATCGGCCATGGTGCGCGACACCAGAGCGGGATCCGGCAGGCGGAAGGCGCCCGGGTCCTGGGGGGTGTCGTCCTGAGCCATGCTGTCCTCCGCGCCCCCTTGGGCGCCTGGTGTCCTGCGATTCCTGACCGCGCTTGGGGCTTGCGCCCCCCGCATCATGGCCGCACCGCGCCGTGAAAGCCATTCTTCTGGGTTAATCTCCTGCGCGGTCGCGGCCAGGCCCGCGCCGCCGCACTTTCCGCCCCCCCGCTTTCGGGCTAAGCCCCCCGGGGGTGCCCGAAGGTCGGCGCCGCAGGGGAAGGGGCCGATTGCGATGCAGCAGATGACCGGGCCGGGCCGCCAGGTGCGTGCCGCCAGCCGGATCGCCGCGCTGGCCGTGCTGCCGCTGCTCGCCGCCCCGCTGCTGGGCGGCTGCGTCGGCTCGCCGGCGGAGGGGCCCCGCGAATTCTGGAACAACGCCTTCGGCGAGCCGCTGCAGGGCCGGCCGCTGCCGCCGGGCACCGACGGCGAATACCCCAACCTGGCCTCGGTGCCGCCACAGCCGCCGCGCGGCGCGGCTTCGGCCCGCGAGGCGCTCTCGGCGGCGCTGGCCGAGGCGCGTGGCCAGTCGCGCGAACCGGTCATCCCTGGCCGCCCGGTGCCGCCGCCGCCCTCGGGCGGGCAGGGCGAGACGCCGATCCCGCTGAACCCGCCGACCCCGCCGCGGCTGGCCAGCGCGCCGCCGGTGCGGCCGATGGCGCCGGGCGAGGGCAACCTGCCGAACGACCCCGCCCTGCCGGCCGATCCCGGCCAGGCGCCCGGCCTGCCGCCGTCGGAAATGCTGGCGCCGGCCCCGGGCGGCCCGCCCCCGCCGGCCCGCGGCCTGGGCCCGGCGGGGGC
>NZ_MLCO01000502.1 GCF_001982615.1 Teichococcus deserti | reverse complement strand
CTCGACGGATCGGGGGCATAGAAGAAGCCGTCGCCGGCGACGGCCTGGGTGATGCCGATATTGGTGACGCCCGCCTCCACCACCGCCAGCCGGTCGGCATAGTCGACCTCCAGGATGCGGTTCATACGCATCAGCCCGATCACCACCCCGTCTTCCAGCGGCAGCGCGCCACCCGACAGGCTGGTGCCCGCGCCGCGAGGGATCACCCGCACGTTGTTCTGGTGGCAGAAGCGCAGCACGGCGGCGACCTGCTCCGTGCTGGTCGGCAGCACCACGGCCAGCGGCGGCTGGCGATAGGCCGACAGCCCGTCCGTCTCATAGGCCTTCAGCCGCACGGCGTCGCCGATCACCCCCTGGCCCAGCGGCCCGTCCGGCACCAGCGCCCGCAGCCCCGCCAGGATATCCGCCCGCCGCGCCAGCACGGCCGGATCCGGCCTCGGCAATTCGATCATGTCCGCGCACTCCCTGCCCGAACCATGACCCCCCGCCCGCCCGCCAGCAAGCAGGCACAAAAAAACGCTGCCCCGGTGCGCACCAGGGCAGCGTTTTTCGGAAGTCTCCGCAGAATGCGGCCGGGGCTCAGCCCTGGCGCGCCTTCAGGCGGGGGTTCTTCTTGTTGAGCACGTACAGACGGCCGCGGCGGCGAACCACAACGCAGTTCTTGTCGCGCGTCTTGGCGCTCTTCAGGCTGTTACGGATCTTCATCGGGGTACCCTCTTAGAGCGGGCGCGTGTAAGGGGCCCAAGCCGCGCTGTCAATCGAGTCGAAGGTCGGGGGAATGAATTCCCCCGAACCCCCTTCTTTTTTCT
>NZ_MLCO01000501.1 GCF_001982615.1 Teichococcus deserti | reverse complement strand
CCCCACAGCCCTGGCGACAGCACGGGCGAGACCCCTGGCGAGGCGGCGCTGACCGCCGCCCGCCGCACCCTGACCCTCGAGATCGAGGGCCTGGCCGCGCTGCAGGCGGCGCTGGATGGCGAGCTCGGCGCCCGGCTGGCCGAGGCCATCGCGCTGATCCGCGCGAGCCAGGGCCGCGTCATCCTGACCGGCATGGGCAAGTCCGGCCATGTCGGCCGCAAGATCGCGGCGACCCTGACCTCGACCGGCACGCCCTCCTATTTCGTCCATCCCGGCGAGGCCAGCCATGGCGACCTCGGCATGATCCAGACGGCCGACATCGTGGTCGCGCTGTCCTGGTCGGGGGAGGCGCCGGAGCTCTCCGACATCGTCGCCTATTGCCGCCGCTTCGGGGTTAAGCTGATCGCCATCACATCGCGCGCCGGCGGCGCGCTGGGCATGGCGGCCGACATCCCGCTGATCCTGCCGGCGATGCCCGAGGCCTGCCCGAACGGGCTGGCGCCGACCACCTCGACCACCATGCAGATCGCGCTGGGCGATGCGCTGGCCGTCGCCCTGCTGTCGCTGCGCGGC
>NZ_MLCO01000500.1 GCF_001982615.1 Teichococcus deserti | reverse complement strand
CCATCAGCCCCTCGAAGACCACCTGGTTCAGCGCCTCGCGGTCGATCGCCAGCTCGAAGGCGGCGCGGATGCGGGGATCGCGGCCGAAGGGCGTGTCGGCGCGCGGCCCGTTGCCGACATTGTGGATGATGCTCTGGTAGCCGAGATCCTCGCGGGTGGCGACGCGCAGCCGCCGGTTGCCCTTGACCGCCGGCAGGTCGGAGGGGGCGATCTCGACGATGTCCAGCGCGCCCGATTGCAGGTTGGCGACGCGGACCGAGCTGTCGGGGATCGGCAGGTAGCTGATGCGGTTGATGTGGATCCGCCCCGCATCCCAGTAGCCAGGGAATTTCTCGACGACGATGCGGTCCTGGGCCACGCGCTCGACGAAGCGGTAGGGGCCGGCGCAGACCGGGCGGGCGCCGAAGTCGCGCCCCGCCGCCTCGGCCGCCCTGGGGCTGACGATCATGCCGGCGCGGTCGGTCAGCTGCGAGACGAAGGGCGAGGACGGCGCCTTCAGCCGGATGCGCACGGTTAGCG
>NZ_MLCO01000499.1 GCF_001982615.1 Teichococcus deserti | reverse complement strand
GCCAGCGGCAGCGCGGCGATGGCCACTTGGTCGGCCGCATGCAGCCCGGCGGCGGCGCCCAGCAAAGGCGGGAAGGGGGAGGAAGGCATGGGCGCGGTCTCCGATGAACTGGGTTCCGCCTCATGCCGGGCCGGCGCCCGGGTCAGCGCTCCGCTTCTTGCGGCCATTGCCGAAAAACCCGGCTCCCCCCAAATCCGAATTCGCGCGCAAGCGGCGGAGCGCGGCGGTGCTGCCTCGGCCGCAGAGTGGCTGGCATCGAGCGCTGGCATCTCGCCGCGCCGCTGCACAGGATGGGGATCATGGCCCTGGACGCGACCACCACCACCCGTTTCCTGACCGAGGCCGAGCGCTGGCAGGCGGTGCAGGACCGCGACCGCGCCGCCGATGGCCGCTTCGTCTATGCGGTGCTGACCACCGGCGTCTATTGCCGGCCCAGCTGCCCGTCCCGCCCCAAGCGCGCGGAAAACGTCTCTTTCCATGCCACCCCGGCCGCCGCGGAGCAGGCGGGGTACCGCCCCTGCAAGCGCTGCCGCCCGAGCGGCCCGGCGCCGGAGGCGGCTGAGGCCGCGGCCATCGCCCAGGCCTGCCGGATCATCGAGGAGGCGGACGAGATCCCGCCGTTGGAAAGCCTCGCCGCCGCGGTTGGGCTCAGCCGCTTCCATTTCCACCGCCGCTTCAAGGCGCTCACGGGCGTGACGCCGCGCGACTATGCCGCGGCCCATCGCGCCGCCCGGCTGCGCGACGGGCTGGACACCGGGCAGACGGTGACGGCGGCCTATCACCAGGCCGGCTTCGGCTCCAACGGCCGCTTCTATGCCGAGGCCGAGGGGTTGCTGGGCATGCGTCCCGGCGAATGGAAGGATGGCGGCCGCGACGCCGCGATCCGCTTCGCGCTGGGGGAGTGCTCGCTGGGCGCCATCCTGGTGGCGGCGACCGAGCGCGGCATCTGCGCCATCCAGTTCGGCGACACGCCGGAGCCGCTGCTGGAGGCGCTGCAAGCCCGCTTCCCGAAGGCCCGGCTGATCGGCGGCGATGCGGATTTCGAGGCGCTGGTCGCCCGCGTTGTCGCGCTCGTCGAGCAGCCGGCCGGGCCGGGCGCCGAAAGTCTTCCCCTGGATATCCGCGGCACCGCTTTCCAGCAGCGCGTCTGGAAGGCGCTGAGAGAAATCCCGGTGGGGAAGACGGAAAGCTATGCCGAGGTCGCCGCGCGGCTGGGCCAGCCCACCGCCGTGCGCGCCGTCGCCCGCGCCTGCGCCAGCAACGAGATCGCGCTGGCCATCCCCTGCCACCGCGTGGTGCGCACCGGGGGCGCGCTGGCCGGCTATCGCTGGGGCATCGCGCGGAAACAGGCGCTGCTCGAGCGCGAGGTTGCGCGGTGAGGGGCGTGCTGGACGCGCTCGACTGGGAGGCCATCGGCGAGCGGCTGGACAACGAAGGCCATGCCACCACCGGCCCGCTGCTGACGCCGGCGCAGTGCGCGGAACTGGCGGCCCTCTATGCCGATGCGCCGGAGGGCCGCTTCCGCAGCCGCATCGTCATGGCCCGGCACGGCTTCGGCAAAGGCGAGTACCAGTATTTCGCCAATCCTTTGCCGCCGCTGGTGCAGGACTTGCGCGAGGGGCTCTACGAAAAGCTGGCGCCGGTGGCGAACCGCTGGCAGGTGGCGCTGGGGCAGGAGACGCGCTTCCCGCCGGCGCATCGCGACTTCCTGGCGCGCTGCCATGCGGCGGGCCAGGTGCGGCCGACGCCGCTGCTGCTGCGCTACGGCGCCGGGGACTACAACTGTCTCCACCAGGATCTTTATGGAGAAAATGTCTTCCCGCTGCAGGTGGCCTTCCTGCTCTCCACCCCCGGCGACGACTTCACCGGCGGCGAATTCGTCCTCACCGAGCAGCGGCCGCGCATGCAGTCGCGCGCCATGGTTGTCCCCCTGGTCCAGGGCGAGGCGGTGATCTTCGCCGTCCACCACCGCCCGGCCCGCGGCACGCGGGGGATGTATCGGGTGACCCTGCGGCACGGCGTCTCGGCGCTGCGGCCTGGGCGGCGGAAGGCCGAGCGCTACACCCTCGGCGTCATCATGCACGACGCGGCGTGACGAGGGTTTTCTTCCCGCCCGCGCCAGCCTAGATCAACCCCGCCCGCATGCGGGCAGCGTTCTCAGGGCGGGGCGGAACTCCCCACCGGCGGTGACAGGGCGAAAGCCCTGAAGCCCGCGAGCGCCCGGGGGTCCGACAGGGCTTCCGGGGTCAGCAGATCCGGTGCGATTCCGGGGCCGACGGTCACAGTCCGGATGGAAGAGAGCGCGGGTGTCCTCGGGGGAGGCGTGGCCTGGCCATGCGCGCCCGGTGGCCTCGTGCGCCCTGATTCTGGTGACCTTCGACGAGAGACCAAGAATCAGATGACCCAGCTTTTTTCGACCGACCGCTACGCGTTCCTCCAGGCCGGCTGGCATGCCGACATCGTCGGCCGCGGCCGCGAGGGTTTCCTGGCGGAAATGGCGCGCCAGGGCGTGCCTGCCGAGGCGGTGGAGATCTTCGATGTCCCCGGCGCCTATGAAATTCCGCTGCTGGCGCAAAGCCTGGCGCGCAGCGGCCGCTTCGGGGCGATCGTCGCCTGCGCCCTGGTGGTGGATGGCGGCATCTACCGGCATGACTTCGTCGCCCGCGCGGTGATCGACGGCATGATGCGGGTGCAGCTGGACACCGGGGTGCCGGTGCTCTCGGCGGTGCTGACGCCGCACCACTTCCACGAGCATGCCGAGCACCAGCGCTTCTTCGCCGAGCATTTTCTTCTGAAGGGCGCCGAGGTGGCGCGCGCGGCGCTGGCGGCCGTGGCTCTGCAACGGCAGGCGGTGCTGCAGCCGGCCGAGTAACCCTTCCTTCATCCCCCGGGCGGCAGACTGCCGCCCGGCCCATGACGGGCCGCGCCGTGTCGCGGCGGGAACCAGAAGGGGAAGGGCCAGCGCGGATGGCGGTGATCTCGGCAATCCTGACGCAGCGCCTGGCCACCGGCACCGCCGGCCCCGACCGGCTGGACGGCACCACCGATGACGACATCCTCGACGGCGCCGGCGGCAACGATCTTCTCTACGGCTTCGGTGGCGTCGACACGCTGACGGGCGGCGACGGCGACGACTACCTCGACGGTGGCACCGGCGCCGACCTGATGCAGGGGGGCTTGGGCAACGACATCTTCATCGTCGACACCATCGGCGACCGGGTGCGCGAGGCCTCGGGCCAGGGCATCGACACGGTGCGCGCCAGCGTCAGCTTCAACCTCTCCGGCCAGTTCATCGAGAATCTGGAGCTGACGGGCCTCGCCGCCATCGACGGCACCGGCAATTCCCTGAACAACCGCCTGACCGGCAACCGCATGGCCAATACCCTGTATGGCCTGGGCGGCAACGACATCATCGATGGCGGGGCCGGGGCGGACCGCATGGTTGGCGGGCCGGGGGATGACACCTTCTATGTCGACGACCCAGGCGACCGCGTCATCGAGCTCAGCGGCGAGGGCAGCGACACCGTCATCGCCAGCATCGACTTCAACCTGGCCGGACAGTTCATCGAGAAGCTGACCCTCGCCGGCACCGCCCTGACCGGCATCGGCAACAGCCTGTCCAACACCCTGACCGGCAATGCCCTGGGCAACACGCTGGAGGGGCTCGGCAGCAACGACCGCCTGCTCGGCATGGGCGGCGACGACCTGCTGATGGGCGGCCCGGGCGACGACATCTTGGAGGGGGGCGACGGCGACGACCGGCTCGATGGCGGCCCCGGCGCCGACCGCATGATCGGCGGCCCAGGCAATGACAGCTTCTTCGTCGACGACCCCGGCGACCAGGTGATCGAGACCAACCCCGAGGGCATCGACACCATCTACAGCATTCTCGACGTCTCGCTGGCCGGCGGCTTCGTCAACGACCTGGTGCTGATGGGCTTCGCCAACCTGCGCGGAATCGGCAACAGCACCGCCAACCGCCTGCTGGGCAATGCCGGCGACAACCGGCTGGAGGGCGGCGCCGGCCACGACACCCTCGATGGCGGCGATGGCAACGACTACCTGGATGCT
>NZ_MLCO01000050.1 GCF_001982615.1 Teichococcus deserti | reverse complement strand
AGGCGTGCCCGGCGGGGGGGCTTCGGGCACGCCTGGCGTCGGCCCATTCAGCGGCGGCGGCGGGGGCGGCGCCTCGGGTCGCGGCGGCACCACTGGCGGGCCGGGATCGACGGTGGCGATCTGCGGCCCTTCGCCGCCGCCGGAGGGCGTTGCGCGGTTCTGCCAGTAGACATACCCGCCGACAGCGCCGCCGATCGCCAGCAGCGCCACCACGGGCAGCGTCCAGCCCAGGCCCGACCTGGGCCGCGCGGGGCGCGTCGCCGCCAGCGGCGTCCGGGCGGCCGGCGCCGGTGCCAGCGGGGTCACCGCCGCCGGCGCGCCGACCAGCGTGGCGTCGTCATCCAGCCCCGGCAGCGGCCCGGCGCCGGAGAAGCGCTTCTCGGTGCCGGCATCGGCAGCCTCGGCGATGGCGGCCGCGAAATCGGCGGCGCTCGCAAAGCGGTCCTCCGGCCGCTTGGCCAGGGCCCGGGCGATCACATCGTCGAAGGCGCGCGGCACCGAGACCGTCAGCAGCGACGGCGCCACCGGCTCGGTGTGCAGCGCCTTGTGCATGATGGCCGAGAAGCCGCCCTCGAAAGGCTTCTCTCCCGTCAGCAGCTGGTAGAGAACCGTGCCGGCGGCCCAGATATCGGCGCGGTGATCGGCCGCCTCGCCGCGCAGCTGCTCCGGCGCCATGGCGCTCGGCGTGCCCAGCACGGTGCCGAGCCGGGTGATCGCCTGGTCCTCCAGGCGCGAGATGCCGAAATCGGCGATCTTGATGCGGGGCGCGCCATTCTCGTCCGGCTCGGCCAGCATGATGTTGGCCGGCTTGATGTCCCGGTGCACCACGCCGCGCGCATGCGAATAGGCCAGCGCCTCCAGCACCTGCGCCATGATCCGCACGCTGTCGGCCAGCGGCGGTCGGCGGCCGCCATCCAGCAGCGCCTTCAGCGTGCCGCCGCCGACATGCTCCATGACGATCCAGGCCTGCTCGGCCGTCTCGCCATAGTCGTGGATGGCGACGATGGCCGGATGCGACAGCCGCCCCGCCGCCTGCGCCTCGCGCCGGAAACGTTGATGCACCTCCGCCGCCTCCGGCTCATGCGCCGGCGGCAGCTCGACCAGCTTGATGGCGACGGGGCGCGCGATCAGCCGGTCGAAGGCGTCCAGCACCACGCCCGTGGCGCCGCGGCCCAGCGTGCCGCGGATCTCGTATTTGGCGGCGATCGCCGACGGCACGGCTGGCTCGGACATGAGCCTCAGCCTGCGGCGCGGCGATGGCGGCGTCCAGTCTTCACGCGCAACGGACCCCCGGATTTGTGACCTGCGGCATGGCCGCCGCCGCATGGACCAGGCGGCAGGCCGCATCTAGCCTGCCGCCCGCACGCTTCTCAAGAGCTGTGCTGCATCAGGCGCGATCCTTCGCGCCCACAAGCAAGAGAGATCCGATGCCGCTCGCACGATCCGACGAGGTCCGCCGTCTCCAGGCCATGCTGAACGCCAAGCTGCGCCCGCCGCCGCATCTTGCCGTCGACGGCATCATCGGCCCGAAGACCCGCGCCGCCATGCGCGCCTATCAGAGCGCCCAGCAGTCCATTCCCGGCCATGGCGCCGAGCCGCGCGGTCTGGCCGTCGCCAATCCGGCGCAGCAGCACAGCGCCCCGCTCGCCGACGACGGCAGCGCGCCCTGGATGGCCATCGCCGAGGATGAGCTCGGCGTCACCGAAATCCCCGGCCGCCGCCACAACCCGCGCATCATCGAGTATCACATGACCACCGGCCTGCAGGCGCAGACCGACGAGGTCCCCTGGTGCGCCAGCTTCGTGAACTGGGTGATGCGCCAGGCCGGCTACGGCGGCACCAACAGCGCCGCCGCCAAGAGCTGGAAGGGCTATGGCTCGGCCTGCGGCCCGCGCTACGGCGCCATCACCGTCATCCGCCGCCGGCGCAGCGGGCATGACGCCTCGACCGGGTCGTCTTCCGGCTATCACGTCGGCTTCATGACGCAGCAGGGCTCGGGGCGGATCACGCTGCTGGGCGGCAACCAGGGGAACATGGTGAAGCTCTCCAACTTCAACCTCGCCAGCTACGACATCGAGGCGCAGCGGTGGCCCCGGTGATCGGCGCCTCGATGCGCGCGCCCTTGCTGGCGGCGCTGCTGCTGGCCTGCCCGCTGCTGGCCTCGGGCTGCGCGGCGCAGGCGCCCGCCCCGGCGCCCCGCGCGGCGGCGGCGGCCAGCACCAGCGGCATTCCGTCGGCGCTGCAGACGCAGTGGCAGGCCTTCCGCGCCGCGGTGCTGGCGGGCGATAACGCGGCGCTGGCCAGCATGACGCGGTTTCCGCTGGAAGTCGCCGGGACGCTGGACGACAGCGGGGTCCAGCGCATCGGCCAGGATCGCTTCGCCGCCACGCTGGCGAAAGTGCTGGGCCACGACAGCGGGCTCTCGCCGCGACAGCCGCAGACCAACCGTGACCTGGTCCAGCGCACCGAAAGTCTCGCCCAGGATCCGCGCAGGCCCACCGCGACCGATGATCAGGCCCGGGTTGGCGCGCTGGTCTTCTCGCGGATCGGCAGCCAGTGGAAGCTGACACGGGTCTATCTGGAAGATGAGTAAGAAGTAAGAAAGGTCGGGGGAAAGTATTCCCCCGAGACCCCCTTCTATTTCTATTCCACGATCATCTCCCTTGCGTGGGCGCGCGATCCGGGTCAGCCTTCCGCTGTCCAGGAACGAACCGGCGACGGCCCAAGGCCCGCCACCAGCAGGGGGAGCAGGCCCATGCCCGATCGGGGCCGCCGGGCGGCATGAACTACACCTTCGAATTCGCCCAGGTCTTCGCCGCCTGGGATGAGCTCGCCTATGGCGCGCTGCGCACGCTCTGGCTCTCGGCCGCCTCCATGGCGATCGGGCTGGTCGTCGCGGTGCTTGGCGCGCTGGCCAAGAACAACGGGCCGCGCGCGCTCCGCATCGCCATTGACGCCTATATCGAGCTGATCCGCAACACGCCCTTCCTGGTGCAGATCTTCATCGTCTTCTTCGGCCTGCCCGCCATCGGCATCCGGCTGGAAGCCGATCAGGCGGCGCTGCTGGCCATGGTGATCAATGTCGGCGCCTACGGCATCGAGATCATCCGCGCCGGCATCGAGAGCATCCATCACGGCCAGATCGAGGCCGGCCGTGCCCTTGGCCTGAAGCCGCTGCAGATCTTCCGCCTCGTCGTGCTGAAGCCGGCGATCCAGGCGATCTATCCCTCGCTGACCAGCCAGTTCATCCTGCTGATGCTGAATTCCAGCGTCTGCTCGGCGATCGCGGCGGCCGAGCTGACCGCGGCGGCCAACGACATCCAGGCCCGCAACTTCCGCAGCTTCGAGGTCTATTTCGTCGTCACCGGCATCTATTTCGCGATGTCCCTGTTGTTCTGGGGGATCTTCGCCGTCATCGAGCGCGCCTTCCTGCGCCAGCCGGCCGTGCGATAGGAGGCCGGCGATGCGCAGCTTCGGCCCCAACGAGGTCTTCTACATCCTGGCAGCCGTCCGCTGGACGCTGCTGCTGTCGATCGTCGCCTTCGCCGGCGGCAGCCTGGGCGGCGTCGTCGTCGCCCTGATGCGCGCCGGCAGCATCCGCGCGCTGCGCTGGATCGCCTTCGCCTACATCAAGATCTTCCAGGGCACGCCGCTGCTGATGCAGCTGGTGCTGGCCTTCTTCATCCCCGGCATCTTCGGCCTGGACGTCGATCCGTGGGCGGCGGCGGCCATCGGCCTGTCGCTGCATGCCAGCGCCTTCCTGGGCGAGATCTGGCGCGGCGCCATCGAGGTGGTGCCGCGCGGCCAATGGGAGGCCTCGGGCGCGCTCGGCCTGCGCTACTGGGCGCAGATGCGGCTGGTCATCGCGCCGCAGGCGATCCGCATCGCCATCCCGCCCAGCGTCGGCTTCCTGGTGCAGCTGATCAAGGCGACTTCGCTGGCCTCGATCATCGGCTTCGTCGAGCTGACCCGCGCGGCCCAGGTGATCAACAACGCCACCTTCCAGCCCTTCACCATCTTCGGCCTGGTGGGGCTGACCTATTTCATCATCTGTTGGCCGCTCTCGGCCTATAGCCGGCGGATGGAGCGGCGCCTGGCCGAGGCCAGCGCGCGCGCCTGACCGCCGGGTATCCAGACATAAACAGGGAGATTCCAGGATGACCTCTTTCACCCCCACCCGCCGCGGCTTCGGCGCCCTGGCCCTCGGCGCGACGGCCGCCTCGCTGCTGCCGCGCCTGGCGCTGGCCGCGACGCCGGACGACATCAAGAAGCGCGGCCGCATCCAGGTCGGCACGCTGACCGACTACCCGCCCTTCGGCGGCACCGACGACAAGCAGAACCCGGCCGGCTACGACGTCGATGTCGCCAACCTGCTGGCGAAAGCCATGGGCGTCGAGCTGCAGCTGGTTCCGGTCACCGGCCCCAACCGCATTCCCTTCCTGCTGACCAACAAGGTCGACATGCTGATCGCGACCTTCGGCATCACCGAGGAACGCTCGAAGCAGGTGCTGTTCTCCAACCCCTACAGCGCGCTGACCACCTATATCCTGGCGCCGAAGGGCACGCAGATCCGCAATGCCGAAGACCTGAAGGGTGTCCGCGTCGGCGTGGCCCGCGCCAGCACCCAGGACACCGCCGTCTCGGCCATCGCACCGCGCGAGGCGCGCATCATGCGCTTCGACGACGACGCCACCACCACCCAGTCGATCATCTCCGGCCAGACCCAGGCGATCGGCGCCAGCAACACCGTCCTCGCCCAGCTGACCGCCAGCTACCCCAACCTGCAGATCGAGCCGAAGTTCACCCTGCGGGCCCAGGCCAATGGCATGGCCTTCCGCAAGCAGGACGAGGCGCTGCGCGACTGGTCCAACGCCTTCATCAAGTCGATCACCGACAATGGCGAGCTCGCCGCCATCCACCAGCGCTGGTTCAAGGCGGCGATGGACCCGCTGCCGCCGATGCCGCAGTTCTGAGACGAGCCGGCGCGGCGCGCTACTCACGCCGCGCCGCCCGCAGCCGGGGGCAGGCCGCCACGGCGCTTTTCGCCGGGTTGCATTCGGCCTGCTCGTCTGGCGAGACCAGGCGGAAATGCACGCCCTGGCGGCCTGCCGTCTCGACGAAATCGAAGGCGCCGAGATAGGTGAAGGCGCCGTCCACCCGCTCGCCGCCGACATAGCTGCGCAGGCTGCGGACGGACCCTGCCGCGGCATCGTAGAAGAAGTCCTCGCCCAGCATGGTGACCACGGCGAGGCTGCCGCGCGGCGTGCGGTACAGGCTGACCCGGCTGTAGCCGCCGGCATCGGCGGCCGGCGTCACCGTCGCGTTGCCCGCCGGCCCGGCGAAGCGGAGGCGGCGGGCATATTCGCCGGGCAGCCCGGGCAAGGGATAGACATCCAGCGTCACCCGCGCCGCGGCGTCCGGCAGGGTCGCCGTCGCCGTGTAGGTCGGCAGATGCGGCAGCACCAGATGGTCCATGGCGCGGGCCACCAGTGAGGTCAGCAGCAGGCCGCCACCCGCCAGGAGGGCGGTGCCGAGCACCACCCTCCGCAGCCGCCGGGGCAGCCTCACTGCCAGTCGACCTTGCGGGTGACCGCCATCACCGCCGACAGCGCGGCGAAGAGGGCCAGTGCGCCGACCAGCAGGGCGTAGCTCTCCAGGCTGAGCACCACGTAGAGAAACCCGAAGAGCAGGCCGACCACCCCCGCGAAGACCGCAGCCATCCCCGGCCGCCGCGTCACTGCCGCGGTATGGCCAGTGGCCTGCAGCAGCACGGCGAGGGAGGCGATCAGATAGGCGGCGCCGAAGCCCAGCGGCTCGCCGATCGCCAGCAGCAGCAGCGGGAAGAGCAGCACCGAGCAGCCCATCAGCCCGTATTGCACCAGGTGGATGCGGGCCCGCGCCACCAGCTCGAAGCAGAGATAGGTGACGAAGGCCAGCGACAGGAACAGCATCGCGTATTTCGAGGCGCGGCTGACCATGCGATGCGTCGGCACGCTTTCCAGCAGGGTGACGCCGATGCCGTCGGGCTCGCCGCAGGCGCGCAGATTCTGCCGCAGCAGCAGCCCGCGGCCGCGCATCGACCAGTCGGCGGTGAAGCCGGCGGCGGTGACGTCGGAGCTCTGCGGCAGGGCCGCGCCGCCGAAGCTCGGGCTGGGCCAGGGCGCTTCCATGTGCAGGCGGGTCTGGCCGGCCAGCGGCAGCAGGTGCAGCCGGCTGGTGCCGCGCAGCTCCAGCGCCTGGGCGAAGCGCAGCTCGCGCCCGGCCTCCGGCGCCGCCTCCAGCCGCAGCGGCCAGCGCTGCGTCTCGGCGGGGCCGCAGAGACTAGGGTCGCCCGGAATGTCGCTGGCCGCCAGCGCCGTGCCGTCCACGGTCAGCCGCCCGCCGCCGGAGCGCAGCTCGGTGGCGCCGGTCAGCAGATAGGCCTCGCGCCACAGCAGCTCGGCATCGGCGACGCCCGGCACGGCGATCGGCGGCAAGGTCAGGCTGCCTTCGAGGGACAGCTGCGCGGTATAGACCGTGGTCTCGAAGACGCCGCGCTTGCGGGTCTCCGGCGCCAGCACGGCGCGGGCGTTGAGCTGGGTCGGCAGCAGCATGATCTCGCCGCGGCCGCGCTTCTCCGTCTGGCTGCCGGAGGAGGGCAGGGTGCCGACATAGGGCAGCACCAGCACCGGCCCCAGCACGCTCTGCGGCCGGCCCCAGCTGCGGCCGATCTCTTCCTCGACTTCCTGCTGGCGGTTCTGCCGCTCGCTGATGACGTCATCGACCAGGAGATGCGGCACCAGCAGCAGCAGGCCGAGCGTCAGCAGGCCGACCAGCTTGCGCGGCAGCGGCCCCAGCGTCGGGCGCGGCGGCGTCGGCACGGGGGGCGCGGTTTCCTCGGGCGGCGTTGGCAAAGGCGGGATCATGGCGTCCTCTCCGGCGAAGGTGATGCCGCCACCCTGGGACGCTCCCTTGCAGTGCCGAGGGAGGCGCCTTGCAGCCGCGCCGGATTTTTGGTGCAAATGCTGTGCAGGGCCCGGCCGGGCGGCTGCCTCACTCGCCGGACTGCCCATGCCCAAGGTTCTGGTCGTCGACGACGATCCGCATATCCGCAGCGTCCTCTGCTTCGCCCTCGCCCGCGACGGCTTCCAGACCGTCGAGGCCGCCGACGGGCTCGAGGCCCTGGCCCGCTTCGCCGAAAGCGCCCCCGATCTTCTCCTGCTCGATGTGCTGATGCCGGAGATGGACGGCACCGAGGTCTGCCGCCGCCTGCGCCGCAGCAGCGACGTGCCGGTCATTTTTCTGTCGTCCCGCGACGATGAGGTGGACCGCATCCTGGGCTTGGAGCTCGGCGGCGACGACTACGTCACCAAGCCCTTCAGCCCGCGCGAGGTGGTGGCGCGCGTCCGCGCCGTGCTCCGCCGGCTGCAGCCGCCCGGGCCCGAGGCGGCGGCCGACCCCGTGGTGCAGCGCGGTTCGCTGCGCCTGATCCCGGACCGCCTGGAGGTCTTCTGGGCGGAGGCGCCGGTGGTGCTGACGGTGACCGAATTCGCCATCCTGCGCGCCATGGCCGCCGCCCCCGGCAAGGTCTTCACCCGGGACGCGCTGATGACGGTCGCCTATCCGGACCGCCGCGTCGTCAGCGACCGCACCATCGACAGCCATGTCCGCCACATCCGCGCCAAGTTCGCGTCCCTCGGCGCCGAGCCGATCGGCACGGTGCATGGGCTCGGCTACCGCTTCCAGGCCGGATGATCATGCGCAAGCCGCGCATCCGCAGCCTGCTGCTGGCGGCCAACCTTCTGCTGCTGGCGCTGCCGCTGGGCGGGCTGTGGATGCTACGGCTATATGAGAGCGCGCTGGTCCGCCAGACCGAGAGCGAGCTGGTGGCGCAGGGCGCCGTCATCGCCGCCGCCTATCGCGCCGCCTGGCGCGGCCTGCCGGCGCCGCCGCTGCCGGAGGCGCGCGACTGGGCGCCGCGCGGCGCCTCGCTCGACCTGGCGCGCGACACCGTGCTGCCCGCCCCGCCCGAGGCGCTGCCGCCGATGCAGCCGCCCGAGCCCCAGGCCCAGCGCGCCGGCGCCCTGCTGCAGAGCGTGCTGGTCGAGACCCAGCTGGTGACGCTGGCCGCCATGCGCGTCATGGACCGCAACGGCACGGTGGTGGCCAGCAGCCGCGAGGAGCTCGGCCTGTCGCTGGCGGCGCAGCAGGAGGTGGCCCTCGCTTTGGCCGGCCATCCTGCCTCGGCGCTGCGGGCGCGGGTGCCGACGCGCTCGGTGCCGACCCATGCCAGCTCGATCAGCCGCGGCGCCGCCTTGCGCGTCTTCGTGGTGCAGCCGGTGCTGGAGCAGGGCGCGGTGATCGGCGCCGTGCTGCTGTCGCGCACGCCGGCGACGCTGGACCAGATCCTCTGGGGCAAGCGCTTCGAGATCGGCGGGCTGGTGCTGGCGGTGCTGCTGGCCGCCGGCGCGCTGGCCGTCTTCATCGCCTATACCGTCGGCCGGCCGATCCAGGCGGTGGCCGCCCAGGCGCGCGCCGTCGCCGCCGGCGCCCGCGTGCCGCTGGACCGCACCCGCCGCAGCGCCGTGCGCGAGGCCGACGAGCTCTGGGCCGCGATCACCGCCATGGCCGTCACCCTGGAGCAGCGGGCCGATTACATCGGCGCCTTCGCCGCCGAGGTCAGCCACGAGTTCAAGACCCCGCTGGCCGCCCTGCGCGGCGGGCTGGAGCTGCTGCAGGAGCACGGCGCCAGCATGACCGAGGCCGAGCGCGAGCGCTTCCTGGCCCAGGCCATGGGCGACGTGCTGCGGCTGGACCGGCTGGTGCGCCGCCTGCTGGAGCTGGCCCGGGCCGAGGCGCCGCAGCCCCGCGCCCCGGAGCGCTGCGCGCTTGCCGCCACCCTCGCCGCCATCGTCGAGCCCTATGCCGAGGCTGGCCTGCCGGTGACGCTGGCGGGCCCGGCGGTCGAGGTCGCCATCGGCCGCGACATGCTGCGCGAGGTGCTGGCCAATCTGCTGGACAATATCCGCCAGCATGCCGGGCCGGGCGCCGAATGCCGCATCAGCTGGGAGCCTGATGCGGCGCCTGGAAAGATCGGCATCCTGGTCGCCGACAATGGCCGCGGCGTCACCAGCGGCAATGCCCCCCGCATCTTCGACCGCTTCTTCACCACGGCGCGCAATGCCGGCGGCACCGGGCTCGGCCTGTCCATCGTGCGCAGCCGGCTGGAGGCCGCTGGCGGCCAGATCCGCCTGCTGCCCGAAGGCCCGGGCGCGCGCTTCCTGATCACCCTGCCCTTGGCGTGATGTAAAGTGAACTTGACATTTCGGGCGGCGTCGACTCATGTAAAGCATACTTTACATGAAAGGTCCCGCCATGCCCTATCTCCGCGAGTTCGGCCTCTGCCTGCTGGCCTACGGGCTGCTTCTGGCCGGGACCATCGCGCTGCTGCCCCAGCTCGAGGCGCCGGCGCTGCGCGGCGCCGTGGTGCTGATGCCGATGCTGCCGGTGGTCGCCATGGGCTGGGTCGTGCTGCGCCAGCTGCGCCGCATCGACGAGCTGCAGCGCCGCATCCAGCTGGAAGCCCTGGCCTTCGCCTTCGCCGGCACCGCCGTGCTCAGCCTCGGCCACGGCTTCCTGGAGCTTGTGGGCCTGCCGCGCCTGTCGATGTTCGCCGTCTGGCCCGTCATGGCCATCCTCTGGATCGTCGGGCTGCGGCTGGCAACGCGGCGCTACCGGTGAAGAACCAGGTCAAGGCGCTGCGCAGCGCCCGCGGCTGGTCGCAGGCGGAGCTCGGCGCCCAGCTCGGGGTGTCGCGGCAGACCATCAACGCCATCGAGGCGGACCGCTACGATCCGTCATTGCCGCTGGCGTTCAGGATCGCCAGGCTGTTCGCGCTGCGCATCGAGGAGATCTTCGAGGACAGCGAAGCCTCTGCCCCCTGAAGGAGGATCCGGTCTAGCGATCCGCCCGCTGCATCAGCGCCAGGCCGCGCAGGAAGGCGGCCTGGTCGCCCGCCGCGGCCTCGAACAGCGCGGCGCGGGCCAGGAACCAGTGGCCGTCCTCGCGCTGTTCCGCCAGGGCGCGTGCCATCCGCTCGGCCAGGCGGAAATGGCCACGCGCCAGCGCATGGGCGAAGAGCGCGCGGGGGTAGCGCACCAGCCTGCGCCGCGCGCGGTAGAGCGCCCAGAAGCCGGCCTCGTCCAGGATGCCTTCGGTGAAGCCGCGCATCACCGGCGCCAGGATGTCCATTTTCTGCAGGCTTTCGGCGAGCCCATGGCCGAGATGGCGGCAGCGCAGCAGGGTCAGCCCCGGCGCGGAGAGCCGGTCGGCGTGGCGACGATCCGGCGCGAAATGCGGGTCGTGCAGCAGCCAGATGCGGGCGGCCACCGCCAGCTCCTCGGCCGCGTCGCGGAAGGGCAACGCCCAGTCTCCGAGCGGATAGCGCGTCTCCCAGGGCACCAGGGCGCGGTCCAGCGTCGATTGGGGATCGATGGCGATGACGGTCGCGCCTGGCGACAGCGACGAGAAGACCAGGGCGCCGAAGCCCCCCTTGGAGCTGCCGGCGAAGACGACGCGGTCGAAGCCGCGGAAGAAACCCGCGTCGCGCAGGCGCAGAAGCGCATCGTGCAGCGCTGGCTCGCGGAACCAGACCGGGCGCAGCGAGGCGATGCCCAGGATCGACCAGCCGTTCTGGATGGCGAAGCGCCAGCCCCAGGGTTCCGGCTGCCCGTCGCGGCCGCGATGCGGCTTCAGATGGTCGAAGGTCACCTGCAGCACCCGCCCGCCCGGCTGGAAGCGCAGCAGATGGTCGCCGGTCGCGATCTGCCAGGGGGCGTCGGGCGCCATCAGGGTGCGGCGGTGTCGATGCTGACGACGACCGACATGCCGGGCGCCAGCGATGCCGCCAGCGGCTGGCCGGGATCGATCGAAATCCGCACCGGCAGCCGTTGCGCGACTTTCGTGAAATTGCCCGTCGCGTTGTCGGCGCGGATCACGCTGAATTCCGATCCGGTGGCCGGGGAGAAGCGCTCGATATGGCCGGTCAGGCGGGCATGGCGCAGCGCGTCGACGGTGAAGCTCGCCGCCTGGCCGGGCCGCATGCCGGAGAGCTGCGTCTCCTTGAAATTGGCGACCACCCAGGGGTTGCCGGGGACCAGCGCCGCCAGCTGGCTGCCGGCGCTGACATATTGGCCGAGGCGGACGCCGATCTCGCCCAGCCGCCCGTCCTGTGGCGCCAGGATGCGGGTGTTCTGCAGGTCGATCTCGGCCAGGCGCAGAGCTGCCTCCGCATTCTCGATGCCGGCCGCCAGCGAGGTGCGGTTGACGCGGACCGTCTGCAGATCCTGGCGCGCCACTTCCAGCGTGGTCTCGGCCTGCTGCAGCGTGGCCTGTGCCTGGGCCAGGGAAGCGCGCGCCTGGTCGGCGGCGCTCTGCGTCGAGACGCCGCGGCCGAGCAGCGCCTCGACCCGGCGGTCGGTGGATTGCGCCGTCTCCAGCGCGGTGCGCGCGGCGGCAAGGCCCGCCTGGGCGGCCTCGATGCGGGCCTCGGCGGCGGCCTCCGACTGGGTGGCATTGGCCAGGTTGGCGCGCTGCACCGCCAGCGCCGCCTGCGACTGGCGCAGGCGCTGGGCATAGATGCGGTCGTCGATCTGCACCAGCAGGTCGCCGGCATGGACGCTCTGGAAGTCGGCCACCGGCACGGCGGTGACATAGCCGGCCAGCTGCGGGCTGATCACCGTCACCTGGCCGCGCACATAGGCATTCTCGGTGGTCTGCACGGCGCTTTCGAAGGGCGGCAGGCGCCAGGCGTAGAGCACCGCCAGGGCGCCGGCGATGCCGACCAGGACGATGGCGACGGTGCGGCTGAGATGCAGGGCTTTGGCCATGGTCGTCGTTCTATGCCGGGCTGCGGGCGCGGGCGCGCCACTGGCCGAAGCCAGCGTGGAGGAGGAGGGCGATCAGCGCCAGCACGGCCAGCGCCGCCACCAGCAGGAAGGCGTCGTTATAGGCCAGCACATTGGCTTCCCGCGTCGCGGTCTGCGCCAGCAGCGCCAGGCCCTCGGCGTTCAGCAGGCGGCCGTCGGTCAGGACATGGCCATAGGCGCCGGACAGCTGGCGGACGCGCTCGGCGACCTGGGGGTTGGTCAGGACGATCTGCTCGACGATCTGGCTGCTGTGGAACTTCTCCCGCAGCGTCACAAAGGTGCCGAACAGGGCGCTGCCCAGCAGCCCGCCCAGGCTCTGGGTGAACAGGAACACGGTCAGGAAGCTGGTGATATAGGTCGGGCCGCGGCGCATGGTGCGGGTCAGCCCGTCCAGCGTCGCCGGCGGCAGGAACAGCGCGCCGCCGAAGGCGATCAGCGCCTGCGACAGCAGCATGTTGTCCGGCCGGGTCAGGCTGGTCGCCTGGCTGTCCATGAAGGCGCCGAGCGCGATGCAGCCCAGCGCCACCGCATGCAGCGGCGCCACCCGCTCGGGCTTCAGCAGCGCGCCGCAGAGCAGCCCGCCGGCGACGCTGGCGGCCAGGATGACGGCATAGAGGCCGGCGCTCTGTTCGTTCAGCAGGCCGAGCGTCTGGAACAGGCCGAAGGCGCCGGAGGTCTGCTCCGACAGCACGATGCGGAAGACCAGCAGCGTGCCGGTCAGGCGCAGGATCTCGGGGCTGCCGAGCCAGCGGAAATCCATCAGCGGCGTCTCGCGCGTCAGCTCGACGGCAATGGCCAGCGCGATGCAGAGCACGGCCGCGGCCAGGCAGGCGCCGATCCAGGGCGCCTCGAACCACCAGTAGAGCCGGCCCAGCGCCAGCACCACGGCGAGCAGCCCGAAGCCGGCGGCGACCAGCGGATAGCTGACGAAGTCCAGCCAGTGCAGCACCTTGGCCCGCGGCACCGGGGTCAGCGGCAGCAGCCAGGCGGTGGCCAGCGCCATCAGCGCCAGCCCGACCTCCAGCACGTAGAGCCCGTGCCATTGCTCGATCTCGAGCAGCGGCGGCGAGATCAGCCGCGCCACGGTCGGCATGGCGGAGGAGAGCGTCAGCGCCAGGCTCAGCCCCCAGCTCATCTTCCTCGCCGGCGGAAAGGCGTCGAGCATGTAGAGGAAGGCGAGGGAGGAGATCGGCGAGGCGGCGCAGCCGGCCAGGAAGCGCACCGCGACGGCCGAGCCGAGGTCATAGGTCACCAGATGCAGCAGCGAGGCGGCGACGAAGACACCCAGGCTGATCTCGGCGAAGCGGCGCAGGCCGATCTGGGTGCGGATCTTGGTCAGCAGGATGGTCAGGCTGACATTGGGCGCCATATAGGCGGCGATCAGCCAGCTGGTCTCGTTCAGCGTGGCGCCCAGCGCGCCCTGGATCTGGCTGGTATTGGCCGCCACCAGGTTCATGCCCAGCCCCTGGGTGGTCCAGAGCAGCACTGAGGCGGCGATGCACAGGACCGTCCGCCGCAGCGTCGGATCCGGCGGAAGGGCCGGGGGCAGGCTCGGGGGCAGGCTCGGGGGCGCGCTATCGCTCATGGGAACGCGGGGCGGCGCCCATCGCCTCGATGGACTGCACCAGCCTCGCCAGGACGCGGCTGGCGGTGGCCAGGTCGTCCTCGGCGATGTCGGCCAGCAGTTCCACGCGCAGCTCGGCGATCAGCTGCTCGAGCTCGGCGACGGTGGGGGCGGCCGCCTCGGTGATGGCCACCAGCTTGGCGCGGCGGTCGCCGTCGACGGCATGGCGGGCGATCAGCCCCTGCTTCTCCAGCCCGTCCAGCAGCCGCACCACGGTCGGATGCTCGAGCTCCAGAACCAGGGCGAGCTCGCCCTGGCGGGTGGCGCCGTGCTGGCGCAGATGCAGCAGCAGCCGGGCGCGGGCCAGCGTCAGGCCGCGCTTGCGGACGATGGCGTCGAATAGGGTGCGCAGCTTGCGGCCGGAGACCGAGAGATCGGTCAGGAAGGCCGCGCGCAGGGCGGATTCAGCGGGGTCTGTCGCCATCTCATATGTAGCTTGCTAACTATTTGCATCGCAACATAAGGCGCGGCGCCGCCAGCGGCAAGGTAACGAGCTCAGCCGGCCAGGCGGTGCAGCCCCGCAAGCAGCGCCTGGGGTGCCGGCAGGGCGTGGCGGTCCATCTCGGCCAGCAGCCAGCGGGCATGGACCAGGCGGACGCGCACCGGCATGCGGGGCAGGCGCAACAGCTGCGCCAGCGCCGTGCGGTGCCGGCCGCCGAGCAGCCGCAGGATCTCGCCGTCGGGGCCGATGGCGATGCCGACCTCGCCCTCGCGCCGCTCGATGGCGGCGCTGCGCAGGGGGGAGGCGGCGAAGCGACGGTCCAGGGCGTCGCGGGCCAGGAAGCCCTCGCTGCGGATGCGACCGGCCAGGGCGCGGTAATGCGCGAAATAGGCGTCGACCAGTGCCGGCGTTGCCAGGCGGACGGCGTTGCGCTGCTCCGGCCGGCCCTCGTCGATGCGCGAGAGCATGTAGCGGTAGATCGGGCTGTCCTGCAGCGGGCGGCCGTCATCCATCAGCGCCGCCATCTCCTGCTGCACCACGCTGCCGGCCAGCGGCTCGCGCGCCGCCGACCAGTCGCCGCCATCGAGGAAAAGCTGCGCCAGCCGCAGCGTGCGGCGGCCGTCGGTCACCGTGTCCATCAGCTGCCAGCGCAGCCGGGCCGGGTCGAGCTCCAGCCGCAGGCGGGTGCCGAAATAGCGCTCGGCATGGGCCAGCGGCAGGGCGCCTGCCTGGCCGCTGCCGAGGCGCCGCGCGGTCCAGCCGAGCCGCCAGGGGAACAGCGGCGCCCGGGCCAGGAAGGGGGCGGTGGCGCGGGACCATTGACGGGCAAGCGGCCGCAGCGGCGCCGCGCGCCAGCCACCGCCGTCCCCCGGGCCGCCGGCGACCGGCCGGTAGGCGGTCATCGGCGCCGCCATGTCGTGCCGGCGCGGCAAGGGGCTGGGCAGGGCGTCGGGCATCAGGCGCCGCAGGGCTCCGGAAAGGGATGACGCCCATGACATGCCGGCGCCATGCACCTGTTACCCGGGTGACTGGGTGGCGGCCAGCCTTTTTGCTGCGCTGCCGAGAGCCGGCCCTAGGCGCGGGTCGGCGCGTGTTGCAATCGGCTGCAGGTTAATCCTAAGCTTCCGGCGAGCCAGGCCGACAGAGCTTTTGGCCCAGAGGGATTCCGAGGGAGATGCTGATGCGCCATAGCGCAAACGGGCAGGGCTGCGTCATGCCCGCGCCGCACCGCGCCGCGGGCGACCGCTGAACGATGGCGACGGTCGATATCCGGGACGTCCGCAAGAATTTCGGCAGCACTGCCATCCTGCATGGCGTCAACGTGGACATCGCGGATGGCGAGTTCGTCGTGCTGGTCGGGCCTTCGGGCTGCGGCAAGTCGACGCTGCTGCGGATGATCGCGGGGCTCGAGAACATCTCGGGCGGCGAGGTCTCGATCGGCGGGCGCGTGGTCAACGACGTGCCGCCGAAGGACCGGGACATCGCCATGGTGTTCCAGAACTACGCGCTCTACCCGCATATGACGGTGCGGGACAACATGGCCTTCTCGATGAAGCTGGCCAAGGCGCCGGCCGAGGTCATGGAGAACGAGGTCAAGCGCGCCGCCCGCATCCTCGGGCTGGAGGCGCTGCTGGATCGCTATCCGCGGCAGCTGTCGGGCGGGCAGCGGCAGCGCGTCGCCATGGGCCGCGCCATCGTCCGCCACCCGCAGGTCTTCCTGTTCGATGAGCCGCTGTCCAATCTCGACGCCAAGCTGCGCGTGCAGATGCGGGCCGAGATCAAGGACCTGCACCAGCGGCTGAAGACGACGACGATCTACGTCACGCACGACCAGATCGAGGCCATGACCATGGCCGACAAGATCGTGGTCATGCATGGCGGGCACGTGGAGCAGATCGGCGCGCCGCTGGAGCTGTATGACCGGCCGGCCAATGTCTTCGTGGCCGGCTTCATCGGCTCGCCGGCGATGAACCTGCTGCCGGGGGTGGTGCAGGGCGGCGCCTTCCAGCCGGATGGCGGTGGGCCGGCCTGGCCCTTGCCGCCGGATG
Source organism: Teichococcus deserti (assembly GCF_001982615.1). Classification (GTDB taxonomy): domain Bacteria; phylum Pseudomonadota; class Alphaproteobacteria; order Acetobacterales; family Acetobacteraceae; genus Pseudoroseomonas; species Pseudoroseomonas deserti. The sequence continues at coordinate 8,832 of NZ_MLCO01000050.1, read as the reverse complement.
CGCGGGCCTCGGAGGGCCAGCGCGCGACCTATGGCTTCCGCCCCGAGCATCTTTCGCTGCTGGGCGAGGGCATTCCCGTCGCCGTGACGCTGATCGAGCCGACGGGTTCCGAGACGCAGGTGAGCGGCCGCGCGGGCGGTGCTTCCGTCACCGGTGCGTTCCGCGAGCGCATCACCGCGCGCGTCGGCGAGACGATCCACGTGATGCCCGACCCGGCCCTGGCCCATTTGTTCCATGGCGAGACCGGCCAGCGTTTGAACGCTGCCTGACAGAAATAGATGGGGGTCCGGGGGAATACCTTCCCCCGGCCTTTCTTAAATTAAGGCGAGACACCGATTGAACGGTGCCGCCCGTCTGGAGGACGACGAGAATGCATGACCTGACCCGTCGTGGCGCCCTGGGCCTGGGCGCCGGCGCCCTGGCCGCCGGGATGGCGGTGCCTGGCCGCGCCCGCGCCGCCATTCCCATGGGCAATGCGACGCCGCCTGCCCATGCCGTCGAGAAGGGCGCCACGCTGCGCGTGCTGCGCCCGACCAAGTTCGTCGATGCCGACGAGACGGTGTTCCGCGAGAACACTGCCAAGTTCACCGCGCAGACCGGCGTGCAGGTGCGCGTGGACTTTGCCGGCTGGGAGGACCTCCGCCCGCAGACCGCAGTCGCCGCCAATACCGGCGCCGGCCCCGACGTGGTGGTGGCCTGGGCCGACGACCCGCATATCTATGCCGACAAGGTGCTCGATCTCACCGAGCTCGCCGGCTATCTCGGCCAGAAGTATGGCGGCTGGCTGGCGCTGCCGCAGCGCTTCGGCAAGAAGTGGGGCACGGAGCAGTGGGTGGCGCTGCCGATGGGCGGCTCGGGCGGCCCCTGCGTCTACCGCATCTCCTGGCTGAAGGAGGCGGGCTATGACAGCCTGCCGACCGACCACGAGAATTTCCTCAAGGCCTGCCAGGCGCTGAAGAAGAACGGCCATCCGGCCGGCTTCGCGCTGGGCAATGCGGTGGGCGACGGCAATGCCTATTGCAACTGGCTGCTGTGGAGCCATGGCGGCATGGTGGTCGACGAGTCCGGCAAGGTCGCGATCAACAGCCCGCAGACGCTCAATGCGCTGAAATATGCCAAGGAGCTGTACCAGACCTTCATCCCCGGCACGCTGTCCTGGGGCGACATCAACAACAACCGCGCCTATGCGGCGGGCGAGATCGGGCTGACGCAGAACGGCGTCTCCATGTATTTCTCGCTGAAGAACGACCCGAAGACCGCCGCCATCGCCGAGGATACCGGCATGGCGCGCATGCCCTTCGCCCCTGGCGGCAAGATGGCCGAGAACGTGCTGCTGCTGAACGCCATGGTGTTCAAGCACACGCGCTTCCCCAATGCCGCCAAGGAATATCTGCGCTTCATGATGGAAGCCGAGCAATACGACACCTGGCTGACCGGCTGCGGCGGCTATTGGTCGCATCCGCTGGCCGCCTATGCCGAGAGCCAGGTGTGGAAGGGCGATCCGAAGCTCGCCGTCTATCGCGACACCAACACGGTGGAGTTCTGGTCGGGCTACAAGGGGCCGATCAGCCAGGCCTCGGGGTCGGTGGCGGCGGATTACGTGGTGGTGCAGATGTTCGCCGCCGCCTCCTCCGGCCAGTCGACGCCGGAGGAAGCGGTGCGCGAGGCCGAGCGCCGCGCCCGCCGCTACTACCGCTGAGCGCTTGATGGCGCGCCTTGATGCCGCCGCGGGGGAGACCCCGCGGCCGGCTTGCCCGAAGCTGTCGGTCAGGGAGACTGACTGAATGTCCGCAAGCTCACCCTCGGCCCCGCGCGGCCAGGACCTGCCGCCGGCGACCAACTGGCGGCGGCCGCAGATCAACCAGGGCTGGCTGGCGCGGCTGCTGGATTCCAAGACCTTCCTGATCATCGCCTGCCTGACGCCGGCGCTCGGCCTGCTGATGGTTTTCTTGACGTATCCGCTGGGGCTCGGCATCTGGCTGGCCTTCACCGACACGCATATCGGCCGCGGCGGCGTGTTCGTCGGCTTCGAGAATTTCGAATCCCTCTGGTATGACTGGGTCTTCTGGGGGGCGGTGTTCTACACGGTCTTCTACACCACGGTCGCGACGGTGCTGAAATTCGGCCTGGGGCTGTGGCTGGCGCTGCTGCTGAACGAGAACGTGCCGTTCAAGTCGCTGCTGCGCGCCATCATCCTGCTGCCCTGGATCGTGCCGACGGTGCTGTCCGCCATCGCCTTCTGGTGGATGTTCGACGCCCAGTTCTCGATCATCTCCTACATCCTCGTCGACGTGCTGGGGTGGCGCGACACCTATATCGACTTCCTCGGCACGCCCTGGCATGCGCGGTGGTCGCTGGTCTTCGCCAATGTGTGGCGCGGGATTCCCTTCGTCGCCATCAGCCTGCTGGCGGGGCTGCAGACCATCTCGCCCTCGCTGTATGAGGCGGCGCTGCTGGACGGCGCCTCGAGCTGGCAGCGCTTCACCCGGATCACGGCGCCGCTGCTGATGCCGATCCTGGCGGTGGTGCTGACCTTCTCGGTTCTGTTCACCTTCACCGACTTCCAGCTCGTCTATGCCATCACCCGCGGCGGGCCGATCAACTCGACGCATCTGATGGCGACGCTGGCCTTCCAGCGCGGCATCCCGGGCGGGCAGCTGGGCGAGGGCGCGGCGATCGCGGTCTCGATGATCCCCTTCCTGATCCTCGCCACCCTCTTCAGCTATTTCGCGCTGGCTCGCCGCAAGTGGCAGCAGGGAGAAGCCAATGACTAAGGCCGCGACCGCCGATGACGGCAGCGCTCTGCTCTCCTGGCAGTCCCGCCAGCGCCGGGTGGTGACCGTCTATGTCCCGCTACTGATTTTTGTCTTCATCCTGCTGTTCCCTTTCTATTGGATGACGATCACGACGTTCAAGCCGAACGCCGAGCTCTACGACTACAAGAACTTCAACCCGTTCTGGGTGGCGGCGCCGACGCTGGCGAACATCAAGAAGCTGCTGTTCGAGACCAGCTATCCGCATTGGCTGTTCACCACCATGCTGGTGGCGGTCTGCTCGACGGTGCTGTCGCTGGTCTCCTCGGTGCTGGCGGCCTATGCGATCCAGCGGCTGCGCTTCAAGGGCTCGGCCTATGTCGGGCTGGCGATCTACATCGCCTATCTCGTGCCGCCCTCGATCCTGTTCATCCCGCTGGCGACCATGGTCTTCCAGCTCGGGCTGTTCGACAGCCCGATGGCGCTGATCCTGACCTATCCGACCTTCCTGATCCCCTTCTGCACCTGGCTGCTGATCGGCTATTTCAAGTCGATCCCCTATGAGCTGGAGGAATGCGCGCTGATCGACGGCGCCACCCGGCTGCAGATCCTGCGGCAGATCACCCTGCCGCTGGCCGTCCCCGGCCTGATCAGCGCGGGCATTTTTTCTTTCACCTTGTCCTGGAACGAGTTCATCTACGCCCTCGCGTTCATTTCCTCGTCCGAGAACAAGACGGTGCCGGTGGCCATCCTGACGGAGCTGGTTCAGGGCGACGTCTACCAGTGGGGCGCGCTGATGGCGGGCTCGCTGCTCGGCTCGCTGCCGGTCGCGATCTTCTATTCGTTCTTCGTCGACTACTACGTTTCCTCCCTCACCGGGGCGGTGAAGGAATGAGACGCGCGGCGGGATGCGTCCCGCCGCGAAACCCTGGCCACGCCCTGGAGAAACAAAGTTGCCCAAGAATGTGTTGAAGGCTCGCCTGGCGGCGGGCGAGCAGGTCTACGGCGCCTGGGTCGGCACCGGCGCCACGGTCAATGCCGAGATCATGGGCCATATCGGCTATGACTTCCTGGTCATCGACCACGAGCATGGCCTGGGCGAGCTCAGCCAGGCGGTGGACTCGCTGCGCGCGGCGGAAGCCGGCGGAACGCCCTGCATCGTCCGCGCCCCCTGGAACGACCAGGTCTGGCTGAAGCGCATCCTCGATGCCGGCGGCAATTCCATCATGATCCCCTCGGTCGAGAATGCCGAGGAGGCGCTGGCCGCCATCCGCGCCTGCCGCTATCCGCCGCACGGCACCCGCGGCTATGCCGCCAGCGTGGTGCGCGGCTCGCGCTACGGGCTGGAGACCGGCTATGCCCATGCCGCCAAGGACGAGACCCTGGTCATCCTGCAGATCGAGAGCGGGGCGGCGGCGGAGCAGGCGGAGAAGATCTGCGCGCTGGACGGCATCGACGTCGTCTTCATCGGCGTCAACGACCTTGCCTGCTCGCTCGGCTACATGGAGCAGCTGGACCATCCGGAAGTGCGCCGCGTGGTGACGAAGCTCGAGGACGTCATCCTCGCCTCCGGCAAGCCGATGGGCACGGTGCCGAATGCGGGCGCCGATTGGCGCAGCCTGTTCAAGCGCGGCTACAAGCTGGTGGTCGGGCCGCATGACGGCGCCATGCTGCGCGATTCCGCGCGCAATGCCTGGGCCGACTACCAGTCCTTCAAGGCCGGCCGCTGATGCAGGCCCTGGTCGAGGCCCTGCGCCAGGCGCTGGGCCCGGCCGCGGTGCTGGCGGGGGCCGATGTCCCCGCCCGCAACGAGAAGGACTGGTCCACCCTGCCGCCGCAACGCCCGGCGCTGGTGATCCGCCCGACCGACACGGCGGGCGTCGCCACCGCGATGCGGCTCTGCGGAGAACATGGCCGCGCGCTGGTGCCGCAGGGCGGGTTGACCGGCCTCTGCGGCGGCGCCCGGCCGGAGGAGGGCGGCATCGCCCTGTCGCTGGAGCGGATGACCGGCATCCTGGAGATCGACCCGGCGGCCGCCAGCATGACCGTGCTGGCGGGGACGCCGCTGCAGGCGATCCAGCAGGCCGCCGACGAGGCCGGGTTCTTCATCCCGCTCGACCTCGGCGCCCGCGGGTCCTGCGCCATCGGCGGCAATCTGTCGACCAATGCCGGCGGCAACCGCGTCATCCGCTACGGCATGGCGCGGGAGATGGTGCTGGGGCTGGAGGCGGTGCTGGCCGACGGCACCGTGGTCGGCAACCTCAACAAGATGCTGAAGAACAATGCCGGCTATGACCTGAAGCACCTGTTCATCGGGGCGGAGGGCACGCTCGGCATCATCACCCGCGTGGTGCTGCGGCTGTTCCCGAAGCCGGGCTGCACCATGGCGGCGCTCTGCGCGCTGGACCGCTACGACCAGGTGCTGGACCTGCTGGCCGGCGCCCGGCGCGGGCTGGGGCCGCTGCTCTCGGCCTTCGAGGTGATGTGGCCCGACTATTGGGACGTCGTCACCCGCCAGGTGCCGGGGGTGCGCAGCCCGGTGGGCAGCGGCCACGGCTTCTACGTGCTGGTCGAGGCCCAGGGCATGGAGGAGGCGATCGACGCCCCCCGCTTCCAGTCCTGGCTGGAGACCCAGGCCGAGGCGGGCGTGGTGGTCGATGCGGCGGTGGCCCAGTCGATCGCCGATGTGAAGGCCTTCTGGCGGGTGCGCGACGCCTGCGCCGAATTCCCCCAGGTGCTGGGCCCGCACGAGCCCTTCGATATCGGCCTGCCGGTCGGCGCCATGGACGACTACGTGGTCCAGTGCAAGTCGGCGCTGGAGGCGGCGCTGCCCGGCGTGGTGGCGCTGTTCTACGGCCATATCGGCGACGGCAACCTGCATATCGTGGCTTGCCTTCCCGGCGCGGTGCCGCAGCCGCGTGACGCCATCGTCGAGATCGTCTACGATGTCGTCAGGACGTTTGGCGGCACGGTCTCGGCCGAACATGGCATCGGCCTCACCAAGAAGCCGTATCTCGGCTATGTCCGCACGCCGGCCGAGATCGCGTTGATGCAGCGGCTGAAGGCGGCGCTCGACCCTCAGGGGCTGATCAATCCGGGGAAGGTCATCTAGGTCCTCCTCTTGCCGCCGGAAGGGAATGGTTTCACCATATCCGCCGGCTTAGCTACCGCCTGGTGGAAGTCGTCGGGTTTGCCGGCCATGAGGCCGGGCCGCGGACGGCTACGCCTGCCTGTTGCCAGCCCTGTCTTATCATCATACCTTCGGACGAGGGTGGGGAAACGGCGTGGCGCGGTTCAAGAACCTCTATGGCCAGGTGGTGGACACGCTGGGGCGGCAGATCGCCACCGGCCAGATGCCGGTCGGCCCCATGCCCAGCGAGCCGCTGCTGGCCGAGCGCTGCGGCGTCAGCCGGGTGGTGCTGCGCGAGGCCATCAAGGCATTGGCGGCCAAGGGCATGGTCTCGGTCGGCCCCAGCATCGGCACCCGCGTGCTGCCGCGCGACAACTGGGCGCTGCTCGACCCGCAGGTGCTGGAATGGCATGCCGGCAGCGACCTGAACCGCGCGACCCTGGCCGATCTGGTCGAGCTGCGCCGCATCATCGAGCCGGAGGCGGCACGCCTGGCCGCCCATCGCGCCACCGCCGAGGACCTGGCCAATATCCGCCTGGCCTTCCGCCGCATGGAGGCCTCGCTGGGCAGCGAGCAAGACTATGCGCTGGCCGATGCCGGCTTCCACACCGCGGTGCTGCTGGCCTCGCACAACCAGTTCCTGTGCCAGCTGCGCGGGGCGCTGCAGCAGCTTCTGAAGCTGGGTTTCTCGCTGTCCTCGCGGCATCCCGACGCCACCGCGTCGACGCTGCCCTATCACGAGGCGCTGCTGCTCTGCCTGGAGCGGCGCGACGGTGAGGCGGCGGCCGAGGCGGTGCAGCGGCTGATCGCCCGCAACCTGCGCCATCTGCGCGGCATGCTGGGCGAGGATTTCGGCGATGGCCTGCTGGCGCCCCTGACCGACGAACAGAACAACGAGGAAACGCTGCGGCATGCTTCATGAGATCCAGGGCAGCCACATCATCGCGCAGACGCCCTTCGACGACCGCGGCGCGGTGGATGCCGCCAGCATCGACAGCCTGGTCGCCTTCTATCTGAAGCATGGCGCGGACGGCTTCGTCGTCGGCGGCGTCAGCGGCGAGGGCGGCAAGCTGACCGCCGCCGAGGCCGAGCTGGTCACCCGCCGCTTCATCGCGGGCGCCGCGGGCAAGCCGGTGATCGTCGGCGTCAGCAATCCGGGCACGGCGCAGCTGGCCCAGCTGACCGCCCAGGCGATGGATCTGGGCGCCGCCGGCGTGATGATCGCGCCCCCCGCCGGGCTGCGGACGGAGGAGGAGCTTCTTTCCTATTTCGCCACCGTCTTTGGCCTGATCGGCGATGTCCCCGTCGTGCTGCAGGACTTCCCGGGCTCGACCGGCGTCTGGATGTCGGTGCCCTCGATCCTGAAGCTGATCGAGGCGCATCCGCAGATCCAGGTGGTCAAGCAGGAGGACCTGCCCAGCCTCGAGAAAATCTCCCGGCTGCGCGCCGGCGGAGGGCGGCGCGTCGCCATCCTCACCGGCAACAACGGCCTTTATCTGCCGCAGGAGCTCGGCCGCGGCATCGACGGGCCGATGGCCGGCTTCTCCCATCCCGAGATGCTCTCGGGCGTCTGGCGGCTGCACCAGAAGGGCGAGGTCGAGGCGGCGCATGACCTTTTCGATTGCTACCTGCCGCTGCTGAACTACGAGGCCCAGGGTTTTTGGGGCGTTGCCGCCCGCAAGGAGGTGCTGCGCCGGCGCGGCGCCATCCGGCATGCCACCATGCGCCAGCCCGGCCCGAAGCTGACCGCCCGCCATCAGGCCGAGCTCGACCTGCTGGTCCGCCGCGTCGAGCGTGCGGTGGCCGCCCGTGGGTGACGCCGTCATGACCACCGAAGCCGCCCTCGCTGCCATCCGCAGCCTGCTCGGCCCCCGTGGCGTGGTCGAGGACGCGCGCGACCAGGCGCCCTATCTGGAAGAACCCCGGAAGCTCTTTCCAGGCCGCGCCGCACTGGTGACCCGCCCGGCCGATCGCGACCAGCTGGCCGGGGTGCTGCGGCTCTGCCATGCCGCGCGCCTGCCGGTGATCCCGCTGGGCGGCCGCACCGGCCTGGTCGGCGGCACCACCAGCCAGGAGGGCCCGCCGCCCGTCCTGATCAGCCTGGAGCGGCTGAACCGCATCCTCGCGCTGGACGCCAAGGCCATGACCATGACGGTCCAGGCCGGCTGCATATTGGAGAACATCCACCGCGCCGCCGAGGCCGAGGGGCTGCTCTTCCCGATCAATCTCGGCGCCCGCGGCAGCTGCATGATCGGCGGCAATATTTCCACGAACGCCGGCGGCATCCAGGTGCTGCGCTACGGCAATACCCGCGACCTGGTGCTGGGGCTGGAGGTGGTGCTGCCCGACGGCGAGATCTGGGACGGGCTGCGCGCGCTGCGCAAGGACAATACCGGCTACGACATGAAGCAGCTGTTCATCGGCGCCGAGGGGACGCTGGGCGTGGTCACCGCCGCCGTGCTGCGCCTCTTCCCCAGGCCGGAGGAGGTGCAGACTGCCTTCCTGGCGCTGCCGGACGCTGCCGCCGCCATCGGCCTCTATGCCCTGGCGCAGCGGCTGTCGGGCGGCACGCTCTCGGCCTTCGAGCTGATCCAGCGCTTCGGCGTCGAGATCTCCTGCCGGTTCGGCGGCGGCGTCGATCCGCTGTCGGCGCCGGCGCCCTGGTATGTGCTGCTGGAAATGTCCGGCGCCGCCGACGGGTCGCTGCGCGCGACCTTGGAGGCGCTGCTGGAGGCGGCGATGGAGCAGGGACTGGTCCTCGACGGCACCATCGCCGAGAGCAGCGCTCAGGCTGCCTCCCTCTGGCACCTGCGTGAAGCCCTGGTTGACAGCCAGCAATTCGAGGGCGCCAGCATCAAGCATGACATCGCCGTGCCGATCTCGCTGGTGCCGGATTTCCTGGTGCAGGCCGGAGCGGCGGCGCTGGCCGTGATCCCGACCGCCCGGCTG